>WQUA01000050.1 GCA_009786025.1 Pseudomonadota bacterium | reverse complement strand
CCCCCGCCACAGGATTTTTCCCGACAACGGGTGCGACAAACCGGCCAGCATCCGCAGCAGCGTCGTCTTGCCGGCGCCGTTCGCGCCGGTGATGATCAACGCCTCGCCTGGCTCCACCTTGAAGGAAACCCGGCTGAACAACGTCACATAACCGCGGCGCGCCGCGAGATCCTGAACTTCGAGCATATCGAACTGTTTTGCCCTGCCAACCCCCGATGCGCCCGGCATTCTTCCGCACATCCCGCGCATCTGAAAAAAAGCGGCATCCGTCATGCCGCCACACTGATTCATAACATGGCAGATTGTAGCAAATTTGCCGGGGTTCACGCCCCGCAAACAGCGGCAACACCCCCGCCAGCCATCCCTTTGCCACCACCACATTGCCCCTACCGCTTAAAACAGCTTAACAAAAAGCCTTTTTATGAGTAGACTTTGGTACACTTTTTGATATTTATTTTCGTGATATTTTTATTATTACGAATGAAATAATGTTTTTATGCGTATTTTTATAGGATACATGTGTACACTAATCACATCTCATCGTCGTGTTCATGCGGACGCAAAGTCGAAATGGGTGCGCGCTTGAACAAAACCGTTTTGAGCACATGAAAAGATTACTGTGATCTACCTGGCTGCTGTCCCGCTCATCTTGCCGTTTCTGCTGCTGCTCGGTTTCAAGCAGAGCGGTCTGCGGACAAGCCTGACCTCTGCTGTTGTCACTCTGGCGCTGGCGTGGTTCTTCACGACAAATAGCGCTGACCTGATGAGTATTGCAGCCCAGTCCGCCGGGAATGCCTTGGCGATCGCCTTCGGGGTTTTGACCGTGATTTTCTCCGGCTTGCTGCTTTACCGGCTGCAAGCGGCTGCCGGCAGCCTCGCCGTCATGGTCGAGATCGTTCGTCGCGGGTTTCGCAGTAAAGACACGCAAACGCTGGCGCTGGTTATCGGCATTTCGACCTTTGTCGAAGCGATCAGCGGCTTCGGCGTCAGCGTTCTTGCCGTAACACCGCTTCTGCTGACGCTCGGCTATTCGCCGCTCAAAGCGGGGGCGCTGGCGCTCTTCGGCCAGATCAGCGTGCCGCTCGGAGCCTTGGGCGTCGGCACGACCATAGGCGCTCATCTCGCCAAACTTCCTCCAGCAGAAGTCGGCACGTTGTCGATGCTTGTTTCGCTGCCGCTGCCCACTTTGTTTGCGTTTTCGACATTGGCGGTCGCCAACGGCCTGCGCTCCATTGCGCGCTACTGGCCGCTGGCGCTGCTGTGTGGAACCGTCAAGGGCGGCGCCGATTATGGGTTCGCCGGATGGTTCGGCATTGAACTGGCGGGGGCTCTGGCAAGCCTGCTGATGCTCCTCGCCTTGTTTGCGGGCGAGAAAATCATGGCGTCCGCGAAGCGCGAAGATGCCGTCTCTCTCGACAAACGCGCTTCAATCAACGCCATCGCCCCTTACGCCCTTTTGATCACCACACTTCTGGCGACGCGTATGATCCCGTCGGTTCGCGATTTTTTGACTCATCTTGCAGTGATCGACCCGTTCGGCGCCGGTTTCACTTATCCACTCCTTTATATTCCTGGTTTCTGGCTGCTGCTTGCCGCGCTTTCAGTGCCTCTTTTAAACCGTTCGGCGTCCAGCCTGACGAAGAATATTCAGCAAACCTGGCGACAGTTTCTGCCTGCGGCGCTGACGATTACCTTCTTCCTGATCCTGGCGCAGATCATGATTCTGTCGGGCATGGCGGCTGTAGTCGCCCAGGCAGTCGGCTCGCTCGGCTTTGTCTATGTCGCCGTTGCGCCGTTTCTTGGCGCGCTCGGCGGCTGGCTGACCGGACAGAATTCGGGCGGGAACGCGATGTTCATGCCGTTGCAGATCGAGGTGTCCCACGCCATCGGGCTTCCAGCGCCGTGGGCAGCAGCAATGCAGAACGCCGCTTCTTCCTACGGCACTATAGGATCGCCGGCGCGCATCGCGCTGGTTTGTGCAACCATCGGAGATCGGCATCTGGAAGGCGCGCTTTTACGCACTATGATCCCTTACGTTCTTGCCAGCCCGGTGGTTATTGCCATAATCTACGCTTTTGCGGTTCTTTAGCCTTCCCCCTCCCGCTGACGGAAGGATAGCCGAGAGCCGGGAGAGGGTAGAGCGGAAGCAACATGGCGGAACAATCACAAAGCAACATCGCAAAAAATCTGCACGACATTCGTACTTTTCGTGGCTTCTCGATGTCAAAGCTCGCCCAGTATTCCGGGGTCAGCAAAGCGATGATCTCCAAGATCGAGCGCGGCGACGGCGGCGCTTCCGCCGAAACACTCGGCAGACTCGCGGAAGCGCTCGATGTCGGCATTTCCGACTTGATGGCCAGCGCCGAACCGAAAGAAATCTTTTTGCAGAAGCGCGCCGAACAGGTCATGCTTGAAGACAAGGCCAACGGCTTCGTACGACGAGCGCTGTCGCCCGTTTTCCCGAACCGCGGTATCGACGTCGTGCACAACGAACTGCAACCGGGCGGTCGCACCGGCGTCTTCCTCCCACATAAACGGGGCGTTCACGAATACATTGTTGTCCTGAAAGGGACGTTGACGGCAGAAATCGAGAATAAACGCATCGTCGTCGAAGAAGGTGATTGTCTTTTTTTCGACGCCCATGTCGAGCACCAGTTGATTAACGAGAGTCGAGCGCCCGTGATTTGGGTTTTGGTCATCGACGGCTCCAAATACGCCCGCTCTATTTTTTGATAGGTCAGGATAATTTGTACATGTCGTGGTACTTAACCATTCGTTCGGACGCGTGTTACTCGCGCTTTACACAAACCGCGCCGCTGGCCAAATTTCTCACTGAAACTCTCGAGCTTCAGCAAACTGGAGCGCTCTCGTTTCAAGCGGTCAATCCGCCGTGGGTGCAAATCATCATGGCTCATTGCAACGAAAACGGCGATTATGCAATCCACGAAGATTCTTACTGGGAACAAATTAATGTGGTTGAGCTAATCTGCCCATACGAAGGAGGCTCTCAGTGGTACGAAGCTCTCGCCGGTCGCATTGCGGCATTTCTTGGCTGGTCGGCGTTCGAGGACAGCGAAGAACGGCAGGCGTGGCCTGACCTTGCGTTCCCCCCGAACGGCCTTCCCGCCGGTTAACTTAGGCGATAAACGCCACCACATTCATCTCACCGCGCAAGCGTAGCGCGTAGGCCGTGGTGAGCGCCGCGAACCGCGACATTTTGGCCTCACGCGAAGCCGCGAAGAAAGAAAGCTTCCTTTTGAAAAGGGGTGCCCACCGAAGGCAGGTAGGGGTTGTCGAAAAATTTACTGCAAAGAACGCATAGAGCGCAAAGAAAAAACATCTTCCTGCGCGTAGCGATGTCACAGAATCCATGTGATGATGACGGAAAGCAGATTGCTTCCCCGGCGCAAAACGCTTCAATGGAGACAAGGGGCGGCAATCTGCTACCCGATCTGATGCCTGTTTCTGACCTCAGAGCTCTGGCCCCCATCCCAGCCTTCCCCCGCACGCGGGGGAAGGAGGGCAATCATTATCTACTTCTTCAAGTGAAGATCGTGCATCTGCTTACGGCTTCGTGATATCAAACACCAGATTGACAGGCGAAGGGCCGAAGGACGGGAAAGGCACCAGCTTCGTTTGGTTCACGCCCGGTTTCGTCCAATCGCACACGCCGCTCGGAAAGATGGCTTTCAACCGCGCCAACTGCTCCGCTGTCAACGCCACTTTGTAGTCGCTGGCGTTCACCGCTTTTAGCTGGCACTTCGCAATGTCTGCTGCGACTGGGCCTCCCGCCTGACGACGCGGGAAAGTCCACGACGGAAACAGCGTGTTGCATTGTGTGTCCGGCTGGTTGGAAAGCGTTTGGGCTTCTGCGATGAAAGTGGATTGATCGCTCCAGCAACCGTCGATGGCGTTGCTCGGTTTGTGCCGAATGACTTTATCGCGCTGGGTACCGCTTCCTCCGTCCGCCTTATACTCAGAAACCCATTTGATAAACGTATCCCATGTCGTCACAGCGGGAACCGGATTACCGCGCCACATCACATGGTTCTTTGAATCTCCGTTTGCTCCGACAAGACGATCTCGTGTCGCAAAATGGAACCATTGGTAGTGGTAACTGCTGTCGTCGTTGTAAATACCGGTGATGTCGAAGACCGGGATACTCGCCAGCCCGCCGTTGCCGACGAGTTGCATACCGCTTTTATACATACGCTCGATGGCGCCCGGATCGCCCGAAGTACGCGAAGCAACATAGTTGCTGTCGTTATCGTAGCCGCCGATTTTTTCATTCAAATCCAGGAACTGATCGACGGTGATAACGCCGGAATTGAGTTGCGCGAGTCCGTACTGAACGCCGACATTATCAAACGGTCTTTTTGCAAAACCGTTCGCATCAACCCCGTACACATTTCTGGCCCAATCGTAAACTGTCGGGCGAGCGCCGACAGGATTACTGCCCGGATCGTAGCGGAGCGATGCAGGAACAGCCGCATTCCAAACGCCGGAGTTGTAACCAGGCATGTCAACGCGACCCGAAACCGGATCAGTACGTCCTGCCTGATTGGCCGCATCGAGGAAAGCTTTATAGTTCTTGTATCCAGAGACCGCTACCTGCTGGTCTTCGGTGAAGGCCGACGGATTGGTCGAACTGAAGTAGTGCGTCAGGAGGTGCCCATCCGAACCGGAAAGCGCGATTCCGAGCGGATCCGGGAAGGTACACATGATCAGCACACCATCAAACAAACCGGGAATGATGTCGGTCGGCTGCATGCTGCCATACGATCCGCCCGAACATCCGGCACTCACGGTGAATTCAGGAGCGCCAAAGGTTTTGACAAGGTGCTCCTTCGTCATCATTGCAGCTTCAGCCGAAAGAAGCGCATTGCAACTATTAGACGCATGCTGCAACGTATTGCTGAAAGTTGCGTATCCTTCGCCGAGTCTTGTCGGATCGAGATTGTTGAACTTGAAGTCTCCGGAATTGAGGTTGCCGATAGCGTTCCCCTGGATGTACCAACCCCCTGCGCAACCGAAGCCTTCAATGGCGATGGCGCGCTTGTTCCACGCTTTCGGCGGATTCAGTGGCGTCGGCAATGTTTCCGTGGTCGGGTCGTGCAACACCGCCGTCTGATAAATCCCGCGATTGATCGTTCCAGTTTCAACCCGAATGACGAAAGGCACGGTTTGACCGCTCAGCGTCGTGGTGCTCGCCACATCTTCCGGTAACGAATTACCGGCCGGCAACGGCTTGAAGGTGCTGTCGTTTTTCGGCATATACATGTAGGTGACCTTGGTCTGCGCCGAACAGTCGGCGTCGATTGCCTGGCCGAGCGTACTGCCATCAGGTAACTTGAAAGCTTCAGTTTGACAAATAAACGGCGTGATATGCGGCCCGGAAATGATGGGGCCGGCCAAGGGATAGTTGGTCAACGTCTGCGACGCCGATGAATTGCCCGCCTTGGCTGTGATCGTATTGTTCCCGACGACAAGATTCGTCACGACGCCAAGCAAGGTTCCGTCGGCGCCTTGCCTGAACGCAGATGACTCATCCGCGCCGTTCACGAGCACGGTAACCGGTGTCGAACCCGGCGCATCGGTGACAACCTGCACCAGCGCTGTACCGCCGGACACGTACTGATTGGGTGACGATAGTGTCTTCAATGACACGGCGTGTTGGTCGCCGCCACCGCCCCCATCGCCACCACATGCGCTGAGAGTTAAGGCAACTGCCAAGGCCGATGTTGAGACAATTTGACGCGTTAAAAACTCTTTCGAGAAAAACCTGTACATGTCTGTCTCCTTAATGAACGTTGATAACGGTGACAGCGCCCGCGGCGCCCACCGAAAGTCATTCTAAGTCCCTTTCGAGATAATGTGTCAGAAAGATACAGGAACATAACCGCGTCGAGCAAATGGTTTTTGTGCTCACCGATAATGACATGCCCTTGCAAGCTTTTCCCCACTGTCGAAAAAACGACCGCAGGCAGTGTTTGTTACATGACGCGAAACGGATTGACCCGCGCAGCTAACATCAAGGCCAAGCGACAGCGAGTCCGCCCGCTTTAAGCGCAATGTCAGTCAACACGCTTTTTTAGGTAAGCAATAAGGTGATCCGTGTGGTATTCAACCGAGGGCAACTCCTCCCACTTCCAGCGATCCGCGCTACTTCCCCACTGAACCAATTGATTTTGGGCTACTTCTCGGCCCTTAGCGGTTAACTGAGATAAACTAAAATTAGAGAGCTCGCCTTTTTCCTTGAAGTAATCGGACAGATTTTCAGTTGTATATCCGAGCTTGTCCATGGCGGCCGCGATAGCTTCCGCTCTTGTAAGAATTAAATTTTTCCACGACGACGATTTGTTCCGCAGAAGAAAAAATGGAACATTATAAAAACTGTCGCCGACGCTTTCCGAAGCAGCTCGCAATGCTTTGTCTCGAAATGCCTGAGCACACCTGATACATTTACCGCCGTTAGACGCCAGCACGTCAGAGAACGTAGGCGCGCCGCAGTTATTACAAGGAAGTCGATTAAGCTGGCTCATTTCTCGGTGTCTGGCTGGATTTTCAGTTTAACGCTAAAGTTTATCGGCAGCGAAGCCGCCGCTCAGCGCCGTGTTAGGTGTTCAGTTAATCGCGTGAGTTTGGCAAATTGAGCATGTGCAATATCTTTTGTTCATCCTCGTGAAATACAAACCCGATAAGAGTTGGTTGCGCCAGCCTGAGTCGTTCGAATGCCCGTTCTTCAACAAGCTGGTCTATGGCGCGACAAAAAAGCCGCGCGACTCGATTGATGAGGTAATCTTCATCGTGGTCCTCCGTCTGCGGGTAGGCGGAGCTCTGCCAAAACGCTTCCCACTCCGGAAATTTAATTTCCGTGAACCCCTGATAGGCGAAGTCGCCCGTATTGTTGCAGAACGGGAGAAGCGCGTGAGCCCTGACCTGGTAATAAGCATGGTCAAACCAGGCTGGTTCAGCCATCAGCTTGCGACGATAGGAAACGCGGCGCTCCTGCTGCTTGCGAGAAAACTCCAATGACGCGCTTAACGTGTTAAAGCAGGTGAGCACATATCCGCACTGCGGGTCTGAATCGTAAGCAAAATAACTGATTTCTTCGTCACCATGCTGCACAGCGAATTGTCGAATGGCTGATTTCGTTTCTTCAACGAGGCGATTCAAATACAAATCCCAATCTGATTCTTGCATGGTGCGTAAAGCTCCTCGATATTATTGATGTGGACAGTTTAACGTTTGAATTGCCAGGTGTTCTTTAACGTGTTCGGGTTGAGCGTAATGTTGGGCACAATGTCAGTCGGGCGCACAACGCTTTCATGCCTTCAAATTTGTCAGCCTTGAAAGTTCATCGAACGTAGCGGTGATTTTATCTTTTCCTTTGATTCCCGTAACAGTGTTGCCTCCATCGGCTTCGACAACGAAATCTTTTTCCTTAAGATAACAGATGAAAGCATTTTTGTGATTCATCTCAAAATGGGAGATCAACCTCGAAAAAGTAGCCGGAATTCTGGCTTTGTCGATAGAAGGTATATTGTCGATGGCCTTGTCCCGAATCGTCACCACGACAGCACCATCTCCAAAATCTCCCACATAGTAGCAACTTGTTTTGAAAAAACCTGAAGCAATCATCCCGATGATGTGCGCGTCGTTCATCGTTGCGTCGAATTTCTCGGTAGTAAGAAAATCTATTGATAATTCATCGCCGTACTTTTTCAAGTCGTTTGCCTGGGTCAAGACGTGCTGCGAGAAAGCTGCCTGCGGATTTGCCCAAGCCCATAGCCAGGTTTCGGAGGAATGCGAGAAAGTGCCCAGCACTTGCATAGGAAAGGCCAGATCATCACCAAATCTGATTTCTCCCTTTTCGGTATCAGCGCTCCAATTCCTGTCGCCGATGATTTCTGCGAGATTGCTTTGTTTGTCCAAAGCAATGCCGCCGAAGCGTTCAAGCAAGCTTTGCTTGGTGATAGCGGTTGTATCTGCTTTTTTCGTCCTGAAAATATTGAGAATGTTCATAGGTAAATCTCCTGACTGTAAGGTAGAGCACCGCCTGAATGAATCTGCTCGGCGCTGAAGTCAGCCGGCCTCAAAGCTACCTGCTTTGAGCATAATGTTAGGCGTAGCATCAACTGAGACCGCGAACTTGAATTAGAATACAGGTTCATTGTCCGAGAAAATTTCTTTAAGATAACGAATATTTTGATCGTCTATTTCGAAAATTCGATCATCTCCGTCAATTTCAAGAACAAATTTGTTGCGAATCTTTTCTATCACGTTTCTGAATGGCTGCAGATCGTCGTCGTATGCGCTCCACCCGGTGGTAAATACCCTTTGGCCGACTGTATTATCTTTCAGAAACCCTAAGCCTTCTACAGAAATATACTCATCCCCGTTGTAGTCTTGGAGGGAAAAAGGACACATGCGCTCAGAGCCGCTTTTTAATTCATCGGGTATTTCTTGCAAAAGAATCTCTACGCGACGAACCCCCTTTCTTCGCATGAAAGAAAGAACTGCAAAACTTTCATTATCCGAAAGATATTGAAGCCAAGTGCTCTGGTTATTTTGACCCGCCTTCCATTTCATGCTGTTTATCTCCTAAAACCTAACGCCTGAATTCCCCAGCGCGCCCCAGCTTGCCCAGATGGAATGAAACGTCAGGCAAAAGCCCATCAAATATATAACGCTTAATAATCATGAGTCTTACCGCTCTTTCCATTGACAACGTATCCATGGCCCACGCCAGGCTCGCCGCTAAAACTTGTGGTGATGTAATAATTCTCGGAATCCGAGAACACGACCACTCGCAATTTGTTCGGGCATCGCATCCCGGATAAGGCCAACGCCTGGTCAGGGGATAGGGTAAACGCCGGATCGGGAACAAAACCCTCTTCAAGCGTCAGGCGCATTGGGCATTGAGTATCGGTAACATGGCCAACCTTTGTGTATTTTTTGCCCTCTGTGTGAGCCGACCCGCGGGCTTTTTTAGCAAGTTCGTCAGGATAGGGCGCTTCGTCCATGTACGCATACGCTTTAGGCGTTCGCGTTCTCCAGACACCAGACGCCAGGTTGTCGAAGTGCTGGACACAGTACAGGTTAATGACCTTATAACCCGTCCCGGCTATTTCAGACTCGGATAGAACCTTCAAGTTGGCATCTATGGCGCGTTCAGCCAGTTTCAGCGTCTCGGCCATCTTTGGCTCCTTTTCGCTCATCTTGTTCCAGTAGTACACTGCCTTCTTCAGCGTGCGCTGCTCTGTGGTTCTCCACTTCAAAAGATTCGTGTCTATGCCCTCCTGCAGAGTCGGGTCGTGGCGGATGCACCGGTCTCGCAAAACCTCAGCGATCTGGATGGAAACCATTATCATCCCTACCGCCTCACCCGGCGTGTCGGCGTCCAGATACCCAAGAGACTGACTCAACCCGAACGAGGGGATGAGGAGCGTCGGCAAAAGGGCAAAATGTTTGAGGCGAATACCCATGATCGCATCTAACGCCCAAGATAAGCGACAGCGCGCGGTTTTATCACGCGGCGTTCGCTTGAATGCAATGTTAAGCATGTGATTTCTCCTTGGCCAGCTTCGAGAGGTAGGGGGCAAGAAGCTGATTTACTTTAAGCTGGCGAGTGTGTTCAAGAAAGCAAGTAGAAACAGCGTTTTCAAGCTCACCAGGAGCGGAAACCGCGAAGTTGAGCCACTCGCCAAGCTGACGGAGTTGCTTCTCTGAAAACCGGCCGCCATTTTTACCGAAGTATTGAGCGAAGAGGCTCATAACGCAATGGAGCGTCAGCTCCTCCGTCTCTTCGCGTTCCAATTCAGCCTTAAAGGCAGAATCGATCGCGACGAGAAATCTCGTGGCGTCTTCGAGCGAAACCTTGGGTAAGCGACTATACATGCCTAACGCCCCGCCCAAGGGGCGGCGAAGCCACCCGCCCTAAGCGCAACACCGGCACAAGGCCCAGCCATGCGCCTATTATCTGACTATACGCCGTAACCACGAATTATGCGCACAATGATAATCCAGACAACAAATGCAGCAACACCCGTGAGAATGTTTAGAGCGCTCTTGGCGACAGCAGGTAAGCCGGACTTATATACCTTGATGTTAATACCGTAAGCACGACCACCAAGACCACCACCGATTGCGCCGCCGATAAAAACCAGGATGAGCGGCCAGCCGCACATGATATGAGCTTGCCATGGCAAAGGGGCTGGGGCCGTTTGACCGCTTTCGCTCTTGCTGCTTTCCATTTTTCTATCTTTGTGTTTACGCTTAACGTCCAAGACGAGCGACGACGCGCGGCTTTATCGCGCAGCGCCGCTGAACCCATCCATTAGATGGAGCCAGCGCCTTTGACCAACTCGACCAAGAACTGTTCAAATGACTCGGCGACTACCTTTGCTTCTTCAAACTCCGGCTCACGGCCCATTATAACTCGGCCAAAACCTTCAGATGAGGTATCAATAGCATGATAGCTATAGCCATCGGCGACCGACAGCAGAAACGGAAAATGATTATCCCAGAAGGCGCGCACACTGGACCGCAGATGATCGTCACCGTCGGCAGCCTCAAGCGAAATAAGCTCCCACTCGTTCCACCGGAAGGCTGATTCGCTTGTTTCGTAGAAATCGGCTTCACATAGAAACCAGGTCGTTTCGGAGGGATTGACGCACGTAACAACGCCGCTCAAAAACGCCACCAGCGTCGCGGGCAATCGCGGATATCTCGCTGAAACCTCCGGCGGCAACTGAACCGGGCAGGCAAGTCGCTCTTCAATAGACCACCCTAAGCGCCTCAGTTCGGTTATGAGGTTCATGCTCTGCATCTCTTATGTGGGCCGTCTGACACTTGACCGCGATATTAAGCGCTTACAGTTGGGTTTTCAAGGATGATACTTAAATGTTTTCCATTTCATCAACTGCCCGGTTTGTTGAGAAATCTCGAGGCTGTCGCCAGTGCATTCCGGTCTTGATTTCCAATCATTGGGATAAACCAGCACAATCCATGATGAGCCAGTTGCTTGGGCTGAAAATAAGAATCCGGTCTCGCCGGAGCACAACTCCGATTTCGCTCGAAGATGATGGCTTGCAACGCAAATGGCTTGATCTTCGCTCACCAGAGGAGGGGTTCCGCAGCGCGATGGAAATTCCGCCGCGTTACACCAGAGCGGAAAGGCAGCAAAAAGAGCAACAAAGAAACGAAACGCGCGCAACATTGTAGTGACCTTGTTTCTGTTAATGGTTACCTTGATACGATAGCTCAGTGCTTACCTTTCTCATCATCGTCATCTGAATACCAAGCCTTGGGAATGAATCGAATCAATCGTAAACGATCATGCTCCCACACATAGTAGGAAATGCCTCTCTTCTCAACCTTTTCTTCTGGCATCCCAATGAGAATCAATAACCGACTGTCTTTGCGAAATTTTATCGCCCCCGAACCGTGCCAAAGATCAAAAACATCACCGCCTCCTAGTAAATCATAATGCACATTCACGGCGGAGTTGGAGGCTGCTCCCTCGGGGAAAAAAACTTTTCCCGTCTTTGCGTCGATGATGGTTATCTGCGTACAATCGGTTCCACAACCCCAGGTTGCCAAAATATAGCGCCCGGCAAAGTTCGGCGGTTCTTTCGCCCACTGCGCCAGGCGGGTGCGGTACATTCGCGCCTTCGCATCGCTTTTGAGCTTGGGCGCCGCATTTTTACCGGAATAGGGCTTGGCCGGAAAGTCCTCGAACCTCGGCGCATCCGCCGGTATATCGTTGGGACGAATCGTGACCTCGTTGTACCCATCCTCATCAGCGGCGGAGAAAGCCACCGAAGCATAAGCGAACAGAACAAGGAATAAGCAGTTGCGTATTTTCATGATGTCTGATACAAAGCGTTAGAAGTCTATCCAGGGTAAGCAGGGGCAAGGCAGACCGGAACGAGCACGGTATCAGCAGCATAGCAAAACCCGGGGGGAAACGCCTCAAAAATATCAGCTCTTTGCTTCATTTTTACGGATGGCCTTCTTGGTCTTCAAGGTTTGAATTGCTTCATCTGCAGTAGGCAACGGGCGATTCCCAATTTGATGAGAAGCCCCGCACGAGGGATCGGAGCAACCGCACACAAATGTTGTCACGGCGAAGCGGGTTCCTTCTCTTTTTTGTTTGGAGTTCGTCGCTTCAATACGCTTTATCGTATTCCACATGCCCGCTCTACTATGAAACTTTCCTGACATGACGGATGTCCTAACGTGAATGGCGGGGGTGGCCTAACGCCTGAGCCGGCCGGTAGCAAAATGCGTCCGGAGGGAACGTAATATCAGGCCACATTATAGCCGCCTGAATTTCGAATCACGGCAAAAAGGATGGTCGGCCTTCGTTTAAGAAATGACTTTACCAATTGATCGCCGAAGATGCAAATGCTGTGTTCCCAAGGATGGCCAAATGTCCCGAAACTCATATCTTCAGACAGCAAAATTTCATAGTCCCCGTCAGGAAAACCGGCGCCCAATGGGCACTCCGCCAAATTATAGGCGTAGCTTGCATGTCCCCAATTCAGCCTGAAAATTTCATCGGAAACAGCCCCAACTTCTCGAAACGAGTCGATCACCGCGGAAGCAAGCTCGTCGATCAACGCGTCAGCGCGTGTGTGGATAAAGTTGCCGAGGTTGCGCCGCCGCAGGCGCGATTGCAATGCGTTCGTGTATGTGTGTGAGAACTGAAATGTAATTGATTTTTGCGGCTCGATGATCCCCGGAAATGTGGAAACAGAGGGGTGAAATGCAAATTTCTCCTCGAAAGCATCCCAAATTTTATTGTGCTCAGTCTCATCAAGCTCGCGCATGGATTGGGGCCTAACGTAAAAGTTAGCGGACCGCAAAGCCGCTCAGGTTAGGTAAAATGTTAAGCTTTGGTTGAGCTAACCCACTGCAAAACCCATTCACTTGCTTCCTTTTCTGCCATTTCCAAAGAAGGGCTTTCTCCACCCCAGATGGCGCATCTAATCTCCGGATGGTAAACACTCCAGACGTATTGCCCCGCATTGACGCTTCGTCCAATTTGAACCGTTACCGAGCGATCGGTACGGTAGTAATGGTAGTCGTTGCGTTGGTCTGTTCTTTCGTGAATCAAGATCATATATAAATCCCGGCATTTGAATTCCGTGGCATGCCGAGCGCAAAATTAGATATTACGGCGATTAAATGTCTCCCATGCGTCCCATATTTTCTCTGCAATTGGCCTGAAGTGCTCTCTCGTGCCCAACTCGTCCAATCCAAACCATCGGCAAAATTCTTCACGAACGATGACCTCGACGTCCCAGACTGAACTTGCCTGGACAAGGCGCGGGATAATTGTACTCGTCTCAGGTTCATATTCGTCCGTGTTGCTCACGAAATTGATACCCATAGGATCAGCTTCGAACAATATGGCTGAAACCTTTTCGAAAAGCACGCCATACCTTTGCCTTAGTTCCGCGCGCTCTTTCAGGATTTCTTCTCGCTCGACGCTCATAGAAATCTAACGCTTTAATTAACCGGCGACACGTGTGGGCAAAGCCAAAGGCCACAATTCACCATACCTTGCATGAGCGGGGCCTTCATCGTTACTGAGAGAAATGCCTTCATTGATCCCATAACAAATTTAGAACAATCTCTACTTTGGATTCTTCCCCCAATACTTCCTTCAAGCGCGTCGCGGCGAGTTCGCGGTAGTAAGGAAGATAGTAACCACCTTCCATTCGAGCCTCAAAATCTTCTTCGCTCTCCTCATTCATAACGCCGGCAATCTGAGCGAAACATGCGGCCATTGTGCTCATGTCAGGGAATACTTCAGCTTCTCTTTTCCATTCCCCGGAACCATGAAAAGCGAACCCTATTACGCCGGAAGAGCGCGAGAAAATGAATGGGTCGCCGTTTCTTCCAGCAACCGTAAGCCAGTCATCCGGCCAGTTTTTCACCCGCTCTCCGGTCAATCCATGCCAGCGATAGCCCGCCTGAAACTCCCACAGTTCGGCCAGAGATGGAAGATAGAAAGTATCGAGGATGTTTATGTTTACCGGGCCAACCTCCAGATAGAACTGTTCGACGGCTTGCGGTAAAGGAAAGTCGCCCTGCCATTCCGAAGCTGCTTGCACACGGGTTTCGCCGTAGGCTTCGAGCAGCTTTTTTGCTCTTCGTGGGGAAATACCCATGTCTATTTTGTATTTGATCTAACGCTAAAGCTTAATCAGCGGTGAAACCGTTCGGATTGAGTGCAATGCTAAGGCAGATCAGTAAAGAAATGGCTCGCCGGGCAGTTTTTCGTGATGTCGCTGACAAAGTTTCTAGCCGCGTAAAGTGGAGTGATCTCATTTTCTCTGCCGCTACGGTTTGGATTCGCTCCAGATTTTCTTAAAAGAACGATGAGATCTCCATTTCCTGTGTAGTTCATTACAGCAAGCATGAGGGGCGTGTCGCCGTGAGCGTTTTCTGGATCGACTTCTGCGCCGTGCTCCAAAAGCATTTTTGCGATTTCGACTGCACAAGATTGCGCTGCGAAATGCAATGGCGTCCAATGGTTGTCATCGCGCGCGTTTACGTCTGCCCCAGCGTCGATTAGTCGAGAGACTTCTTCTGTCAGGTTGTCCACAACAGCATAATGAAGCTCGGTTCGCCCAAGACGATCAACGCCGGGGCGCTCTTTTTTCTTCGGTATCTTCCCAACCATCTCCAGATTCCTTTTATTGCCTAACATCCAAATTAATCGACGGCGAAGCCATCCGGGTTGAGCGCACGGTTCCAACTGAACACGTCTTAAGCCTCATCACCGAAGCCCGAAAGAGGTTTTGCCGCCCAAGACCACGGGCTTGTTTTCAACTCTTGCCAAGTGACCATGAATTCTTCTTTTGCCCGTGTGCCAACACATGGCCCTGGCGGCATTTCCTTCTTGCAACTGACGCAAAAGAATGAGACATTTAAATCTCCTCGCTTCGAGAGGTCGGCGCCATCAAGATACACGGTGTCAACTTCGTAATCCATCAAGTAAATGTGCCCGCACGTCGGGCACTTGAACAAGGCAAAATCTTCGTCGCCGCAATTTTCCCCGCCGCGACGAAAAATAGCATCGTGGTCGATGGCTGTTTCAGGAACGTAGCGTGACATAGCAAAGCCTGATGTTTATGCTTGCTGATCTCCTTATTCTGACAAAGAGCAGGCGGCACTATCTCGCTTATCGTCAATAAAAATGTCACGGTACGAAGTATAAGAACAGATGAGATACATCGGCCCCATCACCAGCAGACCAAGTCCCAGCGGAATGATGCTGATGAATATCAACACGCCCATCGCGATGAAGAAAATGAGTCCGGGCAGGATGTTCTTAAGGCAGCCGGAAAAACTCATCTTGATGGCCTCGATCGGTGCAATGTTGTGCATGAACACCAACGCCGGCGCGAACCAGATCGCCATCATGTAAAGGATGTAGCCAACGAACATGATGACGCTGCCGATTACCATCATGGCGACGCTGACACCCGTTCCTGTCGTTGGCTCGGCTTGCATACCGAGAAGTAACGCCGCGCCGCCGAAAAAGAATAGCGAGATCAACCCTAGCACGAACATAAAGCCAAAACCGATCAAGCCAACAACCAGCAGGGGGCCCACTCGACGCTGAAATCCGGCAAAAAGGTCGCCGAAGGCGAGCGTCCCGTTTCGCCGCAACAAATCGCAGGAATGAACAATGCCCGCGATCAACAGGAGCATCACGAACGGTAATAGCAGGGTTAACGGAAATGTGAAGATATTGACGATCGGAATAATCTGCAGAATGAAGAGTACGAAGATGCTGGCCATGTAAATAAGTTGAAACCCTATCCATATTCCTGGCGCTTTCTTGAACAGGTTCCAGGCATCCGCTATCCACGATAAGCCTCTCTCTGCAGAAACCGCTCGGCCTCCCGGGATAAATCTGGTTTCATCTGCAACGAAAGCAGGCGCCGCGCTAGCAGTTAGCGGCGCAGAAAAATCGTCAATTTTATTTTGACCGTTGTCTTGAGCATCCATCAGGCCTCTCCTTTAAGAATAAACAGCATCGTAGAAAAAAAACAAAACACTGTCATTCATTATACCGAAACTGACGCTTCCGAGACTTTGCTGCTGAACTTCTTTTGCTCCGTTTGGTTTAAGCGAGAACTCTCTGGGCGCCGCTTTCGCAAATAACACAGAGGAAATAAAAGCCCCCTATTCCCACCTGCCTCTTGAGGGAGCTTTGGCGCGCCCATGGCTGATGTTTGCACTCACTTCCGATGCGGCCATCACTTGCAGGTACAGGCTTCTACACAAACGACCGGGAAGCTCACACAAAACCGCGAAGAAGAATTCTTCCCTCTCCCGCTTGCGGAGAGAGGCCTAAAAGGAACAAAGACGTGCAAGTAAAGCGCAATCCACCCAACGCACAGAATAGCGTTTCTTTCTTTGCGCTCTTTACGTTCTTTGGGGTTAGATTACGTTTTTGGTTCTCGGACAGCGCCTCCCTATCCGGCTGCGGATTTCGTACAAAACAGCGGGCTCGCCGCCTCTGATTCCTTTTTCAAAAATGCAAACGCCGCATCATTCTGATGCGGCGTTTGTCGTATGGGTGCCTGACAATGACCTACTTTCGCACGCGCGAATGCGTACTATCATCGGCGTACTGCCGTTTCACTGTCCTGTTCGGGATGGGAAGGAGTGGTACCAGCAGGCTATGGTCGTCAGGCGTAGAAGAAGGGAAAGCAAGAAAAATACAGGTTGTTGCTCCAAGGCGCTATCGGTTTCCAAACTTAAAAGCGGAAACTTAAAAGCACGCACGGTTATGGAGTCAAGTCTCACGAGTGATTAGTACTGGTTAGCTTAACGTGTTACCACGCTTCCACACCCAGCCTATCAACGTTGTGGTCTTCAACGGCTCTTTAGGGGGGTTAAACCCCCGGGATATCTCATCTTCAGGCGAGTTTCCCGCTTAGATGCTTTCAGCGGTTATCTCTTCCGTACATAGCTACCCGGCGATGCGACTAGGCGTCACAACCGGTACACCAGCGGTACGTCCACTCCGGTCCTCTCGTACTAGGAGCAGGCCCCGTCAAATATCCAGCGCCCACGGCAGATAGGGACCAAACTGTCTCACGACGTTTTGAACCCAGCTCACGTACCACTTTAAATGGCGAACAGCCATACCCTTGGGACCGGCTACAGCCCCAGGATGTGATGAGCCGACATCGAGGTGCCAAACNACTCCGTCGATATGAACTCTTGGGAGTCATCAGCCTGTTATCCCCAGCGTACCTTTTATCCGTTGAGCGATGGCCCTTCCATACAGAACCACCGGATCACTTTGTCCTGCTTTCGCACCTGCTCGACTTGTCAGTCTCGCAGTCAAGCTCGCTTTTGCCAATGCACTATCAGTACGATGTCCGACCGTACCTAGCGAACCTTCGAACTCCTCCGTTACCCTTTGGGAGGAGACCGCCCCAGTCAAACTGCCTGCCATGCACGGTCCCCGACCCCGTTCGAGGGGCCAAGGTTAGAACCTCAATGACACCAGGGTGGTATTTCAAGGACGGCTCCACCGGAACTAGCATCCCGGTCTCACAGCCTCCCACCTATCCTACACAAGTCTCATCAAAGTCCAATGCAAAGCTACAGTAAAGGTGCATGGGGTCTTTCCGTCTAGCAGCGGGGAGATTGCATCTTCACAAACATTTCAACTTCGCTGAGTCTCAGGAGGAGACAGTGTGGCCATCGTTACGCCATTCGTGCAGGTCGGAACTTACCCG
>WQUA01000049.1 GCA_009786025.1 Pseudomonadota bacterium | reverse complement strand
CCCGCCAGTAAAAACGGCGGGTAATGATGCGAATGCAAGCGCTTTATTTAAAGCTCTTCGTAAAGCGCTTGTAGCCCTCTCTTTGTAGCCCAACGCCCCCTCCATTCTCCCCCCGCAAGTGGGAGAGAGGAGGGGGTGTTTTCATTTCATATGCCGGAAGCTACCGTCGAATGCGATCCCCGTGCCGGCCTAGAAAACGTGGGCGTGTCTACTTTTATACATTACAATCACACCTTCCAACAAACCCGCTTGCCGGAACCATCCGCCATGTCAGACTCAGACCGTTCCTCGAACCTTTCGTTGAGCGCTGTTCAATCTCAGGAGAAGTTTCTTCGTAAGCACCCGATTCTGTTTCGCGCAAAACTGGTTTTGCTCATGCTTTTCGGCGGCGTCCTGTTTTTCGGCTTTTTGCTGTTCTCGTTGCTACTGTTTTTGATCGTCGTAGCGCTGATTTTGTCCGGCAAGGGGTTGATTCTGCTGGTACATCTGTTGAAGGTTATTTGGGTTCTGGTTTTTCCGATCTGGGGATTTCTACGGATCGGCTGGCGCATGCTGACGACGCGCCAGCCGATGCCCGAAGGGCGCTGGCTCAGGGCCGGAGAAGCACCGGCTTTGTTCGCCCGGCTCGATCAGATGCGGGCGAAGATGCGCGGCCCCAAAATCGACGGCGTTCTGCTGTTTCCCGAGATGAATGCTTTTGCGGTTTCGCGGCCTTTGGGCGGTTTCTGGTTCGTCCCCTGGCGGCAGCGCTATATCGGGATGGGCGTGCCGCTTTTGCAAACGCTTTCGGAGGAAGAAGCGCTGGCCGTTGTCGCGCATGAATACGGTCATTTGTCGGGGCATCCGTCACGCTTCGACGCGTTTGTTTACCGCCTGCGTTATCGGTTGATCGAGTTGTGGCAATCCACGAACACCTGGAACGATTGGCCTTCGCGCCTCCTGAAGCGTTTTCTCGGTTGGTACATCCCGCGTTTCGACCGCTCTGCTTTTGCGTTGTGTCGCGCCTCCGAATATGCGGCGGATCGCGCTTCGCTTGAGTTGGTCGGCGGTCAACCGGCGGCAGAGGCTCTGATGCGCGTCCGGGTGGCCGACGCTTATATCGATCAACATTTCTGGCGGGGCGTTTTTTCGCGCGTCAAACAGGAAGCCGACCCGGCTGACGTTCATCCCTGGCAGCAGTTGCCGACGATCGTGCGACAGAATCACGATGACGATATAACGACCGATCTGCTGCGCAGCGCCATGCAGATCGAAACCGATACTTACGACACGCACCCGGCGCTGCATGATCGCCTGACAGCGCTGGCTTTCGACACCACGCCTTACCAGCAGCGAGGGCAAGCCATAGCGCCAGTGGCCGATCAAACGGCGGCGGAAGCCTGGTTCGGCGATCGTTTGCCGGAAATACTCGGCAGCTTCGATCAGCAGTGGGCGGAGCAAAACGCCGAATGGTGGCGCCGCCAGCATACGCTTGAGCAGCAGCAGCAGGCCCGGCGCAACGAACTCGAAGGCAAGCGTTCATTATCGGCCGATGAAGCCTGGGAGCTCCTGCTCCTGCGCATCAATAACGATGAAGTCGAAGACCCCGACGCCGAAGTGCGCGCCTTCATCGACGCTCACCCCGGGCATCCGCCCAGTTTGCTGAGTTGGGGGAGGAATAATCTCAACGAACAATTTGACGCTGCGCTGGCCGCCATCCATCAGGCCATGCGCAGTAGCCAGCAACTTGCCCACGAAGGCGCGCTGATTCTGGCCGATTATTTCGCTGGTTACGACGACAGCCGCAGTGCCGTTTACCGGCAGATGGCGGATCGTTTCGCCGGCGCGCCTTGACCGACGCTGACCGATCACACATCAACATGCAAAATCTTGGGAGATAACTGAAATGGCAACCGATCAAAACCCGGTCAAAACTTACCTTGCCGACCACCAGTTTGCGGCGCTCGAAACGCATCTTAACGAACGGATCGCCGCTTATCGCCGCGCGCCGGACGGCGAAGCGCAAGACGCTCTGAACGAAGCTTTCAAAACTTTCAACGATAAATCGCTTGAGGCTGTCGCCCGATGGCGCGCCGAAAGACCGGACAGCGCTCTGGCAAGGTTGGCTTGTGGCTTGGCGCATAACGAAGCGGCCATAGCAGCGCGCGGGGAATGTTCGGTAGACCAAGTCAGTAGCGATCAGTGGCGCGCGGTGGAACAACACTTCAAGGAAGCAAAACAACTTCTGCTTCCCTTGCTCGATGACGAGCACTCCGGACTCCCGGCAGGAATCGTTCTCTCTGACTTGATCGTGCAGGAGCAGATTTCCGGCAGCCGCACCCGCGCCGAAAAATACTTCGCGCAAATGCTTGAGCGCGATCCGCACTGGCTCCTCGGCTGGCGGCGCATTCAGGGCATACGCGAGCCACGCTGGGGCGGCAGTTGGCAGGATATGGAAGCGTTGCTCGATCTTGCGCGGCAGAAATTGCCGGAACACGCCGTACGCTACCTCACGGCAATACATTGGTGGTGGCGTGGTAGTTATGCCTACCATTGGGAAGACGATGCCAAGTCGGCGTTGAAATATCTTGATAAAGGGCTTGCTCTGGCTGAGCATCCCCGAGTGCGGGGGCAAATTCAGGAATACCGCGCCTACGCCTTCGACGAACTCAAACAAGCCGATCAAGCATTGGCTGCCTGGCAAGCGGCAGTATCGGAGGACCCCAGCGCGGCGTATTGCTACCACTATGGCCGCGCCCTGGAAGAAGCCGGAAAAATGTCCGGGGCCATTGCCGCGATGGAACAAGGCGCCCGCTTCGACGGTGAATACGCAGGCTACTGCGCCGCCTGGCTGGGAGCGACGTTTTGTGACGGCAATAACGGCGCCCACCCGGAGCAAATCGACCATGCACGGGCGATCCCCTGGCTTGAGCGCGGGATAGCCATCGGCGAAGGGGATCACGATACGGCCGCCAACTATTTGGGCTTGATCTATTTTGAGTCGGAAGGCCGGCAAGACCTGGCCAAGGCCGAACAACTCTTCCGGCAAGCAAGCGACGCTGGCAATCATTACGGCGCTTACAATCTGGCGCGTCTGCTTGATGGGCAGGGCAAACGTGCTGAAGCCCTTGCTTTTTATCGTCTGGCGGCTACACGCGGACACGAATGGTCGGCTCGCATCGTCGGCTCACGCATCGACGAAATGGCGGATGACGAAGCCGAAGCCTGGCTACAGGACGCCGTTGAACACCATATCATCAGCGCCTACATCGACCTGGCGCGGCGACGCTTCCAGCAAGGGCGTGTCGAAGAAGCGGAGGCCTTGCTCTGGCAGGGAGCAGCGCATCCGTCGGGAACCCGCGTCGCTTATGTGTTGGGACGCGCCCTGCTCGAAGGCCGCCTGGGCAACGCACCCGATCCGGAGCGCGCTTATCAAGTCCTTCATACGGCTCTCAACAGCAAGGGTTTCGACACCAGCGATATTTATGCGGATTTCTTTCTGACGCTCGACATCGCCACCTACGAAAAATACTGCCGGGCGTCATGGTCGGATTACAACGGCGCCCGTAAAAACTTCTACACCCTCAGAAAATATTTCAAAAAACCGCACCTGGCCAACGATGCGCAACGTCAGGAGCTGGCCGCACTGATGCAACGCCTGCCGCGCAATCGTTTTTCCTGGTGGATACGCAAATGGCAGGGGAAACTCCCGACGCTGACGCGGACGGCGCCGTTTGCGGAATTTTCGTAATGGCATAAGGGATGTGGTGCCCGGAACCGGAGTCGAACCGGTACAGCCTTGCGGCCGAGGGATTTTAAGTCCCTTGTGTCTACCAATTTCACCACCCGGGCAGAGTCTCGGCAGCGGCACAAGCTTTACGTGGCGTCCCCAGGGGGAGTCGAACCCCCGTTACCGCCGTGAAAGGGCGATGTCCTAGGCCTCTAGACGATGGGGACCTGGAACTTTTTCTTCTCATGTGACAAGGCAGCGGTTTCTGCAAAAAACTCTGCTGAAGTGTTTCCACTTAGCTTCCGCTTGTCCCGGCTCACAAAGGAGTAGGATTATAGTGTATAAACCGGGAAAAAACAAGAAAATGTTGGGCCGAAAAGCAACGCCGCGCATTATCCCAAAGGCGTTACCGGCTCTTGATATTGCCACGTCCTAAGCTCAAAGGAAGCTCCATGAAGATCCGTGACCAATACACCTGTCCGCTGGAGTTAACCCACGACATCACAAAAGGGAAATGGAAACCGATTATTTTGTGGCAACTCGGCAAGGGTGCGTCGTCGCTGTCTCAGCTCGAAAAAAGCATCAAAGGAATAACTCAAAAAATGCTTCTTGAACAACTTCAGGAACTACTGGAGTTCGGAATGGTTGCCAAAAAATCATACGACGGCTATCCGCTGAAAGTGGAATACTCTTTAGCGGAGCGCGGCGTAAAGCTGCTCGAAGCCATTTCCATCATGCAAAGCGTCGGCGTTGACCTGATGAAAGAGAACGGCATGAACGACATCCTCCGCGCCAACGGGTTCATCGAATAACATGCTTCGCTGACGATACCCACAAAAAAGTGGGGCATTTACGCCCTGAATCCGCACGCTTAGAATAAGGCCTTGAGTAAAATACGTTTGCAAGAGGCTACGCGATGATGAAAGACCCACCCCAAACCATCGGAAACTTGATTGACCATCAAAGTGTTTCCATCATCAGCTCTGTCGATAACGAGGGGTTTCCGAATACAAAAGCCATGCTCCCTCCCAGAAAACGCGAGGGAATAAAATCTTTCTGGTTCACAACCAACACCTCTTCGATGCGCGTTTCGCAGTACCGCACCAACCCAAAAGCCTGCATCTATTTTTTCGACAAGCGGTTTTTTCGCGGCGTGATGTTGAAAGGCACGATGGAAGTGTTGGAGGACGCCGGGGCCAAGGAAATGATTTGGCGAGAAGGTGACACCCTGTATTACTCCAAAGGCGTCACCGATCCCGATTATTGCGTATTGAAATTCACTGCGCGCAGCGGAAGATATTACTCGGCTTTTCACTCCGAGAGCTTTGATATTGAGTGAATTGTTTGATCGCGCGAAAGGACAGAGCGGTTTCCCCCTTCAAGGGAAGGTCTTGGGTGAAGATGGGGTTACCAAGCATCAGAAATGCGCCATTGCGAGGAACGAGGAGCCGAAGCTATCCAGCGTTTTTTCGTCGCACATATTTCCTGGGCTGCTTCGCTACGCTCGCAATGACGCGCTCTTCTTCGCGCCTCCGCATGATGCACAAAAGCAGGTTTGAAACCCGCTCCTTATATCTCTACGCCCTCGCGTGAAAAGGTTTCCTGATCTCTGATTCGCACCGGATCCCACCGATAAAACAACCGAAAACACTCGTAAACATCGGGATACGCCTCACGCAAGTGCATCGGCGCCACAAAAAAAGTTTCCGACAACACGGCGAAAAATTCTGCCGGATGCTCCGTCGCGTAGGGATCAATGCCGAGGTCTTCGCCCGCATCGACGCGGCGGCAGAAATCCTCGTAAGCGTGTCCCATCACCTGCCGCCAGCGCGTTGCCGACAATTCCGGGGGCAGCGGCGGGCAACCGTTGGCTTCGCCGTTTTTCATATCGAGCTTGTGAACGAACTCGTGAATCACTACGTTGACGGGCAGCATCTCATCTTCCAACGCTTCTTCCGAGCCATCTTCCAACACATCTAAAAGAGTTTCGTCATCCATCTCATCGCTATCGCGTTCGCGGTTGGCATCCAGCGCGTCCGGCCAGGACAACACCACCGGCCCACCCGGCATCGCTTCGCCCATCAATGGCGCGTCATCGCGATGAACAACGCCGTCCTCATCCTCCCATTCGGCGTTAGTGATGAATTCATCGGAACACAGCACCACTGTTTTGAAATCGTCGTACCATTCCAGCCCAAGTTTCAAAACAGGAATACACGCCTGCACTGCCACCACAACCCGTTGAAACGGCGTCACTGCAAAACCACGCGCGCCGATAATATGTTTGTCGCACAAAAAAAGGACGCTCGCTACACGCAACGCTTCCAATTCGCTGTCAGGCCAATCGTCCAGAAACGGCAGCGCCGCCAACGCTTCCTGCCACAACGCTTCCGGAATCGCATACCGTTGCAGCTTACGCGCGCGACGCCAACGTAAGAAAAAATTCATAGGCTTATCAGAAAAATTTTTAGCCGCAAAGAACGCATGGAACACAAAAAGAGTGGCATGAGCAGGTATGCCGAACCCGATATCGAGGCGGGAAAGATCTGCCAAAGCAAGAATGATTTGCCATCGTTTTCATAAAGCCTTTCGAAAACTCAATGCTTTTTCTATGCGTTCTTTGCGATTAATTTCATGGTTTGTCGGAATCATCCAACAATAACATCGCCGCTGTTTCTGCTTCAAGAAAATGTGCAGCCTCTGCTTCCGGCATTTGCTCGACATCGCGCAAACGTCGCGTGATCGCCCGTGTGCGCACATCGGCGTCGTCAATGGTTTTCGTCGCCTGATCAAGCTTCTCCCGCGTTTTCGCCAACACTTGTCCGAATTTTTGAAATTCGGTTTTAACCGCCGCCAACACTTTCCACACTTCGCTCGAACGCTGCTCGATCGCCAGCGTCCGAAAGCCCATTTGCAAACTGTTCAACATCGCCATCAAATTGGTCGGCCCAGCCACCATGATCCGCGATTCGCGCTGCAAAACATCACTCAACCCCGGCCGCGTCATCAATTCGGCGTACAGGCCTTCGGACGGCACAAACAACACGGCGAAATCGGTCGTGTAGGGCGGCTTCACATATTTTTCCTGAATCTTCTTCGCTTCGGTTTTAAGAAAAGCCTCCAGCGCCCGCCTCGCCTCCTCGGCTGCCTGCACATCAGCATTTTCAAGCGCCTCTTGCAAACGTTGCCAGTGATCAAGCGGAAATTTGGCGTCGATCGGCAACCAACATGGTTGATGCGGATCGCGCCCCGGTAAGCGGATTGCAAACTCGACCCGCGCGTTGCTGCCCGGAACCGTTTCAACGTTCTCGCCATATTGCTGTGGGGTCAACATTTCCGACAACAACGTCGCCAATTGAACCTCGCCCCAACCACCGCGCGTTTTCACATTGCTCAATACGCGCTTCAAATCACCGACGCCGATTGCCAGCGTCTGCATTTCGCCCAAACCCTTGTACACTTGTTCCAAGCGATCGGCAACTTGTTTGAACGATTCTCCCAGACGCGTCTCCAGTGTTGTCTGCAATTTTTCATCGACCGTCGCCCGCATTTGATCGAGTTTTTGCGCGTTGTCGAGGCGCATCACATCGAGGCGTTGCTCCAACGCCCGGCGAAGCGCTTCCAATTTCTGCTCCGAAATCTGCGTCAACTGCTGCACCTGCATTCCGAAACGCGACCACTGTTCCTGCTGCATTCCGAACTGCGCCGTCGATTGCTGCTGCGCCGCCTGCGTCTGTTGCAACAACAGCGCCGATAATTCACCGCGCTGTGTCGCCAAATCCTGCCGCAGATCGCGCTCGCTTTGCCCGCTTTGAGCCAACAACGCTGCCAATTGCGTGCGTGATTCTGCCAATTCGTCCAAAAGTTTTTGCTGATTGCGCGCCAATCCCATCGTTCGTACCGCCAAAAAACCGATGAGCATCAGCAACAGCAACATCAGCACTGACATGATTGTCACCATATCGCCCATAAACATCCTTCATCCGTAATGCGCCGGATCACCCGGCCTGCACTCATTGTACTCCGGGAACCAAAAACAGGATTTAACTGCAGGGCACGCATAGAGCACAAAGAAAAAACGGTCATTCTGCGCACATAGCAGAATCCATGCAACGGTGACGGGCGGCAGATTGCCTCCCTCCTTCAGGAAAAACGTACCGATAATGGCACAGGCGTGATAATCCGCCGCTCGTAACACGTTCCCGGTACTGCGACTACGCGCAGGATGGCACGCTTCGCTACGCCCGCAATAGGCACCTTTCTGATCCCTGACAATCCCTTCCTCTTGAAGGGTATGCTTCGCTCCCTAAGTTGCATCGTTCTATTGTATTATCGAAGCATCCACGTCTTGCTGCCTCTACTGTGCCGTTTGCCTCATTTCTTGCCGCGCCGCTGATCGTCGCTCTCGCCGCCTTTACCGCCGGCGTCGCGTTGCTGCAAACCCGCGCCACATTGCCGGCCGCGCCGTGGGTGGGGTTGGGGGTCGCCTTGTTATTCATCGTTATCGGCGGCGCCGCCCTGTTTCGCCTCCGCTGTGCTACTGATAAAGCTCGCCCGGCGACTTTGATTGCTTTCGCCGTGATTGTTTTCGCAGCGGCTGTTTGTGGCTACGACTACGCCGCCCTACGCGCCCAATACCGACTCGCCGATGCCTTACCCACCGAGTGGGAAGGCCGCGACATCGTGATCCGCGGCGTCATCGACGAGCTTCCGGACGCCAATCCTCGCGGTACGTGCTTTTCGTTCGCCGTCGAAGAGGTGCTGACGCCGGAGGCGCGAGTTCCTTCCCGTATCGCACTAACCTGGTACGCCCGCAGCCTCAACGGCCAAGAAGAAGCGCGCCCCGAACTGTACGCCGGTGAACGCTGGCAACTGAAAGTGCGTTTGAAACGCCCGCGCTCCAGCATCAACCCCGGCAGTTTCGATGTCGAGGCCTTTCTCTTGCAGAACAACATCCGTGCGACCGGCTATGTACGCCCCGATGTTAGCAACAACGTCGGCAACAGCTCCGATGACGATGCCAGCGATGAACCTGCCGACAAGCTCACCAACGTACGACTCTCCGCGTTTGCCGGTCGGCCGTTTGATTATATTCAGCGCATGCGCGAAGACATTCGCGCTCGCATCCAGCAGACCTTGCCCGACCGACCTTACGCCGGCGTCGTCACCGCGCTCGTTATCGGCGAGCAACGCGCCGTCCCCGAAGCGCAATGGCAAGTCTTTCGCAAAACCGGCATCATTCACCTGGTCAGTATTTCAGGCATCCACATCACTGTTTTTTCATCGCTTCTGGGCGCTTTGCTTTTTCAGGTGTTCCGCCGTATGCCGCGGCTAACTTCGCATTGTCCGGCCATCAAGTTGGCCGTGCTTGCCGGTTTTTTTGCATCAGCGTTTTACGTTGCGCTCGCGGGCGCCGGCATCCCCGCGCAGCGCACCGTGATCATGCTGGCTGTTGTGGCCCTCGCCTTATGGACGCAACGTATCAGTCAACCGCTGCACACATGGCTGTGGTCTTTGTTCGTCGTCGTGTTGTGGGATCCATGGGCACCGCTTGCCGCCGGCTTCTGGCTATCCTTTGGTGCGGTCGGCTGGTTGCTGTATGCCGCCTCCGGCCGTCTCGCCGAAAGCAATACGAACCTGCGCTGGCGCCAACGCTGGCAACGCAATCTTGCGCTCGGTTTGCGCACGCAATACGTCGTTACGCTGGGATTGACACCGTTGATGCTCGCCATCTTTCAACAGTTCTCGCTGATTTCATTGCCTGCCAATTTCTGGGCGATTCCGTGGATCACGTTGCTGGTGGTTCCGACCGCCCTGCTCGGCGCCATCCCCGGCCTTTCCTGGCTGTGGATTCCCGCCCACTTCCTGCTGGATATTCTGATGACCGGCATGACCTGGATGTCGCAATTGCCGATCGCCGTCTGGCAACAACATGGCGCGCCTGCCTGGAGCATCATCGCCGGCATCATCGGCATCCTATGGATACTGATGCCGCGCGGCGTACCCGTCCGGATATTCGGCGCTTTGTGGTGTTTGCCGATGTTTTTAATCGTCCCATCACCACCCCCGGTCGGAACTTTCGAGGCAACCATCCTCGATGTTGGCCAGGGCTTGTCAGTTTTCGTGCGCACAAACAA
The DNA here is from genome assembly GCA_009786025.1 of Pseudomonadota bacterium. Taxonomy (GTDB): domain Bacteria; phylum Pseudomonadota; class Gammaproteobacteria; order Burkholderiales; family Casimicrobiaceae; genus UBA931. The sequence goes on along the minus strand of WQUA01000049.1, from coordinate 8,015 downwards.
ACATACACTGCTCTACGATACCGGCCCCAGCTATAACGATGACGCCAGCGCCGGCGACCGCTTTGTCGCCCCCTTTCTGCAATTCAATGCGATCCGCACAATTGACACGCTGGTCGTCAGTCACAACGACAATGATCACAACGGCGGCACCTCTGCTGTTCTGGCGGCGTTGCCCGTTCGGAGCTATTACACTTCAGCGCTTGCCGAAACGGAAGAGCGTAGCAATGCTCGCCTCCCCGCTCTCGCCGCCTGCGCCGATGGCCTCGAGTGGACCTGGGATGATATCCGTTTTCGTTTTTTGTCGCCGCCGGAAGAGTCGCCCTTGCGCAATGCCAATGATCGCTCTTGCGTATTGAAAATCGAATCGACTCACGGCAGTTTGCTGCTCACCGGTGACATTGAACAGCGCGCCGAGAAAATGCTGATCGAGCACCACGCCGACGATCTCGACAGCAGCATTATCATCGCGCCCCACCACGGCAGCCGACGTTCTTCAACATCACCTTTTATTGCCGCCGTTGCGCCGTCGCATGTCGTCTATTCTGTCGGCTACCGCAACCGCTTCGATTTTCCTAAATCGGAAACCGTCGCCCGCTACGAAACCGTCAACGCCGTCCAGTGGCGCACCGACCGCTCCGGCGCCATTCGCTTTACCATCGGCGGTAAGGAAATCACCGCCGAGGCTTATCGGCAAACGAACCCGCGCTATTGGCGCTGAATGCCAGAATCAGCGGCAGGCATCAGAAAGACGCCGTTGCGAGCATAGCGAAGCCAGAAAAAATAATCGCAAAGAACGCATGGAAACAAAGAAAGAACACGCCCGCGAAGCGATGCCACAGAATCCATATGATGATGACGGGAAGCAGATTGCTTCCCCTTGTATTACAGGCAAATCGCATCGATAGCGGTACAAAAGGCAACCTGCCGCCCGATCCGATCCCTCTTCCCTACCCCTCTCCGCAAGCGGGATGGGAGATTTTCTTCTTTGTAGCTTCGCGCCTTCGCGTGAGAACGGCTCTTTGCGCTCTTTGCGTTTAAATCATGATTTTTATTTTCCCGGGCGGCGCTTCACTTGCAGGCGACTCTGATTCCTGAAACAAAATCACATCCGTCCCTCAGCCCAGCCGCGCACCGATTGCAACGCAGTGGCCAACTTCCCCGGCTCCGTTCCCCCTGCCTGCGCCATATCAGGACGGCCACCGCCTTTGCCGCCGACTTGTTGCGCGACAAAGTTCACCAATTCTCCGGCCTTGACTTTGCCCGTCAGATCGGCAGTCACGCCTGCGATGAGGCTCACTTTTTCGTCACGGACAGTGGCAAGCACGATCACGGCGGATTTGAGTTTGTCTTTCAGTTTGTCGAGCGTTTCGCGCAGGGTTGCGGGGTCGATGCCTTCCAGCGTGGCGGCGAGAAGTTTCGCGCCGCCGATTTCAACCGCTTGGTCGATCAGGCCGTCGACCTGGCTTCCTGCAAGTTTCGATTTGAGACGAGCCACTTCTTTTTCGAGCGCCTTCATTTGTTCGGTCATGTGCGAAACACGAATGTCCAATTCACCGGGTGACACTTTCAATTCACTGGCGGCGCGTTGCAAAATCTGTTCGCGGTCATTGAGATACTCGATCACACCTTCGCCGGTCACCGCTTCAATGCGCCGGATACCCGCCGCGATACCGCCCTCGGCAACGATCTTGAACAATCCGACATCGCCGGTGCGGCCAACGTGCGTACCGCCGCACAATTCGCACGACGAACCGATATCAAGCATGCGTACGGTGTCACCGTACTTCTCACCGAAAAGCGCCATCGCGCCGGCCTTCAACGCGTCGTCAAACGGCATCACCCGCGCTTGTGTTGGCGCATTCGCCAGAATTTCTTCATTGACTTTCGCTTCTACTCGCGCAATTTCTTCGGCAGTCACCGGCGCAAAGTGCGAGAAGTCGAAGCGCGTCCGTTCACTGTTGACCAGTGAGCCCTTTTGCTGCACATGCGTTCCGAGCACTTCCCGCAGCGCTTTGTGCATCAAATGCGTTGCCGAGTGGTTGCGCATGATCCGCAGTCGCGCCGCACGATCAACGTTCGCCTGAACCGCATCGCCGACGTTCAGTGCGCCTTTCGTCACTTCGCCGATGTGACCGAATACTTCAGGCTGAATCTTTTGCGTATCCCGTACCAAAAATAAAATGGTGCAGCTGCCAAGCTCGCCGATATCGCCGACCTGTCCGCCCGATTCGGCGTAGAACGGCGTTCGATCAAGCACCACGACGCCGCAGTCGCCTTCTTTCAGTGACGCAACACTGACGCCGTCGTTGTACAATGCGACGATTTTTGCCGCGTCTTCCAAACGCTCATAACCTTCAAACGTCGTCTTTGGCCCCTGATACGCCAGCGACTCGCCGACTTTGAACTGGCTCGCCATTCGCGCCCGTTCGCGCTGCGCCTGCATCGCTTTGTCAAAACCAGCTTCATCGACCGTCACGCCGCGCTCGCGGCAAACGTCCGAAGTCAAATCCAGCGGAAAACCGAACGTGTCGTATAGCGTGAACGCCGTTTCGCCGTTGAGCGTCGTAACACCGCTCTCCTGCATGTGTTTCAACGCATCGCCCAACAGTTTCATCCCGTTGTCGATGGTTTCGCCAAAACGCTGTTCTTCCGTTTGCAACACTTGCGCCACCCGCGCTTGTTCACGCACCAATTCTGGATAAGCGTCGCCCATCACCTTCGCCAATGCCTCGACGAGCGTATAGAAAAACGGTTTCTTCTGCCCCAGCTTGTAACCGTGCCGAATCGCGCGGCGAATGATGCGACGCAACACATAACCGCGCCCTTCACTGCCGGGAATCACGCCATCGACAATCAGAAACGCGCAAGCGCGGATGTGATCGGCGATCACCCGTAGCGACGGCGAATGGTTGTCTTTGCAGCCCGTCGCCTTCATGGCCGCCGCAATCAGCGATTGAAACAAATCAATCTCGTAATTGGAATGCACGTGCTGCAACACCGCCGCCAAACGCTCCAGTCCCATACCGGTATCGACACACGGCTTGGGCAACGGCGTCAGCGTCCCTTGCGCGTCACGGTTGAACTGCATGAACACCAGATTCCAAATTTCGATATAGCGATCGCCTTCGGCGTCGGGCGATCCCGGCGGACCACCGGCAATGCCCGGCCCATGGTCGTAGAAAACTTCCGAGCACGGGCCGCACGGGCCGACATCGGCCATCTGCCAGAAATTGTCGCTGGCGTATTTGGCGCCCTTGTTGTCGCCGATGCGAATGAGGCGCTCTTTCGGAATTTTGATTTCGTTCGCCCAAATATCGTAGGCTTCGTCGTCGTCGATATAAACCGTCGCCCACAGCTTTTCCGGCGGCAACTTATAAACTTTCGTCAGCAATTCCCACGCGAAAAGAATCGCATTGCGTTTGAAATAATCGCCGAAACTGAAATTGCCGAGCATCTCGAAGAACGTGTGATGCCGCGCCGTATAGCCGACATTTTCCAGATCGTTGTGTTTGCCGCCGGCGCGCACGCAGCGCTGTGAACTGACTGCGCGTTGATAAGGCCGCTGCTCCAGCCCTAAAAATAAATCCTTGAATTGCACCATCCCGGCGTTGGTGAACAGCAGCGTCGGATCGTTGGCCGGCACCAGCGACGAACTGGCGACGGTGGTGTGCCCGTTGGCGACAAAATAATCAATGAATTGGCGGCGGATTTCGGAGACGTTCATGGTTATGCTGTTAGGGTTGCGTGGCGCGCAGAAAGCGCATTGTAGCCGTTTGTGGGGCAAACAGGTATCAGATGTCAGATATCAGGTACCAGAACTACGTCATTCTGCGCGTGAAGAGGCAGATTTCAAACCCGCCCTTTTATCTCACGTGAAGCCGCGAAGTGCACGAGTTCCTTCCCCTTCAAGGGGAAGGTCAGGATGGGGATGGGGTTGTCAGGAATCAGAAAGGCGTCGTTGCGAGGAACGCTTTTCGCGCCTTCGCGTGAGATGGTTTTTGTGGGTTCTACGCCTTCGCGCCTTTGCGCCTTCACGTGAGAATTTTTCTTTGCGTTCTTTGCGGTGGTTGTTTTTCCTCGCTCTACCTGCCTCCTGTCACACTCACCTCCGTCACTCCTCCGCACAACACACCGATCTCCGCCGCCGCCTCGAAGCCCGCGTCCTGGAACAAACGCAACACGCCGTCCACAGCGTCCGGCGCACACGATACCAGCAAGCCGCCGCTGGTCTGCGGATCGGTCAGCAACGCCTGCTGCCAGGGCGTGATGTCGGGCGCCAGCCGCACGTTCTGGCCATACGACATCCAATTGCGCCCCGACGCGCCGGTCACGATGCCTTCGCGGGCAAAAGCGATGGCCTCGTCAATCACTGGCAACCGCCCGAACGACAGTTCCGCGCCGCATCCCGATCCACGGCACATTTCCAGCAAATGGCCGAGCAGACCGAAGCCGGTCACGTCGGTCATCGCGTGAACATCGTCGTGCATCGCCAGCGCCATTCCGACGCGATTCAGTTGCGTCGTGTGCCGTACCATCGTAGCGTAACCCGCCGCATCAAGTTTTTCCTTCTTCAGCGCCGCGCTCAGAATACCAATGCCCAGCGGCTTGCCGAGAATCAGCGCGTCCCCCGGCTGTCCGGCGGCATTGCGCCGAACCCGATCCGGATGCACCAGCCCCAGCGCCACCAGCCCGTAAATCGGCTCCACGCTGTCAATCGAATGACCACCCGCCAGCGGAATACCGGCCTCGCGGCAAATGCTGCTGCCACCTTCAAGAATGCGGGCGATCGCCGGCAGCGGCAGTTTGTCGATCGGCATCCCAACAATCGCCAGCGCCAGAATCGGCTGCGCACCCATCGCATAGACATCCGACAGTGCGTTGGTGGCGGCGATGCGCCCGAAATCGTAGGGATCGTCCACCACCGGCATGAAGAAATCGGTCGTTGCCACCAGTGCCTGCTGATCGTTCAGCCGATAGACGGCAGCATCGTCGCTGGTTTCCGCACCGACCATAAGCTCCGGCGGCGCCATCCCCGGCAACACTGTCGAAAGCATTTCCGCCAGTACCGCAGGAGCAATTTTACAGCCGCAACCACCGCCGTGCGAGAGTTGCGTCAATCGAACCGTTTCTGCTGCCATTGTGTTAACCTTTCTTCGCTTTGTATCTGTGCAAGATTAACACAACGGAAAATGAACAAGCCCGCCAAACTGGAAATCCACGGACGTTTCTGGGTCGAACGCGGCCCCCACGTTTTTCTTGGGCGTGGCCGCGTCGATCTCCTTGAAAAAATCAACCTCAGCCATTCCATCGCCGAAGCCGCGCGGCAACTCGGTATGAGCTACAAAACCGCCTGGGACATGATTAACGCGATGAACAACCTCGCCGATCAACCGCTGGTCGTGCGCGCCAAAGGCGGGCGTCAGGGTGGCGGCACCGTGCTGACCGATTACGGACAACACGTCATCGCCGATTACCGCGCGATGGAACAGGAATACGAAACCATGCTGGCGGCGCTCGAACGGCGCTATCCGCATTTCGGCCAGTTGCAGGCGCTCGATCGTCGCCTGCAATTACGTACCAGCGCCCGTAACCAACTTTCCGCCGTCGTTCACAAACTCCATGCGAACGGCCAGCACATCATCGCCGATCTCGGCCTCGGCGTTCAAACCTTTCTGCAAGCGCAACTGACCCGCGCCAGCGTTGAAGCGCTCAATTTGCGCCCCGGCCGTCAGGTTGTCGCGCTCATCAAAGCGCCGACGATGACCCTGAGCATCACCCCTGTCACCGACAAACAAACCCTGCGCGGAACCGTCAGTCATATCGAAACCGACAACAAAGGCCACGCCGAGATTGTCCTTGCGCTACCCTGCAACCACCATCTCATCGTCGCACTCGATCGCGCCGCCGAATGCCCGCCGCTCGAAACCGAAGCGTTCGCAGTCATCGATCCGAAACAGGTGATCGTGGCAGTGATGGATTGACTCCTTTCATCTGCCCTCTCCCGCTTGCGGGAGAGGGTGCCCCGAAGGGGCGGGAGAGGGGGGNTTATGCTAAAGCACGAAAACGTGATCACCCTCCCCTTAAGGGGAGGGTTGGGGTGAGGTTGGAGTTGTCAGCGTGTAGTTCAAACAAGCGAAGCGTGTCACCCTGCGCGAAGTCGCAGGGCGCAGTACCGGGAACAAAATTTAACCGCAAAAAACACAGAGAAAACCTCGCGCGAAGGCACGAAGCTGCTCTACCGTCGTTCCTGCGGGGCTTACCCCCGCGAAAGCGGTAAGCGGAAATCCAGAGAACCCTTTTACGCGCAGCAAACATCGAAAAAGCAATTGTTGTTCTATGCAAGGATTGACAACATTTATAAGTCAGGCAACACTGTTTTTCCCAAGATGATTTGCCTATATGCAGTTAAGTCGAGAATAGCAAGAGAATAACGATGGACATAGCCACGATCAAGCGATTACTCGCGAAACCCGCAACAAAACTCATCGCCGGCGGTTTCAGACCGACGGGCGCAGATGACGAAAGCTGGATCGGCAAGGTATTTCTCTACCGCCCTGATGAATCGATCCCCATGGACAAAAAAGGAGAGGAGATGCTGCCACTCGCGCAGTTCTACTTGCCCAACCTTCCTTACTGCGTGCCGCTCTTGATGAACACTCGCGTTCTCACTGTGTTCATCTCGAAGACATATCACGAACCGTTTGAGAGCATGGGGAAGAACTGGGTCATACGGGAGTACGGAGATGGCGACCTTCTCGTGCGCAAAGACCTGCCGGTTACTCGAACCTTCCTGAAGCCCTTTCCACTGAGGGCCGAGCTCGTGGACGAGGACTATCCCCTTTGGGATGGCGGAGGCGTTCCAGCGGATCTGGAAGGTGAAATCTTGCGGTTAGAGAAAGCGGGCGAGATCGAGAGCTACTATGACATCGTGTCTCATACCTATGAGCACAAGATTGGCGGATACCCGTCTTTTTGCCAGTCGGGCGTGCATCCGGGCGATGGCTTCGAGTTCGTTTTCCAGATTTCGTCCGATCCCAAGGTGAACTTGAATGTCGTCGATAACGGCAGCCTGATGTTCTGGAAAAACAAGAGCTCAGCGGAATGGGCCATCTACTATGATTTTTACTGAATTCGCGTTAAGCGTGGCCGATAAGCAGATGAAGGGATTTCATGCGAAGGCACGAAGAAGCCCATTGCCCTCAATGCCGTCTGCGCGAAGCCGCAGAATCTAAAAAGTTAACTGCAAAGAATGCGTAGAACACAAAGAAAGTTCTGCGTATAGGCGAGAGCGCTTCACGCGAAGCCGCAAAAGCATGAGGAAGAAAGCCCCTTTCCCCGCTTGCGGGGGAAGGATGGGATGGGGGCAGCGCGTGGTAGCAAAGCGGTACGCGCCTACCGTAACATAATCGAATTTTCTTTATAGTACCGCAGCTTGGCGGTTATTTTACTACTGCCTTCATTCTCAGACTGCCAAGTCACACCCCCGTCAAACATCAGGCGCCAACGAAAACTCCCGAATGGCGAGCACTCTGCGCTTGTTAATCAAACGCCAAACAGCATTTTCAACCCGGCGACCAGAAGCACAGCCGACAGCAGTTTGAGTATGATCGGCGCGGGCAAGCGCCGGCTCCCGTACTGCGCCCCAATCCAGCCGCCAAGAACCGCAGCAGGCGCCCATGCCAGCACTTCGCTGGGCACATACGAGACCGCCGAGTAGTGTCCGAGAAGCCCCGCCACCGAGTTGACCAAAATGAATGCTGCCGCAACGCCGGAGACTTGTCGCGTTTCAGCCCATCCGAGGAACAGCAGCAACGGACTGAGAAAGATGCCGCCGCCGACCCCGGTCAGGCCGGATAGCAGTCCGATGACGGCGCCGGAAGCAACCAGCGGTCGCCAGGTTGGGGGTGACACATCAGGTTTGACGCCCTTGCCTGCCAGCAGTCGATAGGCGGCGTAGAGCAGCACCAAACCGACGATCGGCTTGTACAGGTATCCCGGCAGGGAAACTACCCCGC
>WQUA01000048.1 GCA_009786025.1 Pseudomonadota bacterium | reverse complement strand
GGCGACGGCGAGCGGGTGGAATTGACGCATCGCGCTGGCTCGCGCCGGAACTTTACGGTTGGCGCATTGCGCGCCGCCCAGTTCTTGGCAGTGCGCCGCGCCGAAGGAAGCAACGGCCTCTACACGATGGAAGATGTTTTGGGCTTGAACGACGCTTGATTCGGCATCCGATCCCGGAGCGAACCACATAGGCAACGATGCTATTGCCGACTTTACTTTGTCGTGCCGCGGGCGCAATTTGCGACTGTGATCTTATTCGGCCGCTGCGTCTGAATAACAGATGCAGGCTGTTGTCGGCTCGGTTGGCGGTTACAAGGCTTAACTTATTCTTAACAACAAAGGGATAAAGTTTCGTGGATAATAGAAGCTGTAAATATAACCCGCATTAACGATCGGGGGAATAATGGCGCAGGAACAGAACGGACAAAAAACAATCTTGGGACAGGGAACAAGCCCTGCGACCCCCACCAGAAAATTTCCGCTTTGGGGCTGGTTGATGATCATTATCGTACTGGCTGCCGGCGGTTATTATTATTACGGGCACCGCTCGGCGAGCGGCGCCAAACCAACGGGATCGCCTTGGCGCGCTGATCCGAACCGACCGATTCCGATCCAGGCCGCCACTGTACAGCGCAGCCCTTTTGACGTTTACCTCGAAGCACTGGGAACCGTGACAGCGGCGCAAACCGTGGTGGTGCACAGCCGCGTTGATGGAGAACTGCTGAAATTGCATTTCAAGGAGGGCGATTCGGTCAAGGCTGGCGCGCCGTTGGCAGAGATCGACCCGCGTCCGTATCAAGTGCAACTAACGCAAGCTGAAGGCCAGATGGCGCGCGATCGCGCGCAGCTCGAAAACGCCAAGGCCGATCTTCAGCGCTACCGTATTTTGTTGAAACAGGATTCGGTATCGCAGCAACAGGTGGATACTCAGGAAGCGCTGGTGGCGCAATACGAAGGGCTGATCAAATATGATCAGGGGCAGATCGACAGCGCCAAACTCAATCTTGATTACACGCGGATTGCGGCGCCGATCTCGGGGCGGCTGGGATTGCGCCAGGTCGATGTCGGTAATATGGTGCGTGCTTCCGACGCCAACGGAATCGTCGTCATCACTCAGGAAGAGCCGATCGACGTGATGTTCACGCTGGCGGAAAACGATTTGCCGAAGGTGGTGCAGAAGGTTTACGCCGGTGCGCGGTTCCCGGTCGAGGCCTGGGATCGGGCACAGAAAATGTTGCTTGAACGCGGAACGCTGATGACGGTTGACAACCAGATTGATGTCGCCACTGGTACGGTCAAATTGAAAGCACGCTTCAGCAATAAAAATCACCTCTTGTTTCCGAATCAGTTCGTCAATGTGCGGATGAAGATCGACGAATTGCAGGATGTATTACTGGCGCCGTCCGCTGCCGTGCAGCGCGGCAGTGTTGGCACATTCGTCTATGTAATCGGCGACGATGGGAAAGTGGGTGTACGACAGGTTACGCCGAGTAATGAGAGCGACGGCAAACAGGTGATAGATAAGGGGTTGGCAGTGGGCGAGCGGGTGGTCGTTGATGGGGCAGATCGCTTGCGCGAAGGTAGCAACGTCGAAATCATTACGCTCGACGGCAAAGAACAAACGCAGCCGACGGTGGACAAAAAAAAGCCTGACGAGACGGCGGCGCCGGAAAAACGAAAGCGGCCGTCGTAACGAAACCGCGCCATTGCGGAGCCGCAAATGAACCCCTCCCGTCTTTTCATCCTTCGGCCGATCGCTACTTCGTTGTTGATGGTGGCGATCCTGCTGGCCGGTATCGTGGCTTACCGTTTCCTGCCGGTTTCGGCGCTGCCGGAAGTCGATTATCCGACGATTCAGGTCGTGACGTTGTATCCGGGCGCCAGCCCCGACGTGATGACTTCGTCGGTAACGGCGCCACTGGAACGCCAGTTCGGGCAAATGGCCGGGGTCAATCAGATGTCGTCAACCAGTTCGGGCGGCGCATCAATTATCACGTTGCAATTCAGCCTCGAAGTGTCGCTCGATACAGCTGAACAAGAAGTGCAGGCAGCGATCAACGCAGCCAGTAACTTGTTGCCTAACGATTTACCGCGGCCGCCGATTTACAACAAGGTCAACCCCGCCGATACGCCGGTACTGACGTTGGCAGTAACATCGGACACGTTGTCGCTGACGCGGCTTGAAGATTTGGTTGATACCCGGCTGGCACAGAAGATTTCACAAGTGCCTGGCGTTGGCCTGGTGACGCTGTCGGGTGGTCAACGCCCCGCCGTGCGAGTGCGCGTCAACCCGCGAGCGCTGGCGGCGACAGGTCTCAATATCGAGAGTGTGCGTGCATCAGTAGCGAGCGCCAACGTCAATCAGGCCAAAGGAAGTTTCGATGGGCCGAAACTGGCGTCAACCATCGACGCCAACGATCAGTTGCGTTCCGCCGATGAATACCGCAACCTCATTATTGCCTATAAAAACGGCGCGCCGGTTCGCCTGGGCGATGTCGCCGAGGTGGTTGAGAGCGCCGAAAACTCACGGCTGGCGGCGTGGGCCAATGAACACCCGGCCATTATCATCAACATTCAGCGGCAAACCGGAGCTAATGTGATTGATGTGGTCGATCGTATCAAAGCGCGTTTGCCGCAACTGGAGGAAGCGTTGCCAGGAGCTTTGCAGGTGACGGTATTGACTGATCGTACGGTCACCATCCGCGCCTCGATCCGCGACGTGAAGTTCGAGTTGTTCCTGGCGATCGCGTTAGTGGTGATGGTGATATTCCTGTTCCTGCGCAACCTTCCGGCGACGATCATTCCGAGCCTCGCCGTGCCGCTGTCGCTGGTAGGCACTTTCGTGGTGATGTATCTGGCTGGATTTTCGGTTAACAATTTGACGCTGATGGCGTTGACCATCGCCACCGGCTTTGTCGTTGACGACGCCATCGTGATGATCGAGAATATCGCACGCTATATCGAAAAAGGCGAAACGCCGTTGCAAGCGGCGTTGCGCGGCTCCAAGCAAATCGGGTTCACCATTATCTCCCTGACGTTTTCGCTGGTGGCGGTGCTGATTCCGTTGCTGTTCATGGCTGATGTCGTTGGTCGCTTGTTCCGCGAGTTTGCAATCACGCTGGCAGTGTCGATCGTGATTTCGATGGTGGTGTCGCTGACGCTGACGCCGATGATGTGTTCGAAACTGTTGCGCCATACGCCGGATGAACGGCAGAGCAGATGGTATAAAAAATCGGAAGAGGCGTTTAATGGCTTGATCGGGCTTTACGCGCGCGCCTTACGCGTGGTGTTGAACCACCAGATATTGACGTTGATGGTGGCGATCGGCACATTGTTATTGACCGTTTATTTGTACATCGTTGTGCCGAAAGGCTTCTTTCCGATTCAGGACACAGGTTTGATTCAAGGCATTTCGGAAGCACCGCAGTCGATCTCTTTCGGCGCCATGTCCGAGCGCCAACAAAACCTGGCGCGAGCGATTCTCGAAGATCGCGACGTCGAGAGCGTATCGTCGTTCATCGGCGTCGATGGCGTCAACGCAACGCTTAACACCGGCCGTATGCTGATCAGCCTGAAGCCGCTCGAGCAACGAAGCGCGCGCGCACCGAAGATCATTCAGCGGCTTCAGCAACGCTTGGAAGAAGTGCCGGGGATTCAACTGTATCTGCAATCAGTCAATGACCTGACCATCGAGAGTCAGGTGACGCGAACGCGCTTCCAGTTTACGTTACAGACGCCCGATCTGGACGAGCTGAGCGTCTGGACAGCGAAGTTGACCGATCGACTGGCGCAACTTCCGGAGTTGATGAATGTCAACCATGATTTGCAGGACCAGGGATTGCAGGCTTATGTCGATATCGACCGTGACGCCGCTGGGCGGCTTGGCGTGACCGTTGCCGATATCAGCAATGTACTTTACAGCGCCTTCGGGCAACGGCTGATTTCGACGATTTTTACCCAATCCAATCAGTATCGCGTGGTGCTTGAAGTTAGCCCCGATTTTCAAGATGGTTTAGCGGCTTTGAGCCGTCTGTATGTGTCGTCGTCAGCAGGCGGGCAGGTGCCGTTATCAGCGGTAGCTCGTTTCGTCGAGAGGCCGGGGAGGCTGGCGATCAATCATATCTCGCAGTTTCCAGCGGCAACCATTTCTTTCGATCTGGCGCCGGGCTATTCGTTGGACGCCGCCGTGGGGGCGATTCAGGCGGTCGAAAATGAAATCGAATTTCCGGTTGATATTCAGACCCGTTTCCAAGGGACGGCGTTGGCGTTTCAGTCGTCGCTCAGTAACCAGATATGGCTGATTCTCGCGGCGATCATTACCATGTACATCGTACTGGGCGTGCTTTACGAAAGCTACATTCATCCGATTACGATTCTGTCAACGCTGCCGTCGGCAGGGATCGGCGCTTTATTAGCATTGTTGGTTGCGAAGCTCGATCTCGATATGGTGGCGATCATCGGCATCATTTTATTGATCGGCATTGTCAAGAAAAACGCGATCATGATGATCGACTTTGCGCTCGATGCCGAGCGCAATGAAAACATGTCGGCGCGCGACGCTATTTACCAAGCGTGCTTGTTACGCTTCCGACCGATTTTGATGACGACGATGGCGGCGCTGTTATCGGCGTTACCACTGATGCTCGGCACCGGGATGGGTGCCGAATTGCGCCACCCGCTCGGTGTGACCATGGTCGGCGGCTTGCTGGTCAGCCAATTGTTGACGCTGTTCACGACGCCGGTGATCTACATCATGTTCGACAATCTGGCGCATTGGCAGCGTCGGCGGGCGGTGTCGGCTGTCGAAGGTTTGGCGCCATGAATTTTTTTGAGATGGTGATCCGGCGGCCGGTCGCCACATCGTTGTTGACACTGGGTGTGACGTTGGTCGGACTGGTGGCCTGGCGGTTGCTGCCGGTAGCGCCGTTGCCGCAAGTTGATATACCGACGATTTTCGTATCGGCGTCGCTGCCAGGCGCCAGCCCGGAAACGATGGCGTCGTCGGTGGCTACGCCGTTGGAACGGGCGCTGGGCAGTATTGCCGGTATTACCGAGATGACTTCATCGAGTTCACTGGGTCGTACGCGTATCGTGATTCAGTTTGATATGTCGCGCGATATCGACAGCGCAGCGCGCGATGTGCAGGCGGCGCTCAATGCGGCGCGTACAATGTTGCCGTCGGGGATGCCGGGAAACCCGACGTATCGCAAGGCCAACCCGGCTAACGCGCCTGTGGTTATCATTGCGTTGACGTCGGACACCATGACGCGCGGACAAATGTACGACTCGGCGGCAACCGTGCTGCAGCAAATGTTGTCGCAGGTGGAAGGCGTCGGTGACGTGACGATCAGCGGCAGCTCGCTGCCGGCAGTACGCGCCGAATTGAATCCGATGCAGATCAACCATTACGGGTTGTCACTGGAGACCGTGCGGCAGGCGATCGTCAACAGCAATGTCAATCGCCCGAAAGGGATGATTGAATACGGCGATCGGCAATGGCAAGTCGGCGCTAACGATCAGGCTTTCAAGGCGGAAGAATACCGGCGGCTGATCGTTAGTTATAAAGACGGTGCGCCAGTGCGGCTGGAAGATGTCGCCGATGTGGTCGATTCGGTGCAGGATGTGCGTAACGCTGGAATGTCGAACGGCAAACCATCGGTATTGTTGATCGTTCGCACCGAAACCGGCGCTAACATCATCGAGACGGTGGATCGGGTCAAGGCGCTGATGCCAGTATTGAAAGCCTCGGTGCCGAGCAGCATCGACTTTACCGTGACGCTTGATCGAACATCAACCATCCGCGCTTCGTTGCGCGAAGTCACCCGAACGCTGGCGATTTCCGTCGGGCTGGTGATCTTGATGGTATTCCTTTTTTTGCGCAATGGTCGTGCGACGCTGGTGCCGTGTGTCGCTGTGCCGGTGTCGCTGATTACGACATTGGCGGTGATGTACCTGTGTGGGTTTACGCTCAACAATCTGTCGCTGATGGCGCTGACGGTAGCAACCGGTTTTGTCGTTGACGATGCGATTGTCGTCATCGAAAACATCAGCCGACATCGGGAAGCCGGCAAACCGCCATTCGAAGCTGCGCTGGATGGTATGCGTGAAGTCGGGTTCACGGTGGTATCGATGAGTATTTCGTTGATCGCGGTATTCATTCCCATCTTGCTGATGGGCGGCCTGGTGGGGCGCTTTTTTCACGAATTCGCAGTGACGTTGTCAGCGGCGATTCTGGTGTCTCTGGCGGTGGCGTTGACCACCATCCCGATGTTGTGCGCGCATTGGCTGAAAGCTGAGCCGAAGGAACACGGTAAGCTGTACTTGTTCGGAGAACGGGCATTTCAGGCGATGCACAACGGCTACCGCCGCTCACTGTCGTGGGTGCTAAATCATGGGACGTTGATGCTGGTAATTCTTCTGGCCACGATCGGCCTCAACATTTATTTGTATAAGGTTGTCCCCAAGAACTTATTACCGACGCAGGATACCGGCCTCATCATGAGCTTCATTCGCGCCGATCAAAGCATTTCGTTTCAAGCGATGAAGGATAAGTACGAGGGCTTCATTCAGATCATCCGAAAAGACCCGGCAGTAGCAACAGTGAGCGGTTTCATCGGCGGCGGCGGCCAGGTAAACCGCGGCAGCATTATGATCACGTTGAAACCATTGTCGGAGCGCAAGATTTCAGCGCGAGAAGTAGTGATGCGCCTGCAAAAATCGTTGTCGAAGGCGCCTGGCGCGCAACTGTTCATGATGCCGGTGCAGGATATTCGGGTCGGCGGACGCGAAGCTTCTTCCGAGTTTCAATACACGTTACAGGCCGACGATATTTATGAGTTGCGAGCTTGGGAGCCGAAAGTGCGGCAGGCATTGTTGCAGTTGCCGCAAATTATGGACGTTGACTCCGACCAGGACGACCACGGCGCGCAGACGATGTTGACGATCGATCGCGATGCGATCGCGCGTCTGGGACTGACCGTCGATAAGGTTGATGCAGCGTTGAACGATGCGTTCGGCCAGCGGCAGGTGTCCACCATTTATAACCCGCTCAATCAATACAAAGTGGTGATGACGGCGGCGTCTCCCTTTACCCAGAGCGCGCAGAATTTGCAGAATATCTATTTGATCGCTCAAGACGGCAGCCGCATTCCGTTGTCGGCTGTTGCCACTTATGCGACGGAGAACACGGCATTGTCGGTGAATCATCAGGGCCAATTCGTGACGGCGACGCTTTCATTCAATCTGGCGCCGGGCGTGGCATTGTCGGAAGCGGCGGACGCTGTGCATGAAACTGTCGCGCGCACCGGCTTACCGGTGTCGATTGTCGGCAGCTTTCAGGGGACGGCCGGTGCTTTCATGGATACACTATCAACACAAGTGATTTTGATCATAACGGCGCTCATTGCGGTTTATCTGGTGTTGGGCATTCTCTACGAGAGCTTCATTCATCCGCTGACGATTTTATCCACGCTGCCTTCCGCCGGTATCGGCGCACTGTTGGCGATCGAATTGACCGGAGCAGGATTCAATTTAATTACACTGCTCGGTATTTTGCTGCTGATCGGGCTGGTCAAGAAAAACGCGATCATGATGATCGACTTTGCGTTGAACGCCGAGCGCCAACAAAAAATGGAGCCACGTGACGCGATTTTCACTGCGTGCCTGCTGCGTTTTCGCCCGATCATGATGACGACGATGACGGCGATTCTGGGAGCGTTGCCGCTGATGTTGGGACGTGGTGACGGCGCCGAATTGCGGCAACCGTTGGGGTTGGCGATTGTCGGTGGTTTGTTGGTGAGCCAATTACTGACTTTGTACACGACGCCAGTGGTGTATCTTTATATCTACCGTTTGCGCGAACGCCTGACGGGGCGTAAGACAGTAACGGGCCCTCTTTCGCCGGTGGAGGCATGATTTTATGGGGCGCATGAACTTGATTTTTAAATACAGTCGGCGTTGGTGGTTATTGCCAACGGTGCTTTTAGCCGGATGTGCCGTGGGGCCGGATTATGTGCGGCCGCAGCTAGACATCCCTACTGCTTACAGCGAACCGGCGACGGGTTGGAAACATGCCTATCCCGCCAGCGCGCAACTCGATGCTATCTGGTGGACGGCTTACGGCGATGAAGCCTTGAACGGATTGATGAGCGCCATAGACCTGGACAACCAGAATCTGAAAGCAGCAGAAGCGCGTTACCGCCAGGCGCAGGCATTGCTGCGTGCATCGACCTCTTCACTTTTTCCGACGCTGAATGCCAACGCTTCAGTCGGCAGATCACAGAGCGCCAATCTTGGCAATGACGCCAACAGCAGCGGAAGCCAGCGCGGCCCGACGAATCAATATAATTTTTCATTGGGGGCTTCCTGGGATGTTGATTTGTGGGGCGGTGTGCGACGGTCGATCGAAGCGCAAGCCGCCAATGCCCAAGTCAGCGAAGCGCAGTTGGCGGCGTTGCGATTGAGCACACAAACGATGTTGCTTCAGACGTATATTGCGTTGCGGGTCAGCGATGCGCAGCAAAAACTGATGGCCGAAACGGTGGACGCTTACACGCGTTCGCTGGAGATGACGCAGAATCGTTATCAGGCGGGAATCATCACGCGTGCTGATGTGGCGCAGGCGCAGACGCAGCTTGAATCAGCGCGCACGCAATTGATTGACTTGGAAATCAGCCGGACGCAGAGCAAGAATGCGCTGGCGATTTTGGTTGGCAAAGCGCCGTCGCAAATTTCGGTTGAACAGATTGATGACTTGCCACTCAAATTACCGGATGTTCCGGTGATGGTAGGCTCCGAGTGGCTGGAGCGTCGCCCCGATGTCGCCGCCGCTGAGCGAGCGGTGGCGGCGGCCAATGCCCAGATTGGCGTGACGCAGGCCGCGTTTTACCCGTCGTTGACATTGTCGGCTTCGGGAGGGTATCAGGCGAACCACTGGTCGGATTGGTTCGATCTGCCGGGACGCGTCTGGGCGCTGGGCGCCGGATTGGCGCAATTGATTTTTGATGGCGGTTACCGTGCTGCAATGAAGGACAACGCAGTGGCTGCTTACGATGCGACGGTCGCCGATTACAAGCAAACCGTGTTGACTGCGTTTCAGGAAACCGAGAACCAGTTGACAGCGCTTCGTGTGCTTGACGATGAGTGGCGCTCGCAGCAGGCTGCTTTGAATGCGGCGCGTGATACGGAAACGTTGGTGGTCAATCAGTATAAAGCCGGGACGACGACTTATCTCAATGTTGTGGCGGCGCAAACGGCGAGGCTCAATGCCGAGAACAACGCGATCCAGTTGCGAGGTCGCCAACTGATTGCCAGCGCGGCATTGATTAATGCGCTGGGCGGCGGTTGGCCGGGATTGGGTTCGGAGGCTAATTAACCATAGAAAACGTTAAGAACCACACTACTTTGGATGCGTTGAGAGAAAAATAGTGAGTGCGTTAGAGATAAGAAGTTTTCGTGAAAAAATATTAAACGCCGCGACTTCCAACCTGGAATTCGCGGCCGCAATAAAAATTCTGGACGACTATAAAAATAATGGCTGGACAAAAGATTTGATGTATGCTGAACTGATGCGTATTTCTGAGAGTTTTCCAAGCCATGAAGATTATATTTATGACTTAATGGATTGTGTCGTTGGCTTTTGTTCCCCGCACATGAAAATTTTTGATTGACGCTGTAGAGCCATCTCAGCCTAAAAACTTAGGCATCCCAATCAGCCGGTTGGAAACTGACCACCAAAGGAGCCTCGCAAAAATCCAGCTCGCCTATTTCATCGAAGTGCTGGTGCGCTCCCGGGAAACCCTTCTGGGCAACTTCCAAGATGAGCCTCGTAAGGCGAACTAGGCCAGCACGGTTACCGCTGATACAAATACCTTGGCCTTGTTGATCCTTCCTGACTTCCAGAAATCGGGTTGTCGTTTTATCAGAATCGATGGAAGAGTCATCCAAGCGACGAAGCGAGTCGAGCGCTTCGGTAAGGGATGGCCACTCGTTAGTGCTCATTGTTTACCTTTCTTCTGAGGGCACATGAACTGGGTTGAAACGAGGAGCCCCAGCTTCAGGTGCCGAAAATCTTGAATGCAGGAATGCGCGACGCTTCATTTTTACCTTACGCTTATGGTTCTGGATAGATAAGAAATCTCTCATGGTTTTCAATCGCAAAAATTTTGACGTTGCTGTCGCCTTGCTCAAGTTCCATCACTTTGTCAGGATAGGGGCCGTAGGGCCATTGGGTTTGAATTCGAATGATCTTGCCATTGCCATCGTATGAATATAAGGTTTCTGTATATTCAAGGGTTTCATCATTCTCGAGTTGAGATATTTTTGTAATCAGTCCGTTCTCATAATGTGCCTGTACGATGCGGGTCAACTCGGAACTAGGGTCATCCTTGAATGTATTGCCAAATACATACCTGAACGCCGAATCGATTGGGTACTCGTAAAAGTCATCGCTCTTTATCCATGCCTTATCTCCAGGAGGTCCACCCCACTCAGCGTATTCACACATATGGATGACTCTTCCCGCCGAGTCATAAGAATACTGGTACCTCCCTTTGGCCGGCTCTGATTTCTTCTTCAACATGCGTCCCGGTTTGATTCCCAGGGTTTCCATGCGGTAAGGCTCAAGCGAAAAAGGATGGCCGATACCCATGCCCCACTTTTCGGATGCGGTATTTGCGCGTGCATTTCGCAAGAAATCCAGATAGGTTCCGGTTCTTTCGTGCAACAATTCAACCAAGCTGTTTTTGGACATGAATCACCCATTTGGCTGGAGAAACTTTTCTACTTGTATGATCGGATGCATGGATTGTGCGATGCCTCATTCCAGCGCCCCTGAGCGCACAACACCAAGCGCCGACTGAATGATTTCTTCCGAAAGAACGCCCAGTGGTCCTTTTCCTTCCTCTACCAAAGCATCTGCTGCCGCGCCGTGCAGACACACGGCATAGCGCAGCGCGTGCGAGGCTTCGATGCCTTGCGCCAGCAGCGCACCAGCCATTCCTGCCAGAACGTCGCCGCTGCCGCCGAACGCCAGTGCTGGATTGCCGGTGGTGTTGATGCACCAAGGACCTTCAGGGTCGGCGATGATGCTGCCGCATCCTTTCAACACCGTGTGCGCCCGATAGCGTCGGGCGATTTCGCGGACGGCTTTCGGGCGGTCGCGTTGAATCTCGTCGGCGTTGCATTGCAGCAAACGGGCGGCTTCTGCCGGATGCGGCGTAAGTACGGTGGGCGCGTGTCGCTCGGCGATGCGGGTGGCCCATTCGGGGTGTTGCCCGATCAGCGTCAACGCGTCGGCGTCGAGCAGTAACGGCGCATCGAAAGAGAATGCTTCGATCAAAACATCCAGAGCGGGAGGCGATGCGCCAAGCCCGCAGCCAACGACCCAAGCATCGTGCGACAAGTTCAATATGGCTTGCGCAGGGTGCAGCATCAATTCGGGGCAACCGGGATCGAAGATCGGGGCGTCACCAAGAAAGCCGACGTGGGCTTTGCCGATACCCATTCGCGCGGCGGCGCGACCGGCGAGTAACGGCGCGCCGCCCATGCCGGAAGCGCCGCCGAGGATACCTAGACAGCCGAATGTTCCTTTGTGGACATTATGAAAACGGCGGCGCAAAGAGGCAGGCAAATGCGTTTCGATGAAGCGACGGTGGAGGGCGTGAGCGTCTGTATCTGCTTCGAGGTCTTCGGGAGAGATGTCGAGAGTGTCAACGTAAAGTTCGCCGCAGTGATCGGGACCGTCGAGTGTCAACAGTCCTGGCTTGAGCACGATAAAACTGAGCGTTGTGGTGGCGCAGACGGTGGGTGTGTGGGCAACGCCAGTATCGCTGTCAAGTCCGCTGGGAGCGTCAAGCGAAACGATATATGAGCGGCGGGCAGAATGCGCATCGTTGATCCAGCGGATGAGATTGTTGAAGGGCGCGCCGGGAGCGCGATTCAGGCCGATACCGAACAAGGCGTCAACGATCAGAGCGGGCGGCGACGGATTTGACGAAATCGGCAGATTCGGTAAATCGGAAAGTGCCGTATGCAATGTGCCTCCCTGGTTGAGAAATTCGGTAAGCGCCTCAGCGGCATCCGAAGGTAAGGTGTCGGTAACAGGGGCGATGACGCAGGGAGAGAAGCCATGCTCACGCAGTAGGCGAGCGAGTACGAAACCGTCGCCGCCGTTGTTGCCTGGCCCACAGAGGATAACGATCGGGTCATTCGCAAGTTTTTGCTCCTTGAATAAGGTTTCAATAAATCGAAACGCAGCTGCTCCGGCTTTTTGCATTAACGGTATTTTTGCATAGCGCTTTTCGATAGAGCGTAGTTGCGGAATAGTCAGCAAAGGTAACAGCGACGCGGCATTCGTCGTATTGTCGTTAAGGATAATCATGACAGGTATCAGGAAAATGCGCGAGAGCGAAAGTTATGTTATACATTAACCGTTTGGCGCACGGAGGGCAAGGTTTTTGAATCGACTTTGCAGCGCCGGGAAGCATGGGTAAGGTAGCGACGTTTTCGAGATGTCGACGCTACCGGATATTTGTTATTGGATAGTTCATCGAGAAGAGGAGATTTTATGCGTAAGGTTCATATTCCGCTGCTGTTGGCCGCACTGACGTGTTTTGCCATGCCTGCGATGGCGCAGGAGCTGACGGGCACGTTGAAGAAAATCAAGGATACCGGCACGATCACGATCGGCCACCGGGATTCGTCGATACCGTTTACGTATTACGACGATAAACAAAACGTGGTTGGTTATGCGCTCGATTTATGCATGAAAGTGGTTGACGAAGTCAAAGCCGAACTGAAGATGCCGGACCTCAAGGTCAAGCTCAATCCGGTGACATCTTCGACGCGGGTTCCGTTGATCGCCAACGGAACCGTTGATATCGAGTGCGGTTCGACCACCAACAACCTCGAACGGCAAAAGCAAGCCTGGTTTTCACCGACGTATTTCGTGATCACCACCAAATACGTGACCAAGAAAGGCTCGTCGATCAAGTCGTTCAAAGATCTGAAGGGCAGAACGGTATCGACGACTGCCGGAACCACCAGCGCCAAACTGCTGGCCGAAATGAACGGTAAAGAAGATTACAAAATGAACGTCATCTCGGCCAAGGATCACGCCGAAGGCTTTTTGCTGGTCGAGTCGGGGCGGGCGGAAGCGTTTGTGATGGATGATATTTTGATTTACGGACTGGTCGCCAATTCCAAATCACCGGGCGATTATGTGTTGTCGAACGACTGGTTGACGATTGAACCTTATGGCGCATTGATTCGCAAAGACGACAAACCGTTCAAGGAAGTTGTCGATCGGGCGTTCAAAAAGACATTTGCCAGTGGCGAGGGCGAAACGCTTTATAAGAAATGGTTCCTGTCGTCGATTCCGCCGCGCGGCGTGAACCTCAATGTGCCGCTCAGCCCGCTGCAAAAGAAAATCTTTGAGCATCCGACCGATTCCGGCGATCCCAAAGACTACGAATAAAAGGAAATAAAGCGAGTTAACGGTACAGATATATTCAAATGCTTGCTCTTCTCTCTTGACCTTCGGTCACCCTCTCCCTTAGGCGGGGGAGGGGAGAGCAGGTGCGAGAATACAAATAAACAGGTTTTCATCGAAAGAACCGGGAGATTGGGGTGGACTATAACTGGAATTGGCTCATTTTCTGGGAGCCTTCGCCCGACGGTAACGGCACTTACCTCAATACGTTGATCAACGGTATGCAATGGACGCTGGCGACGGCATTGTTGGCGGCGCTGTTGGCGTTTTTTCTCGGCTCAATCATCGGGGTGATGCGCACGACGCCGTCGCGGACATTGCGAGCGATCGGCACGGCTTATGTCGAACTTTTCCGCAACATTCCGCTTCTGGTGCAGATGTTTCTGTGGTATTTCGTGTTGCCGGAACTTCTGCCGGCGGCGATAGGCAGCGCGATGAAAACGATGGCGCCGCCGTGGGCGTCTTTTTTCCCGGCGGTGGCTTGTCTGGCGTTCTTCACTTCGGCGCGAGTGGCCGAACAGGTACGCGCCGGCATCGAATCGCTGTCGAGCGGGCAGCGCCTGGCCGGTTTGGCGGTAGGACTGACCTTGCCGCAAACCTACCGTTATGTATTACTGCCGGTGGTTTACCGGATCATCACGCCGACGCTGACTTCCGAATTGATGAACGTCATCAAGAATTCTTCGGTGGCGCTGACGATCGGATTGGTTGAATTGACATCAGCAACGCGCTCGATGCAAGAGTTCAGTTTTCAGGTGTTTGAGGCATTCACTGCCGCGACGATCATTTATGTTCTCATCAACATAGTGGTCGTAATCATCATGCGGATCCTCGAAAAGAAAACCGTAGTTCCGGGTCATTTCAGCAATAAGACGGAGCAACCGGCGACGGAGTGAGCGAGATTCGTATGTTTGCCAATTTCGACTTTAACGTCATTGAACGATCGCTGGTTTATCTGTTCCGCGACGGAATGACCTTCACGCTGATGTTGACGGCGTGTGCAATGATCGGCGGGATCATCCTGGGCACATTGCTGGCGATGATGCGGCTCTCGAAATACCGTATTTTTTCAGCGCCAGCCGGAGCGTATGTCAACCTGACGCGTGCCGTTCCTTTGCTGCTGGTGATTTTCTGGTGTTATTTTCTGATGCCGTATGTGGGCGGCTATCTGCTCCACGAATTGTATCGGGTGATGCCGCAATCGGTTGGCGATGCGCTGGTCGATATTTTCGGCTATCAGGTCAAGGATGGCCAGCCGTTGCAGATCGGCGCTTTTGTTTCGACAGTAGCGACCTTTACGTTGTTTCAGGCGGCGTACTACTGCGAGATCATGCGTTCCGGTATTTTGTCGGTGTCGCGCGGACAGGAGGGCGCGAGCTACGCGCTGGGATTGAATTATTGGCAGTCGATGTTTTATGTGATTCTGCCGCAGGCGTTTCGCAACATGCTGCCGGTGCTGCTGACACAGACGATTATTTTGTTTCAGGATACATCGCTGGTTTACGTGCTGTCGATCACCGATTTTCTGGGAGCGGCATCGAAAGTTGCGCAACGCGACGGCCGGCTGGTGGAAATGTATCTTTTCGCGGCGCTGGTGTATTTCGCAATCTGTTTGGTGCTTTCGTATGGTGTACGCCGTTTGCAAAGGCGCATCGCGATTGTCCGTTAAAAGTTGAGGGAAAAGAAAATGCCGATGATCGACATTCAGAATGTTTCAAAATGGTATGGAAACTTTCAAGCGCTGAAAGACTGTACGACCTATGTCGATAAGGGTGAGGTTGTGGTGATTTGCGGCCCGTCGGGGTGCGGTAAATCAACGCTGATCAAGACGGTGAACGGCCTGGAGCCGATCCAGAAAGGCGAAATTTTGGTCAACGGCATTTCACTGACGTCGCCCAAAACCAATTTGTCAAAGCTGCGGGCGCAGGTGGGAATGGTGTTTCAGCATTTTGAACTGTTTCCACACCTGTCGGTACGCCGCAATCTGACGCTGGCGCAAGTCAAAGTTCTGGGGCGATCGCGCGACGAGGCAGAGGAGAAGGGTTTGAAATATCTGGAGCGTGTCGGCTTGTTGGCGCACAAAGATAAATATCCGGGCCAGCTTTCTGGCGGCCAGCAGCAGCGGGTGGCCATTGCGCGGGCGCTGTCGATGGATCCAATTTGTATGTTGTTTGACGAGCCGACTTCGGCGCTCGATCCCGAAATGATTCGCGAGGTGCTCGACGTGATGGTGCAGCTGGCGCAGGAAGGGATGACCATGATGGTGGTCACTCACGAAATGGGATTTGCGCAGAAAGTGGCGCGGCGGGTGCTGTTCATGGATCAGGGAACAATCGTCGAAGATGCGCCGAAAGAAGATTTTTTCAAGAAGCCGCGCAGCGAACGCGCCCAGCAATTTCTGGACAAGATCCTTGTTCATTGAAAGAGGTTTGTTTAGGCGGGCTTTGAGGTTGTGCGCAGGACAGCACGAGGGGAAAACTTACGCGGAGGCGGATACAGGAGCGGGCACTTTTCTTTCACGCGAAGCCGCAAAGTTCACTTGTCCAGGCTACACGCTATTACTCGAAGTGGCCGTAAAAAGGTTTATAAACTCCGATAAATTATTAGAGATGCGAACCCAGTGATCGTCATCCCACCAAATAATAGAGGGAGTTTTCTCATTATTTCTAAAATCAAAGCAAAAGGGCATTCCATCAGCCGATTCTGCAAAAACAACGATATTAGAAAAATCTGATATCTCCGGAATAGCGTTGGGGCTTGGGTGAACATCTTGATCATCCGCTAATAAAAAATGAGCTTCAAGCTTTTCGCTCCATTCAACCATTTGGTTTTTATCAACGATTATTTTGGTAAGCTCAGTTTCGACCGGGGAGCTTTTAGCGACTACTATGGAAGGCCGAAATCGATTTCCCCTCAATTTTTTTGAGAGAGAGGAGGAGTGTTCTAAGGCTCGATCATAAAGAGTCATTTTTGAAGCTCCGACAATGTTTTCACATAGCAAGTGAGTCCGAATAAGCGAGGCGCTATCCGGGGATTATTTCACGAGGAGCAAAGAAGTCACTATGACTTTGAAAGCGCCGCAACAACGATCGGCGGAAGGCTGCTGCCGTTATCATCGGCGGCGCGTAGTCGCAAGGCGTCGTGTTCCGGTTCGTGTCGCAGCAGGATGTCGTAGTAAGCGCGAACGCGGTCAACGAAGGCGACGGGCATACCGCCACGCGCATAGCCATAGCGGGCGCGGCTGTAATACTCCGGCTGCGCCAGCAGCGGCAACATTTGTTTGATGTCTTTCCACAGATTGGGGTTGAGGTTTTGCTCGCGCGCCAGTCGGCGGGCGTCCTCAAGGTGCATGAAGCCGATATTGTAGGAGGCGAGCGCCATCCAGGTGCGATCCGGCTCGGCGATTTCGTCCGGAAGGCGCTCTTTGAGGTCTTTCAGATAACCGGCAGCAGCTTGAACGCTTTCGTCGGGGTCGAGCCGGTTTTTGACACCGAGATGACGGGCGGTATCCCCGGTGATTTGCATGAAGCCACGTACGCCGGTTTCGCTGGTGGCGAGCGGCTCCCATTGCGATTCCTGATAAGCGACGGCAGCCAGTAGCCGCCATTCAACGCCGGTCGTTTCCTGGGCGCGGTAGAACAACGGGCGCAACTGCGGCAGATCGCCGCGAATACGTTCCTGAAAAGCGCCAGCGTCAAACCGCTGAACTTGCTGGGGCGGAAGGAAGTAGCGCTCGGCGAGTTGGTCGATCAGGCCGTTCTCCTTGGCGCGGGCAATAAAGGAATTCAGGGCGTCGAGCATATAAGACTTGTTGGCGGGAAGCGCCCAGGCCATTTCGATTTTGGCTCCGGTCGAAAACGCCGTTGCAAAATTCAAATAAATATTGCGGGCAAGTGCTGCTTTGTGCGAGGTGACCAGAGCGTAAGGGAAAGCGCCCTCATCGACCTGTGCTAACAAGGCGTCAACAGAGGGTGCTGCGATCGGCTTCCAGCGGATGCCGGGGTGCGCCTTCGATAGCCGTGCGACCAGCGAGTCCATTCCCGAATTTTCGAGATAAGCGATGGTATCGCCGGTAAGCTGTTCCCAGTCTTTGGGGCGGCGAATGTCGGTGTTATAAACGATAACCGCTTCGGCGGTATAAAAGCTGTCAGTCCAGACAATGCTGTCGTCGTCCTGGCTTGGCCGGTAGAGACCGGCACTGAGGCTGGCGCGAGCTTTTTTGAGTGTGGTGCGCAAATCGACGCTGTTTATGGCGGCGGTGGGGCGAAGCTCCAGACGCACTTCCTGCGTAAATTGTTTCAACAGGTCGTACTCGAAACCGGCAAATTCGCCGTCGCCGCCGACGAACCAGCTCGCTGGATCGGAACAGAAGGCGACCGTCAACACCGAGAACGAAGGGAAATCATTCCTGGGTATGGCGGCTTGAGCTTCAGCCAAAAAGAGGGAAGACGGCGGTGTCGGCGGATGGTCGCAAGCCAAAAGCGCCAACACAGGTAACAACAACAGGTTGCGGCAAAGCCTGAAAACAGGCCGGAGGCTGGTTTGAAAAAGATCGCGCCGCGATGTCCGCTGTTGCCGTCGGAAGAAAGCGTGGTTTGACATTGGGCTGGATTATAGCAAAGCCGATCTATCTTCTATCAATAAATCCCATACTATGTTATTGAAATTGTAAAAAGTTGCGTCCACACTACAGATGGTGGATCAAGGCGGCCAACACCGCTATAGGCGCGCCGATTATTTGGTTTGTCATGACCTTGGCGCGAGCGCCGTAAGGTTCAGTATCAAAGCCATTTCACGGCTTTGTCATTTTCACGTAATCACATAAACAGGGGCACAAAACACACGGCCCATTATAGGCCGTGTGTTTTGTCGGGAAAACGGCCAAAGCATCAAATAGTACAAATGCAAAGATGTCGCATGGCTACGCCTTGCATAACGTTATGCTGTCAGCACCTTCTTCGCTGCTGAGCATACCCCGTTCCACCAACCG
>WQUA01000047.1 GCA_009786025.1 Pseudomonadota bacterium | reverse complement strand
ATTTCGTTGACGAACAGTCTCGCCGTTTCGCTGATGGCGCCGCAGTTGACGCTCACCTGGAAGGCGCCGTCGTGGGCGTACGCGCTGGGCGTCGGGTCATCGGCAACTACGTTCTTCAGGGTCACCTGGTATTGGGCGCCTGTGGTCACGGTGTTGGTCACGTACACGGTGCGCGCCGACGGCAGGCTCGGGATGTACGTCGGCAGGATGGTCGGACTATAGACATAGGGCTGGATGGCCTGGTTCGCCGTCGGCAACGTCGGTTCGCTGATGTTGCAGGCGTCACCAAGCCCGGCTTCAACCAACGCGCTCTGCCCTCCTTTGAGGGTGAAGTTCGCGGTCGGAACATTCGTGCCGGTACAGTCAACACGGATGCCGAATTCGTTGGTCTTGATGTGCCCGGCGTTAATGTCGTTGCCATCACCACCGATGATCTTGTTCACGGTCAACACGCCCTTCTGCAGGTTAGGCTGGTTGACAATCCGGTTGGTGATCCGTACGGTCTGGTCTTCTCCGCCCATCGGGAACTCCGCCGGCGCAATCACAAAGGCATTGGTGTGGCCCGCTCCGATGATGCTCGCTCCCGGTTCGTCTTCGCTGATCTTGCAGGTGGCGTCTTTCGATACGATGAAGGCGCCTTGCTCACCATCGCCAAGTTGCAGCGAGGTCGGCGACGGCGTGCCACCTGTACAGGTTGCGCGTACGGTGAATTTCGCTCCAGGCTGCAAGCCCGTTCCACTCACACTCTTGATTACGGTGATGGTGCGGCTGTCGCCACCACTTCCAAACTGGATATCCGCTGTCTTGGCAGGCGTACAGGTGAGGCCCGCGATTTGCGCGGTCACGGTGGCTTTTGTAGCACCAGGCGGTATGGCCATCGGACTGGTGTAGGTTACAGAACACGACCCCGTAGTGTTTGTTGGGCACGACGTGGGCGACAGGCTGCCATAGGCCGAACCCGGCAGCGAGAAGCTCACATTCGTATTGGTGAGAAAGAGGTTACCGTTGGCGTCTTTCAGCGTCACGGTCACGGTCGAGGTGTTGTTGACAACGCCCGCATCCACCGATGACGGATTCGCATCCAGCGTCGTTTGGGTGCAGTCAACCGGACCGTAGAACACGCGGTACTGCGGGCTGCCGCTGATGGCGGCGCCGTTAAATTTGGCTTCGATCTTGAATCCGGGCGGTGTGGAGGTCGTCGGGCTTGGCGTCGAGCTCGTCCAGGTGACGACGCACGTGCCCGCCGCGCTGGTCGTACACGCGCCTGTGGCCGAATTGAAGGTTCCCGTACCCGTTCCGGCCAGTGCGCCGCCGTCAATGGTCAGTACGATGTCCACGCCCGGCAAGGTGGCACCGCCCGCGCCTTTCGCGGTCACGGTCGCCGTATAAGACGCGCCCGTCGAAATCGGCCCGGCCGGGGTCACCTCCAAAGTGGAATCCGTGTTCGTCGTTTTGGGAATGATTTCGTGCGTCGCCACCTCTCTGACGCCGGGGCTGACTACGGTGAACGGACTGGTCGGGTTGTAGGTGTCGGTGTAGGCGTAGTTAACGGCGTTGGTCAGTGTCGGCCAATCCGTCGTGTTCATCGTGCAGCTTGAATTCGCCAGCACCGGATAGGTTGATTCCTCGTTTTCCTTCATCGTCGATGTCTGGTTGAAGCCGGGGGTCGGCGTACAGGTCATCGTCAGCGTGAACGTGTCGTTCGCATCATAGCCCGCTTC
Organism: Pseudomonadota bacterium; assembly: GCA_009786025.1. Lineage (GTDB taxonomy): Bacteria > Pseudomonadota > Gammaproteobacteria > Burkholderiales > Casimicrobiaceae > UBA931. Next base: position 16,897 of record WQUA01000047.1, on the reverse strand, counting down.
GGTCCTCGAACCGATCGTCGTGTTGGTCAGCGTGACCGGATAGTAGGTGCCCGTGGTGACGAGCATGTTCTCAACGGTCGCGTTGATGCCCACCGCAGGCGGCGTCGCCGCCGGCAGGATCGCCTTCGACGGCGTGATCTTCGCTTCATACTGATAGCCCGCACCCGCCGTCGGAACCGTCGGCTCAGTGATCGAACACCATTTCCCGACTTCGCCTTCCACCGTCGCGTACTGGTCTTTCTTCAACTGGAAGTCAGCCACCGGCGTAGTGTCGCAAGCGACGCGGATACCGAACACATTGCTTGCAATGTGCGCCGCTGTATTGCCGCTGACGGTCTTGGTCACTTTCACGATCGACGTAATGATCGTTCCGGAGGTAATCCGGTTGGTCACCAGGACTTCCTGGTCGTCCGTCGCGGTAAAGCCCGCCGGCGAGATCACAGCGGTATTGCTGTAATTGGGTCTGAGCGTACCCACCGGCACGGATTCTTGTATCGTACACACGGCGTTCAACGGCGCTTGTACGGGATTGGCCTCGTTGCTCTCGCCATCGGCCAGGTGCAACATTGTCGGCGTTCCGTCACAAGTCACGAGAACGTCAAATTTCGTGCTTGGCGCGTAACCCGCCGCTTTGTCAGGCCCGCCCACGGTCTTTCTGACGATGACGTTACGGTAGCTTCTGTCTGACAGCTTGAGGGTGTCTGTCTTGGTTCCTGCCGCCGGCACGGTCGGTATGTTCGCGGTGATGGTAACCGGGCACGTCGTTGCCGGCGCCGCCGGTGTACAAGGCATCGCGTTCGGAGCAGTGTAGGTCACCGTACACTCCCCTGTCGTGCCCACCGTTGGGCAGGTCAATGGCGCAATGCTGCCGTTGGCCGGCGCCAGCGCCGTAAAGTTCACCGTGGTCGGAACGTCGATAAGATTATCATAGGCGTCTTTCAGCGTCGCCTTGATGGTCGAAGTGCTGCTCCCGTTCGTATTCAGTTCTTTGGGATCAGCATCAATGCCCCAATGGCTCGAATCCACCGGCCCCGCTTTGAATTTAATGACTGGCGAGCCGGTCACTGGCGTACTGGGAATCGAGGCCGTGACGTTCGCCGTTCCTGTTTTTGTACTGGTGATGTCAACGGAACAACTGCTGGCGCCCTGCTGAATATTGCAAGTTCCCGCGCTGAATGCTCCCACTCCCGGCGCACTGGGATTATTGGTGAAGGTTACAGTGGTCGTGCCCACGGAGGTGGTGACTGTGCCGTTCGAGTCTTTCAGCATCACAGTCAGAGTCGCTTTGTCTGTATTGTTCGCCACGATGTCCACCAGCGGAACCGGCGAGGTAACCGTCAACTCGGACTTATTTGAAGCCTGGTTGACAAACTGCCGACTCTGCGGGCTGCACACGTTCATGGAATTGCAGGTAGCCACATCGAGAGCGTGAGCTGGCGGAGTGGGCGCCTCAGCGCCTATATCATCTCCGTTCAGCGTAGCATTAATCCGGAATGTTCCGGGCGCCGCGCTTGTCCAGGTCATGGTACAAGTACCCGACGGACCCGTCGTGCATGTGCCGGTAGCCGGGTCAAAGGTTCCGACACCCGCTCCCGTCAGCGTACCGCCGCCCGCTTCAACTTTCACCACAATAGCCGTATTAGACTGAGCTGCCTTTGTCGCATCTTTCGCCGTCACAGTAACTGTATAAGACGCGCCCGTATAGATCGGCCCAGGCCCTTCAACCTTTAACTCGGAATCCTTCGCCGTCGCCGCCTTGTAGGTGTTGGTGTACAGGCAAACGATACCCGCGCCTTGCCCGGTCTGCGAGGACGGGATGGTGACGACGCCGTTGGCCGCCACGGTGACGCCCTGTATCTGGTTGCCGTTGAAAGCGTCCGTACACGCGACGTCCACGATCCACTTGGACGGATCCAGAGCCTGACCGCCGGAGGTGGTAGGCAGCGTCTGCGTGATGGTGACGGTCGAACCCCAGACGGAGTGAACGTCGTAAACGGTTTCATCCTTGCGCACGTTCGGCGTGTCCACGATCAGCGTGGCCGTATCGCTGGAGTAAGGCCCAGCGTTTCCGGCGACAGGAATCTTGTAGGTGTAGGTACCCGCTATGTTCGACACCACGGCGATGTTGAGCATGGCCGACGACTGGAGCGTTTGGTAGTCTTCCACTTCGCCATCGACCACCCAGGGTTTGTTGCTGGTGTCGCCCACGGCCAGCTGGCCTGCGCCCGTGGTGTTGGCGGCGCCCTGCCCTTGCAAGCCGGGAGTTGTGCTGAAACGGAAGCGCGAAATGATGGGGGTGGTCGCTCCCTGCGTGACGCGCGTTTTGAAGTCGAAAAGTATTTCGCCGGTGCCGGCGGTGTCTCGCAGGTCGGTGTATTCCTGCGCCATGACAAAGCCGACGCCGAGGTTGTCGGAGATGTTCAGGTAGCCTTTGTCGGCAAGCGACCCTTTGACGACAACCTTGCCTTCATAGGTGCGGGAGTTGACCAGGGCAAGACCTTGCAGTGGCAACCACTCGCCGCCGCGCTTGACGTAGACGCCGTCGTCCGACGGGTGCGCGTTGGTGGTCGGGTCGGCCACGCCGTCCTCTTGCGTGCCCACGGTGTCGCCCAGCCACAGGCTCTTGTTGAAGGTGTTGTGCGCCGGGCCGCCTTGCGCGCGCAGCACCCGGTAGCCGGAACTCGCGGGGGGGGTGCCGATGCCGGTCGTGCTTGCCGCATCGCCATAGCTGGATACGACGCTGAGGCCGAAGTCGATATGCCCGACTTCCATGTCGGTGGTGACCTTCACCTTGCCGTAAATTTGCGCTTTACTGAGATCGTTAACCGCCGGATCGCTGCCAGCCGGCCGCACGCCGCGGCAGAGGCCGGAGGTGGTGACTTCTCGCGTGACGCCGTTGTCGTCGTAGCAGAACGCCGAAGAAATATTTCGCGTGCCGCCCACACCCGCCCAGCTTTGCGTAGCGTTGAGGCCGTTGATCTGCGGCTGCCGAACACGAATGTAGAAGACGGCGTCGGTCGAATCGAGGATGAAACTGTAGTCGCCATTACCACTGGTCGTACGGGAACCTCTGTAAACAGGCACTCCGTTTTCTTCTTTGTAAATATCAACCGTCACACCGGCTACGCCTGTTCCCGTGCCATCCCCCTTCGGATCATTACGCACCACACCGGCGATCACCGGCGCTGTCTGGCAAGTCGCCAAGTCGAACTGCCCGCCACCCGGATTACCCGGTACAGCCGTAGACTGCCCCGAAAGCACGTCGATCTTATAAAGAGAGGTGGTAGCCGTGTTAACGCCGTTCCTCACATACAAGGCGCCATTAAGGAAAGCCATCCCCCATAAATCCGTGCCCGGCGGTATCGTCCCGGTAATCGGCGTCACAATGTTATATTTCCACGTCCCATTAAGGTCTCCACCAGGGACAATTCGAACCAGCTTCTTATTTGCGTTACCCACCAATATGTAGGCATTTCCCTCGGCATCTACCGCCATATCCGAAGCAACATACGCATCCGCCATTGAGGTGCTGGGCAATTTATCGGCCGCTGATGCGGGCCCGATGTCGTTACCGCTCCGGATGGTTTCACCGGTTCTCGGGTTATACAACATCATGCGGAAGTTATTGCCCAGGGTCGAATCTTCGCCACCTGAAAAGAAAATTCTGCCCGTTCTCTGCTCAACCTCGCCGCCCGACCAATATTGATAACCGGTTCCATCCGTATTTGAGGGCGCCAGCATCAAAGTCCATTGCGACTCACCGTTTACAACGACGCCAATGCGAGACTTGCCGCCAGTAGTAGCATTTCCGTTTTCTTGCCACCACCAGTGGTACATGACCAGCTTCTGATTCGGATCCGGGTTGCCGTTTTCATCCAACGGAATACCCTCCGCATTCTTTCCATACCGGTACCCCAAGGCAATGGTCGACGGCTGGCTCGGGTAGTAACCCGTTCCCGAAAACCCTTGCGGTCTGTACATCATCGTTGACGCCGCCGATGTGGCGGGGTTGTCAATCCTATAAACATCGTTTGTGTCCGCCGAATACAGCGAATTGCAGTCGTAGTTCGCTACGGCCAGAGGCGAACTGGCAGAGGTTCCTGTCGTTATATTTCCCGATATATTTTGTTGAGCAAACGCGCTGCCCGCAAGACCAACTGCCAGCAATCCGGTTGCCAGCAACGCCGTGAGTTTGGACATACTTCGGCTCTGGGAATCATCCCCACGCCATTCTCTCGTCTCTGTCCGGGAATCGGAACCGGGCAAGCCGCCGCCTTCCCGTTGCAATGAACTTTTCAATGAACCCTCTCCTCTCGCCTTAGCGAAAACCGAGAAAAAGCCTGAAAAAATGGGGTTAAAACCAGCGCGCATCTTCATCACAAACTCCTGACTGCAAGACGAAAAACCCCGAACCCGGCGCCCTGCGCTCGCGTTTGAGGCATTCAAACAAACACGGACTCCCTTTCGGGGAACCATCCATTCTGATTTCCATAAAAAACAGTAACCACCTCACCGGTTGAAACGGCCTGGCTAGTGCGCAGAAACAACCACGCCGCCCAGGCCTTATTTCCCCGGAACTATCCTCGTTGCTTTTTTTGAAGCGCGCTTCCCTGATGTGCCTCAGCGCCCTTTACTTCTCTTTACGCTCACGTTGTCCGCATCACCCTTTGAGCAGCGCCTCTTTCGGCCCGTTACCCAAAATTTCCGGAGGGTACGCATTCGTGGCATATTTCCGACGGAATATTGCTACCAAAGACTTATGCCGTCAATACAAAGTAACGGAAATTTTATAAATTCGTTTGTAAAAAGCAGAGTACAAAACACTTTTTTTAACAATCAAGTCTCCATCTGGCGACACAAAAAATAAGTTTTTCATAGGGAAGTCTCCGTAAAGAGACAAAATTGTTAAATCAAAGAATCTATTAAACACAACAGAATGAATATAAAACGAAATACACAAAACAGACCATTTGGTTATTGTGCAGTTTTTATTAACTATGATTTATGCCAAATTATGTGTGTCATTTCATATTTTTTTCTTTTTTATTTAATTTACTGCTTACAAAAAATGCTGTTCCTCTCTTGCGCATTCCAACGAATCGCTTTATATCGACAATTTTAAAAGATAAACAAATAAATAAAATGAAACATTTTCTTCGGCATTTTTATAATTTATTTACTCTGTCAAGTTTCCGCAAAAAGCGATACCAGGCGCGTCGCCGCTCAATGAATTATGGCTATCGCTTACTATGTGCGGAATATTCTTATAGGCGTAATCAGCCCTAAAAGGCCGAGGCTTTTTGCGCTCCGCGCAACGCCCGAAATCGGGGTCATATGTAGCGCTGATCACGTAAACAACTGCAACCCATCATGAACCTATGATGAAAGAGATGTTATCGGCAGCCACAGCGCCATTGGGAGCGCCCTGCCTCTGTAGGACCAAGCGCCCATCAGCGCGCAAAACCGTAGCTTTTGGGCTCCCCACCCCACAGACTCAACGCTCCTCAACGAAATTCAAGGCCCTCTTCTTGCAGGAGAGGGCGGTAAATGACGTCATCGTTGCTGCCGGCGCATGTTGATTTTCCCTCTCCCCTCGCGGAAGAGGGTGGCCGAAGACCGGGAGAGTGGCTTGCAAACACCCTGATCGTCATTGTCCTTATTTCATTCCCGCAAGCGCCGTTTTTTTGCGATAATGCCGCCTCAGCCCAGCCGGGATGGCGGAATTGGTAGACGCAGCGGACTCAAAATCCGCCGGTAGCGATACTGTGAGGGTTCGAGTCCCTCTCCCGGCACCACAGAATCATCCGAAGCCGTCCGATAAAATCCATCGGGCGGCTTTTTTCATGGAGAAAAGACAACTTCGTCTGCTAGACTGCCTTTCGGTTAACAGGTACAGATATTGCCCGTAGAATCGTGGGAGACCCATGAAACGTTTTATGCAGCCAGGCAGGCGCTTATTCAGGCAGGAGCCTAACGATTCATTCCGTTCTCTGAGCTGTTCTTGACGCTGATCAATGGTCATACCTCGCTGCACCATGATCTATCGGTTGATGCAATCCCTTTTCTGTGCGCCAAGCACATCACTGACTTCATTGATAGTAAAAAGCGCATCTTGAAGGAACGCCGCAAAAATCACCATCGAAGACCCGGAAGCCGCCGCGCTCGCGCTGGCTTGGCTGCAAACCAACGGCGCAACGAAGCCCCATTAATATGAACGTAACGACGAAAAAGGATAAATCATGGCTCAAGATCAAAACAGGATTTCCATACGTCTGCAATCGTACAAAGGCTCAAGAAATAGCGGACAACTGCTTGGGCGCCTTGATGATCTGTTGCCTTTCATCTTTCTCACGCATGAAGAGCGCAAGAGCCAAAACTTGGCAACGGTGTTGAAAGACAAGCGACAGCGCTTCTTTACGGCAGAGTTTGATCCACTGCACCGGGACATGATAGGCAGGTACGAGGATGCCGACCCGGAGGAAAAGCTTGAGGACAAACATCATGATCGAAAAATAGGCTTTGTCCAAACCAAAGACCGGATGTTGAATCCTATTTGGCTTGCGCCGGGAGAACGGGACAGATAAGGCAAGCGCCCTCCCGGTACTACGCTGCTCAGGTATGGCATAATCAGAAAAGCAAAAATCTTTCCGGCTTTGCCGGGGACGTGACCATGCCCTCATTCTCGCGCCAACTTGTCGCCCAACTCAATCTGGCGGCGTTACGCCACAACCTTGACCGCGTTCGTCAGTGTGTTCGAGGCGCGCAGATCATGGCTGTCGTTAAAGCTGATGCCTATGGGCACGGGTTGTTTCGGCTGCTTCCGGCGTTGGGTGGGGCGGGAGGGTTGGCGCTGCTGGAGTTGGACGCGGCCATCGCGCTGCGGCGACAACATTACACGCGGCGCTTGTTGCTGTTGGAAGGTTTTTTCTCCGAAGAGGATTTGCAGGAAATTTCCCGCCATCGCATCGCAACGGTCGTACACAGCCCCGAACAGGTCGCCATTCTTGAGCGCTCCAAGTTGAAGCGGTCGCTGGAAGTGTTTCTGAAGATCAATACCGGGATGAACCGTTTGGGTGTGAAGCCCGGCGATGTCGCCGGGTTGTGCGAGCGCTTGAACGCCTCTCCAGCGGTCGCAGCGCTGCGCTTGATGACGCACTTGGGGCAAGCGGAAACGCGAGCGGGCGCCGAAGCGCCGCTGGCGGTTTTCAAGGAGGCGTGCCGGGGGTTGCCGTATCCGCACTCGATCGCCAATTCGGCCGGCGTGTTGCGTTACGACGATGTTGGCGGTGATATTGTGCGCCCGGGGCTGATGCTTTACGGTGTGTCGCCGTTGCCAGACAGGACGGCGGCTTCGCTCGATTTGCGCCCGGTGATGTCGCTGCGTTCGGAGTTGATTTCGGTGCAGGATGTGGCTGCCGGTCAATACGTCGGATACAGCAATGTGTTTCGAACAACGCGACCAACGCGCATCGGCGTTGTAGCCTGCGGTTATGCGGACGGTTATCCGGTGACGGCGCGCAACGGCACGCCGGTGCGCGTGGCGGGAAAACGAGCCGCGCTCGCCGGACGGGTGTCGATGGATATGATTACGGTTGACATTACCGATATTCCGGAAGCGCGTGTCGGCAGCCCGGTGCTGTTGTGGGGCGAAGATTTGCCGGTTGAGGAAGTGGCGCGCTGCGCCAACACGATTCCTTATCAACTGCTGTGCGGCATCACCAAACGCGTGCGTTTCGTCACGACGGAAGTTGGTCGGATCGACTTCGAGTTATAGAAGTCGGTGAAAAAATTCAAAAGATAAAGAGGAGTTGACGTGTATATCGTAGTCACGGGTGCAGCAGGGTTTATCGGCGCCAATCTGGTAAAGGCGCTGAATGCGCGCGGCGAAACCGGAATCATCGCCGTCGATCATCTGGCGCGCGCCGACAAATTCAAAAATCTGGTTGACTGCGACATCGCTGATTATTTCGACCGCGACGAATTTCTCGATCGCCTTGAACAGGGCGATTTCGACGATGACATCAGCGCAGTTCTGCATCAGGGCGCGTGTTCAGACACGATGGAAACCGACGGACGTTACATGATGAGCAACAACTACCGGTATTCGATGGCCCTACTTGAATATTGCCAGAACAACGATGTCCCGCTGATTTACGCATCGAGCGCATCCGTTTACGGGGCGGGTAAAACATTCGTCGAAGATCGCGCTCATGAAGCGCCGTTGAATGTTTACGGATACTCGAAGTTTCTTTTCGATCAGGCGGTGCGACGTGTCTTGCCGGAACAAACGGCCCCGATTGTCGGCTTGCGCTATTTCAATGTTTACGGCGCGCGCGAGCAACACAAAGGCCGAATGGCGTCGGTGGTCTGGCACTTCTTCAATCAGTACCGGCAAGACGGAAAAATAAAGTTGTTTGAAGGTTCGGACGGTTACGCCGCAGGTGAGCAGCAGCGCGATTTTGTGTCGGTCGAAGATGTGGTGATGGTCAATCTGTATTTTCTCGATCATCCGCAGCATTCGGGAATTTTCAACCTCGGCTCCGGTTGCGCCGAGAGTTTCAACGCAGTGGCGCTGGCGACGCTGAACGCGTTGGCGAAGCGCGACGGGAAAGCGGCGCGCAGTTTGAAGGATTGGGTCGCGGCAGGCGCGATCGAATATGTGCCGTTTCCGCCGCAACTGGCGGGCAAATATCAGAGTTATACCCAGGCCGATCTGGGGAAATTGCGAGCAGCCGGATACAAGGAAAAAATGTTCGACGTAGCAACGGGGGTGGCGCGCTATATCGAAATACTGGCGAGCGCTGGGTAAATAACGCGGCAACTTGACGATTGTTTTTTGTGAAGGCTTTTTGCGGGAGCTCTTTATCTTTTTTTACAATAATGACAACAAAGGATTTATTTTGACGTTATCATTTTCAGGCGGTTAAGGGAGGAAAGAGGCCGGATGATCGGCGTGATTCGATTTTTTGATTTGACTGAAAGGATTTCCCTATGAAGAAACTGATTCTCGGTATTGTTTTCGCGCTGTTTTCGCTGTGCGCTTTTGCCGCCGTCGATATCAATACAGCCAGCAAGGAAGAGCTGCAAACGCTGTCCGGCATCGGGCCGGAGAAAGCTCAGGCCATTGTCGATTACCGTGCTCAACACGGTCCGTTCAAATCCACCCATGATCTGCATAAAGTCAAGGGAATCGGCAAGAAAACAGTCGCGAAGCTGGGCGACAGCATTACGGCTTCCGGCAGCAGCGGTGAGACCAAAGTAAAGGCAAAGAAAGAGAAGGAGAAAGTACATTCAGAGAAAGGACATTCAGCTCATCACCCGGCGGCGGCGAAGAGCGCGCCTGCGCCTTCAGCACCATCGGGGGAAAAAGCGCAATAAGGCCTTTTTTGAGAAAGCGTCTGGATTCGGGCCGGTGTTTCCGGCCCGTTTCTTTTGTGCAAAGAGTACAAAAAGGGATTCTCACGCGGAGAATGCGAAGAAAGACCGCTAACCACGAAAAACACAAAAGCCACGAAATGTGGGGCAGGCTTCAAACCCGCCCCCTGTGCATTTCTATGTCTTCGCGTGAGAATTTTTTGTGCTCTTTGCGTTCTTTGCGGTTAAATCATGTTTTTGATTCTCGCCCTGCGACTTCGCGCAGGGTGACGCGCTTCGCTTGTCCAGACTACACCCTCAGATCAACGCAGCGCAACGATATGTTGATAAACCATTTGCGGCGTTAATTCGCGCATACATTTGAAGTGTTTTCGGGGGCATTCGCGCTTGAAGCAGGGGCTGCATTCGATGTCGATGCGGGCGATGCGGGCGTGCGGCGACAGCGGCGGCGTGTACGTCGGCGATGACGAACCAAACAACGCGACCAGAGGAATGCCCAGCGCAGCAGCGATATGCATCAGCCCCGAATCGTTGCTGACGACGACGCGAGCGGCTGAGATGAGATCGACGGCAGCGCCCAGGTCGGTACGACCGACGAGGTCGTGCAAGGGCGGACGTAAAACATGGTCGCCCGGCGCATCGCTGTCGGGTGTATTTGAACGAACGGCGGCGACGATTTGATTGGTGATCGGGCGGTCCTTCGGCGAGCCGACAAGCCAGACGGCGAAGCCCTCACCCATCAAGCGCAGCGCCAGTTCGGCAAAGTGTTCGGGCGGCCAGCGCTTGGCCGGGCCGTATTCAGCGCCGGGACAGAAGACAGCGACCGGCGCCGGGCTGACGGAAAGGTGCAGCGCATCACGTACGGCGCGCTGAGAATCTTGTTGCGGCGCCAATGCCGGCATCGGTGTTTTGATTTTGTCCGGCGTAGCGTCGGCAGGATAGGCGAGCGCCGCGAAACGATCAACGAGGCGCGGAAACATTTCGGGGCGCAAGGTGCGACGGTCGTTCAGTAATCCGAAGCGCGCTTCACCGATGTAGCCGATTCGCTGCGGGATGCGGGCAAAGTATGGAATGAGCGCCGACTTCCAACTGTTGGGCAAGACGAACGCGTGGGTGTAGCCGACAACGGCGAGGTCTTTTGCCAGCGCTTTGCGCCGCCGCCAGTTAAGGGGGCCGTGCGGCAACGGATTTTCGATGACGCGGTGGACGTAGCGCATGCGCGCATAAACCGGCGCGCACCAGGAGGGCGCAAAAACGTCGATAACGCAGCGCGGGTAACGCTCCTTCAGCAACGCTGTCAACGGTTCCGCCAGCACCGCATCGCCAACCCAAGACGGAGCGATGATGAGAATGCGCGGATCAGGTGAAATCATGGGTAAGCGGCTTCGCGAATCGAGCGGCACGGAAGAATTCGGCAACGTTTTTTCTTGCCGAAAACGCCCTGCAGGCTATCGTTAGAGCGGTAATGGTACGCTTTTTTCTCTTTCCTCTCGCGGGAAAGGGAGCCCCGACAAGCCCCCGTCCATCTCCGACGAACACCCCTTTTGAAAAGGGGGCAAGGCAAGAGAGAAAGGGCATCACTTTACCCCTCTCCCGGCCCCTCTTCCACCAAGGGGAGGGGGAGGGAGAAATGTGCTGCGCGCATTCACAGGAATGTGTTCACTTCAATCGAAACCGCGCTAACATCAGACGTAAGTGAGCCACTCGGCTTTCGATGGGTCGCGTCCTTGCACAACATCGAAAAAGCGCGCTTGCAGTTTTTCGGTGACCGGGCCACGATGGCCGACGCCGATTTGACGGCGGTCGAGTTCGCGGATCGGCGTGATCTCGGCGGCGCTGCCGGTGAAGAACGCTTCGTCGGCGCAATAGATTTCGTCGCGGGTGATGCGGCGTTCTTTGACTTCCATTTTCATTTCGCGAGCAAGCCGGATAACGGTATCGCGGGTGATGCCGTTCAGCGCGCTGGACGACAAGTCGGGAGTATGCAGCGCGCCGTTGCTGACGATGAAAATATTTTCGCCAGGCCCTTCGGAAACGAAACCAGCAGGGTCAAGCAGCAGCGCCTCATCGTAACCTTCGGCGGTGACTTCCTGATTGGCGAGAATCGAATTGAGGTAATTGGCGCAGGCTTTGGCGCCGGCCATGTGAATGTTGACGTGGTGGCGAGTGAATGAACTGGTCTTGACGCGGATGCCCTTCGCCAAACCTTCTTCGCCGAGGTACGAGCCCCACGCCCAGGCGGCGACGATCACATGCACCGGGTTGGAACTGGCGGCAACGCCCATCGCGTTCGAGCCGTAAAACGCCAGCGGTCGAATGTAGCCGGACTTCAATTTGTTGTCGCGTACCGCGGCGACATGCGCGGCGTCGATCTCATCTTTGGAAAACGGCATCTTCATGTTGAAGATGTGCGCCGACCGGAAAAGACGATCGGTGTGTTCGCGCAAACGGAAAATGGCCGGGCCTTTCGCGGTCTCGTAACAGCGCACGCCTTCAAAAACGCCCATTCCGTAATGCAGCGTGTGGGTAAGCACATGCGTCGTGGCGTCGCGCCACGGCACCATTTTCCCGTCGTACCAAATCCAACCGTCGCGGTCGGACATCGCCATAGCCATGTTGTTCTCCTTGGGGGTGAAGGAAAGATTTTAACGGAAGCGGCGGAAGGCCGGAAGAGCAGGCAGGCGAAGAAGGGCAGCGCGCCGATTATGCTTTTAGACTAACGAGGCTGTGTTTTAAAATGTCGCAGCCAGCGCTTCTCGACACCGCGGGCGCCGAGAACAACGCCGCAGACAATGATGAGGTAGATCAGGCCAGCCGCCATAAACGGTATGTAAGGCTCATAATAGGTGGCGTACAGGTTCCGGGCAACACCGGTGATGTCGACAATGGTGATGACGCTGATGATGGCGGAGCCTTGCAGCAGGAAAATGATTTCATTGCTGTACATACCGAGCGCGCGGCGGAAAGCGCTAGGAAGAACGATGCGGCGCAGCATCAGCCAACGCGACATCCCCATCGCTTTGGCGGCTTCAATCTCGCCATGCGGGGTGGTTTCGATGGCGCCGCGGACGATTTCGCAAGTGTAAGCGCCGGTATTGAGCGTCAAAGTCAGCAGCGCCCAGCACCAGGCTTCCTGAAGAATAGGCCACCAGAAAGATTCTTCGATACCGGGAAGGTTGCCGACCTGAATCCCGATACCGTAGTAAAAAATATACGCCTGTATCAGCAACGGCGTGCCGCGAAAGCAATAGCTGTAAGCAGCAACCGGCCAGCGCAGCCAGGCACGCTTCGAGGTGGCGAGTACGATGCCGCACGGAATGGCGATCAGCAGTCCCAGCGCCAGCGCGCTGGTGACCAGCCACAGTGTCGTCCAGGCGCCTTCGACGAACATCAGCCAGTTGTCGGTGAGAATCGGCAGCTTGTCGCTGAGGAAGGTGTGCCAATTCATGCCGTCAGCCGGTTTTCAAAACCGCGGTTGAAGCGCTTTTTGATAACGCGCAATACGAGGATCGACACGCTGGTGAAGAGCAGAAAAATAACGGCGACGAGCAGATAGAAAAACAGCGGCGCGTGCGTCGCTTTACCGGAAAGATCAGCGCGGCGCACCATGTCGGACAAGCCGATGATCGACACCAGCGCCGTCGTTTTCAGCAGTACCAGCCAGTTGTTGCCAATACCGGCCATCGCGTGACGCAACATCTGCGGAAAAACAATGCGGCGAAAACACTGGCGGCGCGACATTCCGAAAGCCAGCGCCGCTTCTGTTTGCCCATACGGAACGGCGAGGATCGCGGCGCGAAACGTCTCCGCCATGTAAGCACCAAAAATCATGCCGAGTGTGATGCAGCCGGCGATGAACGGGTTGATGTCCCATTGCGGAAGATGGTAAGCATCGGTGAGATCGTTGGCGAGTTGCTGACCACCGTAGAACAGGAAGAACATCAGCACCAGATCGGGGATGCCGCGGAACAGCGTGGTATATACCGTCGCCGGATAGTACAACCAGCCGCGCTGCGACAACCGCATTGAGGCGACCGGAAAACCGATCGCCAACGCCAGCGCCAACGACAGCAACGCAACTTGCAGCGAAATCCAGGCGCCGCCCAGAATGTTGAGCAAGTGAGCGGCGAAATCAGCGGGCATGGCGATCAACGCGAAAAAACTTATTTCTTCTCCACCGTTTTTTTCTCCGAGCCCTCTGGTGTTATCCGGTAAATGTCGCGGCCAAAATATTGCTGACTCAATTTTTGATATTCGCCGGAAGCGCGAATCGCCTTGATCGCAGCGCTGAATTCGTCCGCCAGTTTTTTCTCGTTCAAGCGAACAGCAATGGCGATGCCTTCGCCGAAATATTTGGGATCGGTGACCGGGTCAAGGCACAACTCGTAGCCTTTACCTTCCGGGCGGCTCAGGAAACCTTCTTCAAGCACCAGGCTGTCGGCGAACAGAAGATCGACGCGGTTGGCCTGCATGTCGAGATTGGCGTCGGTCTGGGCGTTATAGCGCTTGATCTTGACCACGTTCTTCAATTTTTCGGTGGCGTAAGTATCGAAAATGCTGGCGCGCAGCACGCCGAGAGTTTTGCCTTTCATTTCATGGGAAGCGCCGACCTTGCAGACGAAACGCCCCGGATTCTGATAATACGGCTCGCTGAAAGCGACGCTTTTCTTGCGCTCCGGCGTTGCGTTCATTGAAGCGATGATGGCGTCGATCTTGCGCGTGCGCAGCGCAGGGATCAGTCCATCCCATTCGGTCTGAACGATCTCACACTTGACCTTCATTTCTTTGCACAACAGTTTGGCGATGTCGATATCGAAACCCGTCATTTCGCCTTTGGCGTTGATTTCGCTGAACGGCGGGTAAGTGCCGTCGGTGGAGACGCGCAAAACGCGCTCCTGCGCGCTGGCCATCGTAAAGCCGCACAACAGTACGGCAGCGGCGAGAAAAGACAGAAATTTTTTCATGAAAAGCTCCTTAAAAAAGAAAAAGCAGAAAAACAAAGAATCATTTTAGTGTGTTGGATAAAAATTGTCGGAAGCGCTCGGATGTCGGTGCGGTAAACAGCGTTTGCGGTTTGCCCTGCTCTTCGATCAACCCTTGATGCAGGAAAACAACGTACGACGACACCTCACGCGCGAAAGCCATTTCATGCGTGACGACAATCATCGTCGAACCTTCGGCGGCAAGGTCTTTCATCACTTTCAGCACATCGCCGACCAGTTCGGGATCAAGCGCCGATGTCGGTTCGTCGAACAACAGCGCTTCCGGCTCCATCGCCAGCGCCCGCGCGATGGCGGCGCGTTGCTGCTGGCCGCCGGAAATATGCGCGGGATAATAATGGCGGCGCTCGTACAAGCCAACCTTGTGCAGCAGTTTTTCGGCGCGGGCAATCGCTTCGGCGCGCGGCACTTTCAGCACATGAATCGGCGCCTCGATCAAATTGTCGAGAATGGTCATGTGCGACCACAGGTTGAAATTCTGAAACACCATCGACAAACGGGTGCGCAGCCGTTCGACCTGCGACGGATCGGCGGCAACACGCTCACCGCCCCGGTTGTGCGTCAGCGTCAATGTTTCGCCGTCCAGCGTGACATCACCCTGATCAGGCATTTCCAGAAGATTGAGGCAGCGCAGAAAAGTACTTTTCCCCGAGCCGGAAGCGCCGAGGATCGAGATCACATCGCCCTTGTACGCCGCCAGCGAAATGCCTTTCAACACTTCGTTGTTGCCGAAGCGTTTGTGAATATTGCGAGCTTCCAGCATGGGCACGGCAAGAGTCATGAGAGCGGATTAAAGCGGTCGGCGGCAAGGCGGCTAGTTTACACGATGGCCGTAACGAAGCCGTCAGGAAAGCAGACGTTTGACAAAAAACTGTAACCATCATCATACGGATAGGCATATCATTGCACTCATCATTGCGAACATCATTGTGAAGAAAGCAGACATGAGTCATCCAACCTCAGAAATCGTTTCGCGCATGTTTGAGCGCGATGTCGCACATGTTGTCGTTTTAACCGGCGCCGGCATTTCCGCCGAATCAGGCATTCGCACTTTTCGCGCGGCGGATGGATTATGGGAAGATCATCGCGTTGAAGATGTCGCATCTCCAGAAGGATTCGCTCGCAATCCGGAACTGGTGCTGCGTTTTTATAATGAACGGCGGCGACAACTGCACGATCCGGTAATCCAACCCAACGCGGCGCATCTGGCGCTGGCGCGGCTTGAAGAGGTGTTTGGCGAACGGTTTTTGCTCGTCACTCAGAATGTCGATGATCTGCACGAACGTGCCGGCAGCAAACGTGTCATCCATATGCACGGTGAGCTGTTCAAGGCGCGTTGCGTCCGTTCTGATCGCGTCGTCGAATGGCGAGGGGATTTGACGATGGCAGATCGTTGCACTTGTTGCGCGTCGTCAGCGCCGCTGCGGCCGCACATCGTCTGGTTCGGCGAAATGCCGCTGGAGATGGATCGTATCTATCGGGCGTTGGCTGAGGCCGATCTTTTTTTGTCGATCGGAACTTCCGGTCATGTTTATCCGGCGGCGGGCTTCGTTGAAGAAGCGCGTCGGCATGGTGCCCGAACCGTCGAACTCAATCTCGAACCGAGTCAGAATGTCTCGCGCTTCGATGAAACCATCCATGCGCCGGCAACGCTGGCCGTGCCGGCGTATGTGGAGCGTTTGTGGTCAATGAAATAGATGCCGCCTCAAAATGATCGCAACGTCGTAAAAATACGCTTATAACATTCCTCGGCAGACGCAAGCGGGGCGAAACCAAAAAAACCACTCAAAGAGTAGGGTGATTCTGTGCCCTGCGTCTATAGATAAATGCGCGCAGGATGATACGTTTACGTCCAACCGGGTCGCGTGTGGTCGCGATTACACAAAAATGTAAAAAAACGAAAAATCTATCAAAAAACATTTGATGTTAAGAAAATATCTTCTTTTAAGAACAAAACAGGCGTAGCATTTTCATAATACGGTGCTAAATAGAGCATCTGTAGCTACAAACAAAATCCACAGACATTTTTCTGGGCATCATACTTATTTCATCGTTTTCTTCGGAGAGGATGCATCATGTTTACCTCAGTTTTTAGTCGTTTTTTCAGTCGTTTTTTCGCCGCACTTGCTCTAGCGCTCGGCTTCTTCGTCGTTAACATTCCGCCCGCGCTGGCTGTGACGGGAGATATGCTGTACCTGACGACCGACGAATCGAGCGGCGCCTACGTCAGTATTGGAACGCCCATCATCAACAACGGTTGGACGGCTTTCCAGGCCGAAGCCTCGGCGGAGGGCATGACGCCCATCGACGGGCGGGGCAAGCTTTCGAGCGCAACCGCTGCCCTGCCGATCACGGCGAACACCAAGCTGCTGGTGGTCGTCACGTTCAACGGCATCATCAACGCCGCCCGTTTGGCCGAACTGACAAACGCGATGCAAACCCGCCCCGACACGGCCATCGTGATCTTTTCCGACGGTTGTTGCCAGGTGGCAAGCAATCTGCAAAAACTCACCCAGGTCGCC
>WQUA01000046.1 GCA_009786025.1 Pseudomonadota bacterium | reverse complement strand
CGTGCCCACGGTGTCGCCCAGCCACAGGCTCTTGTTGAAGGTGTTGTGCGCCGGGCCGCCTTGCGCGCGCAGCACCCGGTAGCCGGAACTCGCGGGGGGGGTGCCGATGCCGGTCGTGCTTGCCGCATCGCCATAGCTGGATACGACGCTGAGGCCGAAGTCGATATGCCCGACTTCCATGTCGGTGGTGACCTTCACCTTGCCGTAAATTTGCGCTTTACTGAGATCGTTAACCGCCGGATCGCTGCCAGCCGGCCGCACGCCGCGGCAGAGGCCGGAGGTGGTGACTTCTCGCGTGACGCCGTTGTCGTCGTAGCAGAACGCCGAAGAAATATTTCGCGTGCCGCCCACACCCGCCCAGCTTTGCGTAGCGTTGAGGCCGTTGATCTGCGGCTGCCGAACACGAATGTAGAAGACGGCGTCGGTCGAATCGAGGATGAAACTGTAGTCGCCATTACCACTGGTCGTACGGGAACCTCTGTAAACAGGCACTCCGTTTTCTTCTTTGTAAATATCAACCGTCACACCGGCTACGCCTGTTCCCGTGCCATCCCCCTTCGGATCATTACGCACCACACCGGCGATCACCGGCGCTGTCTGGCAAGTCGCCAAGTCGAACTGCCCGCCACCCGGATTACCCGGTACAGCCGTAGACTGCCCCGAAAGCACGTCGATCTTATAAAGAGAGGTGGTAGCCGTGTTAACGCCGTTCCTCACATACAAGGCGCCATTAAGGAAAGCCATCCCCCATAAATCCGTGCCCGGCGGTATCGTCCCGGTAATCGGCGTCACAATGTTATATTTCCACGTCCCATTAAGGTCTCCACCAGGGACAATTCGAACCAGCTTCTTATTTGCGTTACCCACCAATATGTAGGCATTTCCCTCGGCATCTACCGCCATATCCGAAGCAACATACGCATCCGCCATTGAGGTGCTGGGCAATTTATCGGCCGCTGATGCGGGCCCGATGTCGTTACCGCTCCGGATGGTTTCACCGGTTCTCGGGTTATACAACATCATGCGGAAGTTATTGCCCAGGGTCGAATCTTCGCCACCTGAAAAGAAAATTCTGCCCGTTCTCTGCTCAACCTCGCCGCCCGACCAATATTGATAACCGGTTCCATCCGTATTTGAGGGCGCCAGCATCAAAGTCCATTGCGACTCACCGTTTACAACGACGCCAATGCGAGACTTGCCGCCAGTAGTAGCATTTCCGTTTTCTTGCCACCACCAGTGGTACATGACCAGCTTCTGATTCGGATCCGGGTTGCCGTTTTCATCCAACGGAATACCCTCCGCATTCTTTCCATACCGGTACCCCAAGGCAATGGTCGACGGCTGGCTCGGGTAGTAACCCGTTCCCGAAAACCCTTGCGGTCTGTACATCATCGTTGACGCCGCCGATGTGGCGGGGTTGTCAATCCTATAAACATCGTTTGTGTCCGCCGAATACAGCGAATTGCAGTCGTAGTTCGCTACGGCCAGAGGCGAACTGGCAGAGGTTCCTGTCGTTATATTTCCCGATATATTTTGTTGAGCAAACGCGCTGCCCGCAAGACCAACTGCCAGCAATCCGGTTGCCAGCAACGCCGTGAGTTTGGACATACTTCGGCTCTGGGAATCATCCCCACGCCATTCTCTCGTCTCTGTCCGGGAATCGGAACCGGGCAAGCCGCCGCCTTCCCGTTGCAATGAACTTTTCAATGAACCCTCTCCTCTCGCCTTAGCGAAAACCGAGAAAAAGCCTGAAAAAATGGGGTTAAAACCAGCGCGCATCTTCATCACAAACTCCTGACTGCAAGACGAAAAACCCCGAACCCGGCGCCCTGCGCTCGCGTTTGAGGCATTCAAACAAACACGGACTCCCTTTCGGGGAACCATCCATTCTGATTTCCATAAAAAACAGTAACCACCTCACCGGTTGAAACGGCCTGGCTAGTGCGCAGAAACAACCACGCCGCCCAGGCCTTATTTCCCCGGAACTATCCTCGTTGCTTTTTTTGAAGCGCGCTTCCCTGATGTGCCTCAGCGCCCTTTACTTCTCTTTACGCTCACGTTGTCCGCATCACCCTTTGAGCAGCGCCTCTTTCGGCCCGTTACCCAAAATTTCCGGAGGGTACGCATTCGTGGCATATTTCCGACGGAATATTGCTACCAAAGACTTATGCCGTCAATACAAAGTAACGGAAATTTTATAAATTCGTTTGTAAAAAGCAGAGTACAAAACACTTTTTTTAACAATCAAGTCTCCATCTGGCGACACAAAAAATAAGTTTTTCATAGGGAAGTCTCCGTAAAGAGACAAAATTGTTAAATCAAAGAATCTATTAAACACAACAGAATGAATATAAAACGAAATACACAAAACAGACCATTTGGTTATTGTGCAGTTTTTATTAACTATGATTTATGCCAAATTATGTGTGTCATTTCATATTTTTTTCTTTTTTATTTAATTTACTGCTTACAAAAAATGCTGTTCCTCTCTTGCGCATTCCAACGAATCGCTTTATATCGACAATTTTAAAAGATAAACAAATAAATAAAATGAAACATTTTCTTCGGCATTTTTATAATTTATTTACTCTGTCAAGTTTCCGCAAAAAGCGATACCAGGCGCGTCGCCGCTCAATGAATTATGGCTATCGCTTACTATGTGCGGAATATTCTTATAGGCGTAATCAGCCCTAAAAGGCCGAGGCTTTTTGCGCTCCGCGCAACGCCCGAAATCGGGGTCATATGTAGCGCTGATCACGTAAACAACTGCAACCCATCATGAACCTATGATGAAAGAGATGTTATCGGCAGCCACAGCGCCATTGGGAGCGCCCTGCCTCTGTAGGACCAAGCGCCCATCAGCGCGCAAAACCGTAGCTTTTGGGCTCCCCACCCCACAGACTCAACGCTCCTCAACGAAATTCAAGGCCCTCTTCTTGCAGGAGAGGGCGGTAAATGACGTCATCGTTGCTGCCGGCGCATGTTGATTTTCCCTCTCCCCTCGCGGAAGAGGGTGGCCGAAGACCGGGAGAGTGGCTTGCAAACACCCTGATCGTCATTGTCCTTATTTCATTCCCGCAAGCGCCGTTTTTTTGCGATAATGCCGCCTCAGCCCAGCCGGGATGGCGGAATTGGTAGACGCAGCGGACTCAAAATCCGCCGGTAGCGATACTGTGAGGGTTCGAGTCCCTCTCCCGGCACCACAGAATCATCCGAAGCCGTCCGATAAAATCCATCGGGCGGCTTTTTTCATGGAGAAAAGACAACTTCGTCTGCTAGACTGCCTTTCGGTTAACAGGTACAGATATTGCCCGTAGAATCGTGGGAGACCCATGAAACGTTTTATGCAGCCAGGCAGGCGCTTATTCAGGCAGGAGCCTAACGATTCATTCCGTTCTCTGAGCTGTTCTTGACGCTGATCAATGGTCATACCTCGCTGCACCATGATCTATCGGTTGATGCAATCCCTTTTCTGTGCGCCAAGCACATCACTGACTTCATTGATAGTAAAAAGCGCATCTTGAAGGAACGCCGCAAAAATCACCATCGAAGACCCGGAAGCCGCCGCGCTCGCGCTGGCTTGGCTGCAAACCAACGGCGCAACGAAGCCCCATTAATATGAACGTAACGACGAAAAAGGATAAATCATGGCTCAAGATCAAAACAGGATTTCCATACGTCTGCAATCGTACAAAGGCTCAAGAAATAGCGGACAACTGCTTGGGCGCCTTGATGATCTGTTGCCTTTCATCTTTCTCACGCATGAAGAGCGCAAGAGCCAAAACTTGGCAACGGTGTTGAAAGACAAGCGACAGCGCTTCTTTACGGCAGAGTTTGATCCACTGCACCGGGACATGATAGGCAGGTACGAGGATGCCGACCCGGAGGAAAAGCTTGAGGACAAACATCATGATCGAAAAATAGGCTTTGTCCAAACCAAAGACCGGATGTTGAATCCTATTTGGCTTGCGCCGGGAGAACGGGACAGATAAGGCAAGCGCCCTCCCGGTACTACGCTGCTCAGGTATGGCATAATCAGAAAAGCAAAAATCTTTCCGGCTTTGCCGGGGACGTGACCATGCCCTCATTCTCGCGCCAACTTGTCGCCCAACTCAATCTGGCGGCGTTACGCCACAACCTTGACCGCGTTCGTCAGTGTGTTCGAGGCGCGCAGATCATGGCTGTCGTTAAAGCTGATGCCTATGGGCACGGGTTGTTTCGGCTGCTTCCGGCGTTGGGTGGGGCGGGAGGGTTGGCGCTGCTGGAGTTGGACGCGGCCATCGCGCTGCGGCGACAACATTACACGCGGCGCTTGTTGCTGTTGGAAGGTTTTTTCTCCGAAGAGGATTTGCAGGAAATTTCCCGCCATCGCATCGCAACGGTCGTACACAGCCCCGAACAGGTCGCCATTCTTGAGCGCTCCAAGTTGAAGCGGTCGCTGGAAGTGTTTCTGAAGATCAATACCGGGATGAACCGTTTGGGTGTGAAGCCCGGCGATGTCGCCGGGTTGTGCGAGCGCTTGAACGCCTCTCCAGCGGTCGCAGCGCTGCGCTTGATGACGCACTTGGGGCAAGCGGAAACGCGAGCGGGCGCCGAAGCGCCGCTGGCGGTTTTCAAGGAGGCGTGCCGGGGGTTGCCGTATCCGCACTCGATCGCCAATTCGGCCGGCGTGTTGCGTTACGACGATGTTGGCGGTGATATTGTGCGCCCGGGGCTGATGCTTTACGGTGTGTCGCCGTTGCCAGACAGGACGGCGGCTTCGCTCGATTTGCGCCCGGTGATGTCGCTGCGTTCGGAGTTGATTTCGGTGCAGGATGTGGCTGCCGGTCAATACGTCGGATACAGCAATGTGTTTCGAACAACGCGACCAACGCGCATCGGCGTTGTAGCCTGCGGTTATGCGGACGGTTATCCGGTGACGGCGCGCAACGGCACGCCGGTGCGCGTGGCGGGAAAACGAGCCGCGCTCGCCGGACGGGTGTCGATGGATATGATTACGGTTGACATTACCGATATTCCGGAAGCGCGTGTCGGCAGCCCGGTGCTGTTGTGGGGCGAAGATTTGCCGGTTGAGGAAGTGGCGCGCTGCGCCAACACGATTCCTTATCAACTGCTGTGCGGCATCACCAAACGCGTGCGTTTCGTCACGACGGAAGTTGGTCGGATCGACTTCGAGTTATAGAAGTCGGTGAAAAAATTCAAAAGATAAAGAGGAGTTGACGTGTATATCGTAGTCACGGGTGCAGCAGGGTTTATCGGCGCCAATCTGGTAAAGGCGCTGAATGCGCGCGGCGAAACCGGAATCATCGCCGTCGATCATCTGGCGCGCGCCGACAAATTCAAAAATCTGGTTGACTGCGACATCGCTGATTATTTCGACCGCGACGAATTTCTCGATCGCCTTGAACAGGGCGATTTCGACGATGACATCAGCGCAGTTCTGCATCAGGGCGCGTGTTCAGACACGATGGAAACCGACGGACGTTACATGATGAGCAACAACTACCGGTATTCGATGGCCCTACTTGAATATTGCCAGAACAACGATGTCCCGCTGATTTACGCATCGAGCGCATCCGTTTACGGGGCGGGTAAAACATTCGTCGAAGATCGCGCTCATGAAGCGCCGTTGAATGTTTACGGATACTCGAAGTTTCTTTTCGATCAGGCGGTGCGACGTGTCTTGCCGGAACAAACGGCCCCGATTGTCGGCTTGCGCTATTTCAATGTTTACGGCGCGCGCGAGCAACACAAAGGCCGAATGGCGTCGGTGGTCTGGCACTTCTTCAATCAGTACCGGCAAGACGGAAAAATAAAGTTGTTTGAAGGTTCGGACGGTTACGCCGCAGGTGAGCAGCAGCGCGATTTTGTGTCGGTCGAAGATGTGGTGATGGTCAATCTGTATTTTCTCGATCATCCGCAGCATTCGGGAATTTTCAACCTCGGCTCCGGTTGCGCCGAGAGTTTCAACGCAGTGGCGCTGGCGACGCTGAACGCGTTGGCGAAGCGCGACGGGAAAGCGGCGCGCAGTTTGAAGGATTGGGTCGCGGCAGGCGCGATCGAATATGTGCCGTTTCCGCCGCAACTGGCGGGCAAATATCAGAGTTATACCCAGGCCGATCTGGGGAAATTGCGAGCAGCCGGATACAAGGAAAAAATGTTCGACGTAGCAACGGGGGTGGCGCGCTATATCGAAATACTGGCGAGCGCTGGGTAAATAACGCGGCAACTTGACGATTGTTTTTTGTGAAGGCTTTTTGCGGGAGCTCTTTATCTTTTTTTACAATAATGACAACAAAGGATTTATTTTGACGTTATCATTTTCAGGCGGTTAAGGGAGGAAAGAGGCCGGATGATCGGCGTGATTCGATTTTTTGATTTGACTGAAAGGATTTCCCTATGAAGAAACTGATTCTCGGTATTGTTTTCGCGCTGTTTTCGCTGTGCGCTTTTGCCGCCGTCGATATCAATACAGCCAGCAAGGAAGAGCTGCAAACGCTGTCCGGCATCGGGCCGGAGAAAGCTCAGGCCATTGTCGATTACCGTGCTCAACACGGTCCGTTCAAATCCACCCATGATCTGCATAAAGTCAAGGGAATCGGCAAGAAAACAGTCGCGAAGCTGGGCGACAGCATTACGGCTTCCGGCAGCAGCGGTGAGACCAAAGTAAAGGCAAAGAAAGAGAAGGAGAAAGTACATTCAGAGAAAGGACATTCAGCTCATCACCCGGCGGCGGCGAAGAGCGCGCCTGCGCCTTCAGCACCATCGGGGGAAAAAGCGCAATAAGGCCTTTTTTGAGAAAGCGTCTGGATTCGGGCCGGTGTTTCCGGCCCGTTTCTTTTGTGCAAAGAGTACAAAAAGGGATTCTCACGCGGAGAATGCGAAGAAAGACCGCTAACCACGAAAAACACAAAAGCCACGAAATGTGGGGCAGGCTTCAAACCCGCCCCCTGTGCATTTCTATGTCTTCGCGTGAGAATTTTTTGTGCTCTTTGCGTTCTTTGCGGTTAAATCATGTTTTTGATTCTCGCCCTGCGACTTCGCGCAGGGTGACGCGCTTCGCTTGTCCAGACTACACCCTCAGATCAACGCAGCGCAACGATATGTTGATAAACCATTTGCGGCGTTAATTCGCGCATACATTTGAAGTGTTTTCGGGGGCATTCGCGCTTGAAGCAGGGGCTGCATTCGATGTCGATGCGGGCGATGCGGGCGTGCGGCGACAGCGGCGGCGTGTACGTCGGCGATGACGAACCAAACAACGCGACCAGAGGAATGCCCAGCGCAGCAGCGATATGCATCAGCCCCGAATCGTTGCTGACGACGACGCGAGCGGCTGAGATGAGATCGACGG
Organism: Pseudomonadota bacterium; assembly: GCA_009786025.1. Taxonomy (GTDB): domain Bacteria; phylum Pseudomonadota; class Gammaproteobacteria; order Burkholderiales; family Casimicrobiaceae; genus UBA931. Next base: position 12,007 of record WQUA01000046.1, on the reverse strand, counting down.
CAGCGCCCAGGTCGGTACGACCGACGAGGTCGTGCAAGGGCGGACGTAAAACATGGTCGCCCGGCGCATCGCTGTCGGGTGTATTTGAACGAACGGCGGCGACGATTTGATTGGTGATCGGGCGGTCCTTCGGCGAGCCGACAAGCCAGACGGCGAAGCCCTCACCCATCAAGCGCAGCGCCAGTTCGGCAAAGTGTTCGGGCGGCCAGCGCTTGGCCGGGCCGTATTCAGCGCCGGGACAGAAGACAGCGACCGGCGCCGGGCTGACGGAAAGGTGCAGCGCATCACGTACGGCGCGCTGAGAATCTTGTTGCGGCGCCAATGCCGGCATCGGTGTTTTGATTTTGTCCGGCGTAGCGTCGGCAGGATAGGCGAGCGCCGCGAAACGATCAACGAGGCGCGGAAACATTTCGGGGCGCAAGGTGCGACGGTCGTTCAGTAATCCGAAGCGCGCTTCACCGATGTAGCCGATTCGCTGCGGGATGCGGGCAAAGTATGGAATGAGCGCCGACTTCCAACTGTTGGGCAAGACGAACGCGTGGGTGTAGCCGACAACGGCGAGGTCTTTTGCCAGCGCTTTGCGCCGCCGCCAGTTAAGGGGGCCGTGCGGCAACGGATTTTCGATGACGCGGTGGACGTAGCGCATGCGCGCATAAACCGGCGCGCACCAGGAGGGCGCAAAAACGTCGATAACGCAGCGCGGGTAACGCTCCTTCAGCAACGCTGTCAACGGTTCCGCCAGCACCGCATCGCCAACCCAAGACGGAGCGATGATGAGAATGCGCGGATCAGGTGAAATCATGGGTAAGCGGCTTCGCGAATCGAGCGGCACGGAAGAATTCGGCAACGTTTTTTCTTGCCGAAAACGCCCTGCAGGCTATCGTTAGAGCGGTAATGGTACGCTTTTTTCTCTTTCCTCTCGCGGGAAAGGGAGCCCCGACAAGCCCCCGTCCATCTCCGACGAACACCCCTTTTGAAAAGGGGGCAAGGCAAGAGAGAAAGGGCATCACTTTACCCCTCTCCCGGCCCCTCTTCCACCAAGGGGAGGGGGAGGGAGAAATGTGCTGCGCGCATTCACAGGAATGTGTTCACTTCAATCGAAACCGCGCTAACATCAGACGTAAGTGAGCCACTCGGCTTTCGATGGGTCGCGTCCTTGCACAACATCGAAAAAGCGCGCTTGCAGTTTTTCGGTGACCGGGCCACGATGGCCGACGCCGATTTGACGGCGGTCGAGTTCGCGGATCGGCGTGATCTCGGCGGCGCTGCCGGTGAAGAACGCTTCGTCGGCGCAATAGATTTCGTCGCGGGTGATGCGGCGTTCTTTGACTTCCATTTTCATTTCGCGAGCAAGCCGGATAACGGTATCGCGGGTGATGCCGTTCAGCGCGCTGGACGACAAGTCGGGAGTATGCAGCGCGCCGTTGCTGACGATGAAAATATTTTCGCCAGGCCCTTCGGAAACGAAACCAGCAGGGTCAAGCAGCAGCGCCTCATCGTAACCTTCGGCGGTGACTTCCTGATTGGCGAGAATCGAATTGAGGTAATTGGCGCAGGCTTTGGCGCCGGCCATGTGAATGTTGACGTGGTGGCGAGTGAATGAACTGGTCTTGACGCGGATGCCCTTCGCCAAACCTTCTTCGCCGAGGTACGAGCCCCACGCCCAGGCGGCGACGATCACATGCACCGGGTTGGAACTGGCGGCAACGCCCATCGCGTTCGAGCCGTAAAACGCCAGCGGTCGAATGTAGCCGGACTTCAATTTGTTGTCGCGTACCGCGGCGACATGCGCGGCGTCGATCTCATCTTTGGAAAACGGCATCTTCATGTTGAAGATGTGCGCCGACCGGAAAAGACGATCGGTGTGTTCGCGCAAACGGAAAATGGCCGGGCCTTTCGCGGTCTCGTAACAGCGCACGCCTTCAAAAACGCCCATTCCGTAATGCAGCGTGTGGGTAAGCACATGCGTCGTGGCGTCGCGCCACGGCACCATTTTCCCGTCGTACCAAATCCAACCGTCGCGGTCGGACATCGCCATAGCCATGTTGTTCTCCTTGGGGGTGAAGGAAAGATTTTAACGGAAGCGGCGGAAGGCCGGAAGAGCAGGCAGGCGAAGAAGGGCAGCGCGCCGATTATGCTTTTAGACTAACGAGGCTGTGTTTTAAAATGTCGCAGCCAGCGCTTCTCGACACCGCGGGCGCCGAGAACAACGCCGCAGACAATGATGAGGTAGATCAGGCCAGCCGCCATAAACGGTATGTAAGGCTCATAATAGGTGGCGTACAGGTTCCGGGCAACACCGGTGATGTCGACAATGGTGATGACGCTGATGATGGCGGAGCCTTGCAGCAGGAAAATGATTTCATTGCTGTACATACCGAGCGCGCGGCGGAAAGCGCTAGGAAGAACGATGCGGCGCAGCATCAGCCAACGCGACATCCCCATCGCTTTGGCGGCTTCAATCTCGCCATGCGGGGTGGTTTCGATGGCGCCGCGGACGATTTCGCAAGTGTAAGCGCCGGTATTGAGCGTCAAAGTCAGCAGCGCCCAGCACCAGGCTTCCTGAAGAATAGGCCACCAGAAAGATTCTTCGATACCGGGAAGGTTGCCGACCTGAATCCCGATACCGTAGTAAAAAATATACGCCTGTATCAGCAACGGCGTGCCGCGAAAGCAATAGCTGTAAGCAGCAACCGGCCAGCGCAGCCAGGCACGCTTCGAGGTGGCGAGTACGATGCCGCACGGAATGGCGATCAGCAGTCCCAGCGCCAGCGCGCTGGTGACCAGCCACAGTGTCGTCCAGGCGCCTTCGACGAACATCAGCCAGTTGTCGGTGAGAATCGGCAGCTTGTCGCTGAGGAAGGTGTGCCAATTCATGCCGTCAGCCGGTTTTCAAAACCGCGGTTGAAGCGCTTTTTGATAACGCGCAATACGAGGATCGACACGCTGGTGAAGAGCAGAAAAATAACGGCGACGAGCAGATAGAAAAACAGCGGCGCGTGCGTCGCTTTACCGGAAAGATCAGCGCGGCGCACCATGTCGGACAAGCCGATGATCGACACCAGCGCCGTCGTTTTCAGCAGTACCAGCCAGTTGTTGCCAATACCGGCCATCGCGTGACGCAACATCTGCGGAAAAACAATGCGGCGAAAACACTGGCGGCGCGACATTCCGAAAGCCAGCGCCGCTTCTGTTTGCCCATACGGAACGGCGAGGATCGCGGCGCGAAACGTCTCCGCCATGTAAGCACCAAAAATCATGCCGAGTGTGATGCAGCCGGCGATGAACGGGTTGATGTCCCATTGCGGAAGATGGTAAGCATCGGTGAGATCGTTGGCGAGTTGCTGACCACCGTAGAACAGGAAGAACATCAGCACCAGATCGGGGATGCCGCGGAACAGCGTGGTATATACCGTCGCCGGATAGTACAACCAGCCGCGCTGCGACAACCGCATTGAGGCGACCGGAAAACCGATCGCCAACGCCAGCGCCAACGACAGCAACGCAACTTGCAGCGAAATCCAGGCGCCGCCCAGAATGTTGAGCAAGTGAGCGGCGAAATCAGCGGGCATGGCGATCAACGCGAAAAAACTTATTTCTTCTCCACCGTTTTTTTCTCCGAGCCCTCTGGTGTTATCCGGTAAATGTCGCGGCCAAAATATTGCTGACTCAATTTTTGATATTCGCCGGAAGCGCGAATCGCCTTGATCGCAGCGCTGAATTCGTCCGCCAGTTTTTTCTCGTTCAAGCGAACAGCAATGGCGATGCCTTCGCCGAAATATTTGGGATCGGTGACCGGGTCAAGGCACAACTCGTAGCCTTTACCTTCCGGGCGGCTCAGGAAACCTTCTTCAAGCACCAGGCTGTCGGCGAACAGAAGATCGACGCGGTTGGCCTGCATGTCGAGATTGGCGTCGGTCTGGGCGTTATAGCGCTTGATCTTGACCACGTTCTTCAATTTTTCGGTGGCGTAAGTATCGAAAATGCTGGCGCGCAGCACGCCGAGAGTTTTGCCTTTCATTTCATGGGAAGCGCCGACCTTGCAGACGAAACGCCCCGGATTCTGATAATACGGCTCGCTGAAAGCGACGCTTTTCTTGCGCTCCGGCGTTGCGTTCATTGAAGCGATGATGGCGTCGATCTTGCGCGTGCGCAGCGCAGGGATCAGTCCATCCCATTCGGTCTGAACGATCTCACACTTGACCTTCATTTCTTTGCACAACAGTTTGGCGATGTCGATATCGAAACCCGTCATTTCGCCTTTGGCGTTGATTTCGCTGAACGGCGGGTAAGTGCCGTCGGTGGAGACGCGCAAAACGCGCTCCTGCGCGCTGGCCATCGTAAAGCCGCACAACAGTACGGCAGCGGCGAGAAAAGACAGAAATTTTTTCATGAAAAGCTCCTTAAAAAAGAAAAAGCAGAAAAACAAAGAATCATTTTAGTGTGTTGGATAAAAATTGTCGGAAGCGCTCGGATGTCGGTGCGGTAAACAGCGTTTGCGGTTTGCCCTGCTCTTCGATCAACCCTTGATGCAGGAAAACAACGTACGACGACACCTCACGCGCGAAAGCCATTTCATGCGTGACGACAATCATCGTCGAACCTTCGGCGGCAAGGTCTTTCATCACTTTCAGCACATCGCCGACCAGTTCGGGATCAAGCGCCGATGTCGGTTCGTCGAACAACAGCGCTTCCGGCTCCATCGCCAGCGCCCGCGCGATGGCGGCGCGTTGCTGCTGGCCGCCGGAAATATGCGCGGGATAATAATGGCGGCGCTCGTACAAGCCAACCTTGTGCAGCAGTTTTTCGGCGCGGGCAATCGCTTCGGCGCGCGGCACTTTCAGCACATGAATCGGCGCCTCGATCAAATTGTCGAGAATGGTCATGTGCGACCACAGGTTGAAATTCTGAAACACCATCGACAAACGGGTGCGCAGCCGTTCGACCTGCGACGGATCGGCGGCAACACGCTCACCGCCCCGGTTGTGCGTCAGCGTCAATGTTTCGCCGTCCAGCGTGACATCACCCTGATCAGGCATTTCCAGAAGATTGAGGCAGCGCAGAAAAGTACTTTTCCCCGAGCCGGAAGCGCCGAGGATCGAGATCACATCGCCCTTGTACGCCGCCAGCGAAATGCCTTTCAACACTTCGTTGTTGCCGAAGCGTTTGTGAATATTGCGAGCTTCCAGCATGGGCACGGCAAGAGTCATGAGAGCGGATTAAAGCGGTCGGCGGCAAGGCGGCTAGTTTACACGATGGCCGTAACGAAGCCGTCAGGAAAGCAGACGTTTGACAAAAAACTGTAACCATCATCATACGGATAGGCATATCATTGCACTCATCATTGCGAACATCATTGTGAAGAAAGCAGACATGAGTCATCCAACCTCAGAAATCGTTTCGCGCATGTTTGAGCGCGATGTCGCACATGTTGTCGTTTTAACCGGCGCCGGCATTTCCGCCGAATCAGGCATTCGCACTTTTCGCGCGGCGGATGGATTATGGGAAGATCATCGCGTTGAAGATGTCGCATCTCCAGAAGGATTCGCTCGCAATCCGGAACTGGTGCTGCGTTTTTATAATGAACGGCGGCGACAACTGCACGATCCGGTAATCCAACCCAACGCGGCGCATCTGGCGCTGGCGCGGCTTGAAGAGGTGTTTGGCGAACGGTTTTTGCTCGTCACTCAGAATGTCGATGATCTGCACGAACGTGCCGGCAGCAAACGTGTCATCCATATGCACGGTGAGCTGTTCAAGGCGCGTTGCGTCCGTTCTGATCGCGTCGTCGAATGGCGAGGGGATTTGACGATGGCAGATCGTTGCACTTGTTGCGCGTCGTCAGCGCCGCTGCGGCCGCACATCGTCTGGTTCGGCGAAATGCCGCTGGAGATGGATCGTATCTATCGGGCGTTGGCTGAGGCCGATCTTTTTTTGTCGATCGGAACTTCCGGTCATGTTTATCCGGCGGCGGGCTTCGTTGAAGAAGCGCGTCGGCATGGTGCCCGAACCGTCGAACTCAATCTCGAACCGAGTCAGAATGTCTCGCGCTTCGATGAAACCATCCATGCGCCGGCAACGCTGGCCGTGCCGGCGTATGTGGAGCGTTTGTGGTCAATGAAATAGATGCCGCCTCAAAATGATCGCAACGTCGTAAAAATACGCTTATAACATTCCTCGGCAGACGCAAGCGGGGCGAAACCAAAAAAACCACTCAAAGAGTAGGGTGATTCTGTGCCCTGCGTCTATAGATAAATGCGCGCAGGATGATACGTTTACGTCCAACCGGGTCGCGTGTGGTCGCGATTACACAAAAATGTAAAAAAACGAAAAATCTATCAAAAAACATTTGATGTTAAGAAAATATCTTCTTTTAAGAACAAAACAGGCGTAGCATTTTCATAATACGGTGCTAAATAGAGCATCTGTAGCTACAAACAAAATCCACAGACATTTTTCTGGGCATCATACTTATTTCATCGTTTTCTTCGGAGAGGATGCATCATGTTTACCTCAGTTTTTAGTCGTTTTTTCAGTCGTTTTTTCGCCGCACTTGCTCTAGCGCTCGGCTTCTTCGTCGTTAACATTCCGCCCGCGCTGGCTGTGACGGGAGATATGCTGTACCTGACGACCGACGAATCGAGCGGCGCCTACGTCAGTATTGGAACGCCCATCATCAACAACGGTTGGACGGCTTTCCAGGCCGAAGCCTCGGCGGAGGGCATGACGCCCATCGACGGGCGGGGCAAGCTTTCGAGCGCAACCGCTGCCCTGCCGATCACGGCGAACACCAAGCTGCTGGTGGTCGTCACGTTCAACGGCATCATCAACGCCGCCCGTTTGGCCGAACTGACAAACGCGATGCAANCCCGCCCCGACACGGCCATCGTGATCTTTTCCGACGGTTGTTGCCAGGTGGCAAGCAATCTGCAAAAACTCACCCAGGTCGCCAGCGGCATACGGCCCACGAGCTGGCCCGCGTTTGCATTGAGCGCGACCAACTACCAGCCTCAATACAGCGCGATCCTGAACATATATTCGCTCTACGCATCGACCTTCTCCGATGCCGGCCTGAGCCAGATCAACGGCGAGTTCTACACCCCCATCAACAATGTGCTGCCCGATTATGCCCTCTACACGCAAACAGCTTTGACGACGGCGCCGCCGCCCACCACGCCGATCAACAATGTGGTGGGTCTGTTCATTCCGCAAACAGCTTCCAACAACGGCCAGGGCGCATGCCTGTTTTTGACCAGCGACGCCTCCGAGTTCGGCAGCGGCGCCAACTTTGCCGGGCAACACACCGTGATCGCCAAGGCGTTCACCGCCGCGGCGCTGGACCTCAACGGCGCGTGCAAACAGCCGGTGGTCGGCGTGCCCGATCTCTGGGTTTCCCTGTCCATGGCGGAGTTGCATGGCCCGTCCGCAGGCACCCCCACCCCTTCCGCCATCACGCTCACCGTCGGCAACCTCCACCCGCCCGGCGTGATCGCTTCCGCAGACGGAAAAGTCGAGGTCACCCTGCCCACCGGCCTGCAACTGGTGCCCGGCACCCTGCCCGCCGGCTGCACAGCCACCACGTCCGTTTTGTTGACCTGCACCCTGCCTGGTCTCGATGCGGGCGACAGCAAGGACTTTCCGTTTGAGGTCATCGCCACAGCCCCCGTCACCAATGCGTCCATCCTGGCCGAAGTGTCGAACGTGACGGGCGAAATCAACACGGCCAACAACACCTACGCGCTGACAGACGTCTCCACCCCGGCGACCACCCCTGACCTTTATGCCCATCTGACGGGCGTCACCGAACTGGGCGTCGGCATTCCTTCCACCGTCACACTCACCGTCGCCAACAGCAGCGACCCCGAGGCCACCGACGCCCTGGACGGGCAAGTCGAAGTGATCCTGCCCGCCGACCTGCAACTGAGCGGCAACCCCACCGGCTGTCCGGGTACCGTCACCCTCACCGCCACCGGCTTCATTTGCAAGCTGAACCCTCTGAGCCGGGGGGCCAGCACACCGGCCATTTCATTTGAGGTTGTCGCCCCCGATCCCATCATGACCGAGACCTCCATCACCGCCGTGATCTCGCAGGTCACCGGCGAAACGAACCTCGCCAACAACACCGCAATGCTGCACGACATCGTCACCCCCGGACCCGACCTCGTGGTCGCGGTATCGGGACCGGACACGCTGCCGGTGGGCACTCCTTCCAACATGACGCTCACCGTCATCAACCTCGATGAGCCGGGTATCTTCCCCTCCGCGGATGGAGAAGTGGTTGATGTCGTCCTGCCCGGCAATTTGACTCTGGTCGTCAGTTCCCTGCCCACCGGCTGTGCGGCCACCACGGCCGGCTTTCACTGCACCCTTGCCGCCATGAATCCAGGCGACAGCGTGACCTTCCCCTTCCAGGTCATCGCCACCGCACCCATGACCGATGCGCCGATCCAGGCGACGGTGACATGGGGGCTGACCAAGCAAGCCGACCACCGGGCCACCAAGCTCATCTCAGCAGCGACGCGCGCCATTGCCACCGCTGTGCCAGCGCTGGGCGATCTGACGCTGGCGCTGCTGGCGCTGGTGTTGGCCACGGCAGGGATCAGGTATCGGAGAACGGAGGGAACCGGCAAAGGTTCATGACACAGACACACAGGGAGACCCGGGATCAGGTATCGGAGAACGGAGGGAACCGGCAAAGCGTAGCGCGCCGCCATTCGCATTCGGAGCGTTAAGCATAACAAGGGCGGGTTTTAAACCCGCCCTTGTTATTTGGAGCTTGAGGTTTAGCGAAGACGAGGACTTCGCGCTTCGCTACGCTCAGGCCTTCCTTGTGCTCCGTCCGGAAGCGCGTTGGGTGCGCGTGAATGCGCGACGCTCGCTAGCGGTACGCTCGAACTTGCGGGCGATGTTGCCACACACGAGATCGCACAGCGCGTAAATCGAAGGGTCAGCAATGCGGTAATAAATACTGGTGCCGCGCCCCTCGCGTTCGACCAGTCCTTGTTGCGTCAGGAAAGACAGGTGTCGCGAAGCGTTGGCCGCCGTGAAGCCGCACAGTTCAGCGAGTTCGCCGACGCTGTGATCGCCATTACGCAGCAGGTTCAGCAATTGCAAGCGCGCAGGCTCGGACAGGGCCTGGAAATAGGCCGCGACTTCTTTCAGGGCTTCCGGAGGCAATCCTTTCATACGGATACAAGAACGAGTAGCGGAGGAGGAATCATTTTGCATAGGATAAATAATGTCCGGGCAGTGGTCAAATCAAGCGCTTGACTATTTAACTAATTACGTAAATAATAGCACAAAACTACGCTTTGTGTTCACCATGTCTTCTTTACGCTCTTCTCTTTCTTCGCTGATCCCGCCTTGCCGCGCCGGTGGGTTCCGCTATGCCCCCTATTTGATAACAGTCGCTACGCTACTGCTGACGGGCGTACCGCCAGCGCTGGCCGCAGCGGACGCAGCCCCCGGAGCAGCGTTGGCGACAGCGCCGGTGACTTCCGGCGGTCATGTCGAACGTACCGGTTTCGACGGTGTGGTCGAGGCGGTGCGCCAGACGGAGGTGGCGGCCCAGGTGCAAGGCGCGGTGATGGCGCTGCCGGTCAAGGCCGGCGACAAGGTGCGCGCCGGACAGGTACTGGTGCGGCTGGATGCTCGCGCCGCTGAGCAAACGGCAGCGGCAAGCGCGGCGCAGGTTGAAGCGACGCAAGCGGCGCGCGACGCCGCCGCCCGCGAGTACGAACGGCAGCAGCAGTTGTTTGCCAAACACTACATCAGCCAGGCTGCGTTGGATCGCGCTGAGGCGCAATACAAGGCTAAGCAAGCCGAAACCGCCGCGCGGCTGGCCAGCGCCAGCGCCGCGCGCGCGCAGTCCGGCTTTTACGCCATCCATGCGCCCTATGACGCCATCGTGGCGGACGTGAACGCCGTGCTGGGCGATATGGCGATGCCCGGCCGCCCGCTGTTGACGGTCTATGACCCAACGGCACTGCGCGTGCGCGTGATGGTGCCCGAGAGCGCAGTTTCTGCCGCGATAACGCCTCAACAGATTGAAATTCGCTTAGCGGGCGGAAACACCCTCTCCCCCACCCCTCTCCCGCCAGCGGGAGAGGGAGACAAAATGGCCGCAGCAATGTCAACGACACTGCGACCGGTCGCATTGCAATGGTTGCCCGCCACCGATCCCAATACACACACGCGCGAATTGCGGTTGATGTTGCCTGTCGATTTAGCGAATGCACGCCCGGGGCAATTCGCCCGGGTCGAGCTTCCGATGAGCGAGAGCGCCAGCGACAATGCTTCGCAGCGTCTGTATGTCCCAGCGGCGGCGATCGTGCGCCGCGCCGAGTTGACGGCGGTCTACGTGGTCGGACAAGACGGCAAGCCGCTGCTGCGCCAGGTGCGTCTTGGCCCAGCGGCAGGAGACCGGGTGGAAGTGCTGGCCGGCCTGAACGCCAACGAACGGGTGGCGTTGGACCCGCAGGCCGCCGCCCGCGTGCGCTGAAGGGGCGAGCATGAACACGTCCGAACGCCTCGGTATTTCAGGTCGTATCGCCTCTTACTTCGATCAGGCGCGTATCACGCCATTGTTGGTGTTGGTCGTGTTGTTGATGGGTGCGTTCGCGGTGCTGGTGACGCCGCGCGAGGAAGAGCCGCAGATCAACGTGACGATGGCCAACGTGGTGATCCCGTTTCCGGGCGCTTCGGCGCGGGACGTGGAGCAGATGGTGGCCACGCCGGCCGAGCAGGTGCTTTCGCAGATCGCCGGTGTCGAGCATGTGATGTCGGTGTCGCGCCCCGGCATGGCGATGGTGACGGTGCAGTTCAAGGTCGGCGTGCCGCGCACCGAGGCGCTGGTGCGCCTGTGGGACACGGTCAATTCCAACGCCGACTGGCTGCCGCGCGGCCTGGGGGTGGGCCAGCCGCTGGTCAAGCCCAAGGGCATCGACGACGTGCCGATCGTCAGCCTGACGCTGTATGCCACCGATCCGGCCGCCGGGCCTTACGATCTGGAGCGCGTCGCCCACAGTCTGGAGGTCGATCTCAAGCGGGTGCGCGGCACGCGCGAGGTGCGCACCATCGGCGGGCCGGGCCGCGCGGTGCGGGTGGAGATGGATCCGGCGCGTTTGACCAGCGCCGGGCTGACGGTGGCCGATTTGCGCCAAGCCTTGCAAGGCGCCAACCAGAGCGCGCCGGCCGGTGAATTGCTGGGGGGCGATCGCAGCATCACGATCGACGCCGGGGCTTTTCTGCGCGATGCCGATGAGGTGGGCCAGTTGATGGTCGGCAACCGCAATGGCCGTCCGGTGTTTTTGCGCGACGTGGCCGAGGTGCGCGACGGCCCGCTGCCGGCGGCGCGCTACGTGTGGCACGGCGTTGCCGGCAAGGACGGCGGCGAATACCCGGCCGTGACCCTGTCGATTACCAAGAAGCCGGGCGAGAACGCGATCGACGTCGCCAATGCCGTGATGCAGCGCGTCGATGCGCTGCGCAACACGGTGATTCCGCAGGGCATGCAGGTGGCCGAAACGCGCAACTACGGCGCCACCGCCAACGACAAGGCGCTCAAGNTGATNGAAAAGCTGCTGTTCGCCACCGCCTCGGTGGTGGCGCTGGTGTTNTTNGCGCTGGGCCGGCGCGAGGCGGCCATCGTCGGCAGCGCGGTGGTGCTGACGCTGACGGCGACGCTGTTCGCGTCCTGGGCCTGGGGTTTTACGCTCAACCGCGTTTCGCTGTTCGCGCTGATTTTTTCGATCGGCATTTTGGTGGACGACGCGATCGTGGTGGTGGAGAACATCCACCGCCACCGCGCCCTGTACCCCGGATACACGCTGGCGCAGATCATTCCCGGCGCGGTCGATGAGGTGGGCGGCCCCACCATTTTGGCCACGCTGACCGTGATTGCCGCGCTGCTGCCGATGGCTTTCGTCAGCGGGCTGATGGGGCCGTACATGAGCCCGATTCCGATCAACGCCAGCATGGGCATGCTGCTGTCGCTGGCGGTGGCCTT
>WQUA01000045.1 GCA_009786025.1 Pseudomonadota bacterium | reverse complement strand
CAAACCCCTTCCCCCGCTTGCGGGGGGGGGGGAGGTTGATGGGGGGGCGCTATTCCCCCCCACCTGACCCTCCCTTTGAAGGAGAGGAAATAAAATGACGCAACGCGAAAGTGTGTGCAACTAAACAGAAAACGCTCTAGGGGAGCGGGTTTCTTGGCTGCGGGGGAGCGTAGCGAATCCAGAAAATCATGGCCTTGATGCGAAACGCTATCCAGGGAAGTTTTTTTCACGCAGAGACGTGAAAAAATTCTTCCCTTCACAGGACAAAGGGCGTGGAGGGGCAGGGATGGCGATGTTTTGCCTCAACAATGACTTTGTAATTTAATTTCCCTCTCAAAAAGGCAAGAATTAAAGATCGCCTTTCTCGTGGAAGTGGGAGCAACGGTGAACATTCTTGTTGTATTGATTTAAAAATGGAATAAGTATTATAATCCAGACATGGTCTAGCCATACACGGGAGATTTTATGCGTGAAATTGCGTTGTTTGAGGCCAAGAACAAGTTGAGCGGCTTGCTCGATCAGGTGGCCGCTGGTGAGGAATTTCTCATCACCCGCCATGGCAAGCCGGTTGCGCGTCTCGCGCCGGTCAAACCGACGTTTGACCGCGCCAAGGCCAGGCAGGCGGCAAATGCGCTCCGGCAGGCCAGCCAGGGCTTGAGCTTGGGGGGGGTACCTATTAAAGAGCTGGTTAATGAAGGGCGTCCATGACTTTTGTTGTCGATAGCTCAGTGGCGTTGACGTGGTGTTTTGCGGAGGAGCGCACGCCGGGAACAGCGGCCTTGCTTGAGCGAGCCGAAGGTTCTGGTGCTGTTGCTCCATCTCTTTGGCCGTTGGAGGTTTTGAACGCGCTTCTGATGGCAGAGAAGCGCAAGCGAATTGACAAATACAAACGGTATGCGTTGATTGATGCGCTCCATGCGTTACCGATTACGCTTGACACGGAAACTGTCGCTCAGTCCTGGGTAACGACCAATCGGCTCGCTGAGCGGTATTGGCTCACGCTTTATGATGCGACTTATCTCGAATTGGCGCAGCGTCTCGACTTGCCTTTGGCGACGCTTGATGCCGATTTGCGTGGCGCGGCGAGTGCGTTGGGGGTGCCGCTTCTGGGGGCGCCGGGAGATTCCGAATAAAGGCGCTTTTTTAGAGCGGGGGAGGGGGAAATTTTCGCGCCTTCGTGTGCGCCGACCTGTCGCGCCTCGTTACGCACGCGGATTCCTTCCCCTTCAAGGGGAAGGTCAGGATGGGGATGGGTTTCCCTTGCGCGTATAAATAGCCCCCATCCCCACCCCAACCCTCCCTGCAAATGGAGGACGAAGATTAGAGAATGGAGAAAGATCGGCGGAAGATGGAAGACGTTTCCACCACACTATTTACTTTTGCAAGATGTTACCTTATTAATAGTAAAGCATTTGTCCAGCACTTCGAGTATAATAAACCTATTTATGAGAAGGCTTTTGCTCGCCGGCTGGAGCAAGCTTGCAGGCAACGGACGGTAGGCGGGCGCAGCAAAACCCAGCAGGTTTCAACGGCTGCACAGAAAGGCGAGCAGTAAAGGGGGCGCACAGGTTGAGGCGAAGCTTTACGGGGACGCAACGGTTGCACAGGAATATATCAGCAAAGGAGTTCAACATGATTTCTCTCAATTCTATTTCTAACTCTAACGGTTTCAAGGTGATGTGGAGTTTGTCGCTTCGCCGTACTTGCGTAGCCGTATCGGGGCTGTTTCTTATGTCAGCAGGAGCGGCGTACGCCGCCGGCGTCACGATACAGTACGCTAACGAAGCAGGCACCCCGTTGATGACCTACTCTGATGTAAACTGTGCCCAAGCGGTTCAGTTTACGGACAATGGCAACAATTCTTATACGCTGCAATGTGCCCCGGGTGGCGTAACGCCGCCGACAGTAGAAAAGCCCTCAAACTGTATCGCGTCGGTAACGGCCGGTACTATGTCGAACGGTGTCGTCCCGGTGATGTTATCGGCAGGGCAGTGCACGACCAACGGAAATACAGTGACTTACCAATGGACGCGTAGCCCCTCCGGCAGTATTCCCAACAACGCGACGTCAGACAGCTTGACGCAGGGCTCTGCGAGCGTTTCATACAGTTATCAGATGCGTGCTTGCTATGACGTCACGAACGCTGCGACCTGTTCCAACTGGCAAACTCCCACCGGGTCGCCGATCGTTGTGCCGGGTAGCGGCGGTGGTGGTGGTGGCGTCGATTCTTGCCCCAGTAACGGCGTGATCAACACAACCCTTCCATGGGGCGGTACGGTTTTCGGTAACGCCGGGGCCTCGGGCATCTTGGTGGCGAAGTTCACGGTTCCCACTGGCCTGACGACAAAATACGTAACCATTAACGTCAGTGAATATCAGTCAACTGCGACGACGCGATACGTCACCGTTTCGTCGAACCCCTGCGATTTCACCCAGGGGCTGCTCCCTGCTCAGTACGCTGTTTATTACGGGCCATATTTCACGACGACGGGCGTCGCCGGCTACCCGCAACTGATAGGTGGGCAGACGTATTATGTCAACCTTCGGAACTTGAACTCGAATGGTACTACTTCTTGTCTGTCGGGAGCGTGTAATGTGCAGGTGGTCATGAGTATCTACAAGTAGTGAGTGGATACTTGGATGATCGCATTTTTTCAGTTGGGAACAGCAAAAACCCCGTGAAAGCGGGGTTTTTGTATTGGAGCGTTTCTGTTCGATTGCTTACTTGATATGCGGGTTTGAATAGAGTCACGTCGAGGTGTTTTTGAAAGAGGAAAGAAGGAAATGGAAAGTTCGTTTTGCAGGAGTGTTTTTTACCGAAAACTGATAGCCGGCGTGGCTGGTGTTTTTCTGATGATGCTTTGTCAAGGGCTGTGGGCGCAGGAAAAGTCGACATCCGATGATCCGCTACTGGCCAAAAATGAGTGGGTGGAATTGCGAAAAAGCGATTATGAAACAGCCCTGATGCGCTTCCCGGATGATGTCAGAAAAAGGGTCGCCAATGATCAGAAGGCGATTATCAAGATACTGGCGCGGCTTTTGCGGGACAAGACGTTGGCGGCGCAGGCGCGCGCCGAAAAGCTGGATCAGGATCCCAAAGTGAAGGCAATTCTGGCGTCGGAAATCGAGCGGTTTTACGCAAAGCTGCGCGTTGACAAGATCGATCAGGAGGGAAATGCGGCGTTTGCCAAGGATGAGGCGATTTACGCGGCGCGGGCTTCGGAAATTTATCTTGCCAACAAGAAAAGATATGAGGTTCCAGAACAGGTCAAGGCCTCGCATATTCTCATTGACCTCAAGCGGCACAGCGAGGAAGAAGGACTCAAGCTGGCGCGGGAAGTCCGAGCGAAGATCGTCGCGGGAGAAGACTTCGGAAAAGCTGCCCAGCAATATTCCGAAGACGCAGGAACGATCAATGCGCTTGGGGAGTTGGGCTGGTTTTCTTATGAGGAGATGGTCCCCGAATTTTCCGAGGTAGCTTTTGCGCTCAAAAAAGAGGGAGATGTGAGCGAGCCGGTATTGACGAAATTCGGCTGGCACTTGATTCGCCTCGAAGGAAAAAAAGAAGCAGGATTGTTGCCTTTTGAGGAAGCCAAAGATAGGATCATGGCAGAGCAAAAGCAAAAATTCGTCGAGGATTATCGGAACAAAGAACTGGAAAAAATCAATGATGATCCTAAGACGGTTCTTAATGAGGAAGTGATAGATGCCTTGTATATTGCCCCTCCCTCGCGGCAGGAGATCGAGCAGATTCTTAAAAATATGAAGAGCGATGGGGGTAAAGATGACGAAAAGAAAGGCGGCGAAGAGAAAAGCGGCAAAGGAAAAAGTGAGAAGTGATGTCTGGGCGGCAAGTTACCGCTTATGTTGTTATTGACGTGCACAAAGGGCGGGTTTCAATCCGCCCTTTGTGCATGAATGCCCTCAGGGGAAGGGATGGGGAAACCGGATTGCTTCGCTCGCAATGACGTCAGAGGCTATAGTGCACCCTTTTAAACCGAAGCTGCGCTAATTTTGTCAGATCAGCAATGTTGACAGCACACGCCAGTCTGTGGAAAAACAGGAGCTTGATCAAAGCGCTGATTGTGCGCGAGATCATCGGTCGCTACCGAGGCTCGGTGATGGGCGTTCTGTGGTCGTTTTTTTTGCCGGTGTTGATGCTGGCTGTCTACACTTTCGTTTTCAGCGTGATCTTCAGGGCGCGCTGGAACACCGGCAGTGATTCAAAAACGGAATTTGCGCTGATTTTGTTTGCCGGTCTTCTGGTTTTCAATTTCTTCTCCGAGTGCGTGAATCGCGCACCGGGATTGATCCTGGCCAATACGAGCTACGTTAAAAAGGTTGTTTTCCCGCTGGAGATTTTACCCATCGTCACGCTGGGCGCGGCGCTGTTTCACTGCGGGGTTGCGTTGTCGGTATGGCTCCTTTTTTATGTGATTTTTATCGGCGCACCGCCGCTGACTGCATTGCTCTTTCCCGTTGTACTGTTACCGTTGATTTTTTTGACGGCGGGGATAAGCTGGTTGTTGGCTTCTCTGGGAGTTTTCTTGCGGGATGTTGCGCAAGTGGTCGGCGTCGTCACGACGGTGTTGATGTTTTTATCGCCGATTTTTTTCCCGGCTTCGGCGTTGCCGGAAAGTTTTCAGAAGGTGCTGTTGCTGAACCCGCTGGCGCTGGTTGTCGAGCAGTCGAGAGATGTTTTGATTTTTGGTAAGACGCTGCCCTGGGGTGTGTACTTCGCTTCTCTGGCGGGCAGTGTTGTGATCGCCTGGCTGGGCTTCGCCTGGTTTCAGAAGACGCGAAAGGGGTTCGCCGATGTCCTCTGACGTGTTGATCAAAGTTGAACATCTGAGCAAGTGCTACCAGATTTACGGAAAGCCACGGGATCGTTTGTTGCAAATGTTGATGCGCGGTCGGCGGCAGTATTTTCAGGAATTCTGGGCGTTGCGCGATATTTCGTTCGAGATCAGGCGCGGCGAAACGGTCGGCATCATCGGGCGCAACGGCAGCGGCAAATCGACGTTGTTGCAGTTGATCTGCGGAACGCTGACGCCGACCGCGGGAACAGCGGAGACGAACGGGAGAATCGCCGCGCTGCTGGAATTGGGCGCCGGTTTTAATCCTGAGTTCACCGGGCGGGAGAATGTTTATCTCGCCGCCGGTTTGTATGGTTTGAGTCGCGAGGAAGTTGACGCGCGTTTCGAGAGTATTTGCGATTTTGCGGATATCGGCGAATTTGTCGAGCAGCCGGTGAAAACATACTCCAGCGGGATGTTCGTGCGCTTGGCTTTCGCCGTGATTGCGCATGTCGATGCGGACATTTTGGTGATCGACGAAGCGCTGTCGGTCGGCGACGCTTATTTTGTGCAGAAGTGTATGCGCTTTCTGCGGCAATTCATGGAACGCGGGACGCTGCTTTTTTGTAGCCACGATATCGGCGCGGTGATCAACCTGTGCGAAAAAGCCATCTGGCTGGATTACGGAAAAATGGTGATGATGGATTCGCCGAAGGTTGTTTCTGAGCACTACCTCGCGGCATTGTGCGCGGTTCCTGATGTACAACCAGCAACAGCCGAAAGCGATACGGATACAACCATTGACCAGAAGCAGCCGGAAGATGAAGAGTACCGTGATGCGCGCGAGCCGCTTGTCAATGCATCCAATCTCCGTAATGAGATGGAGATTCTACAGTTTGACCCAACTCGCCCCGGCTTCGGTGCGGGGGGCGCAAAAATTACTTCAGTACGATTGCTGGACAAAAACAGGAAACCTTTGGCTTGGGTGGTAGGAGGCGAAGAGGTGATTCTGGAAATTCGCGCGCAAGCGCGGCAGGAGTTGTCGCGGCCCATCATCGGCTTTCTTTTCCGCGATCGGTTGGGGCAATCGGTATTCTCCGACAACACTTATCTTTCGTACCGATTTAATGAGCCGTCGGCGCACCCGGGAGAAACGCTGACAGCGCGTTTTGAGTTTCGTTTGCCGGTGATGCCCAGCGGCAAATACAGTATCGCTGTTTCCGTGGGCGACGGCACGCAGGAACAAAATGTGCAACATCATTGGATGCACGATGCGCTGATAATTGAAGCGCACGCCAGCGTGGTTTGCTTGGGTTTGATCGGGATACCGATGAAGAAAATTTTTCTTGGAAAGAGTGATGCGACGTTTTAATGGGCCTTGCCCGGTGTGTGGTGGTGAAACTTTTTCGCAGCTTTGGGTTATTCCTCGAGAGCTTGCCAGCGGATGGGAACTAAACGAAGAAGAATCCGCAACCATCAGCCGCCAGCAAGGCCTCACCTGCGACTCCTGCCGTAACAACTTGCGGGCAATGACGTTGGCAGCGGCGATTCTTTCTGACCTCAATTTTTATGGAACGCTGGACCGGTTTTGTGACGCTCCGCGCGATATGGATGTTCTGGAAATCAACGAAGCCGCCAATCTTGCCTCGTTTCTTGGGAAGATGCAGGGGCACCGACTGGTCGAATATCCGCAAATAGATATGTTGAAAATGGCCTTTGCTTCAGAGAGCTTCGATCTGGTCATTCATTCCGACACGCTGGAGCATATTGTTGATCCCCTCAGAGGGCTTGCGGAATGCCATCGCGTGTTGCGACCGGGAGGGCGTTGCGTGTTTACAACGCCAGTGATTCCCGGAAGAATGACGCGCTCACGTGCGGGACTTTCGCCCAGCTATCACGGGAGACCGGAGGAAAAGACGGAAGATCAGCGTGTTCACTTTGAGTTCGGCGCGGATGTCTGGAGAACAGTATTGGAAGCAGGTTTTCTTTCATGCAAAATCTTTTGTCTCGAATATCCGGCGGGATTGGCGCTTGTTGCACAAAAGTCGCATGCGAGGTAAGGAGGGATTTCTTTTCTTGTTCAATAAGGCGCTAATAATCCGCGCCTATAAGGGCGAAATCAAGGCGGGTATTGTTATTCAACCGAATGAAGTGAAAATGAAATTAACCGGAGTGCGTGATCAACTGCGCCAGAGTCCGCAATGACGCCGACGCTTTATTTGCGATGTATGCGTTCTTTGCGAATGAATCATTGTGCAGTTAAATTCTGTTTTTACGATTATAGGCAGAAACATAAAGTTCACCGGCCAGCAGATCGACGAAAGAATATTTTTGCAATTCCGGGGTGTATTCAACGTGGTCGTGGGTGCGCAGGATCACGCGCCAGGGCTCGAAATCAAGATCGCGCAGTTGTTTCTCAAATTCCGGCACGGTGATGAGGTTGAGTTCGGTAAACCACTGCCAATATTGTTCCGGCGAAGCATTGTCGCCGCAACGGTCGATATAATCCGGTTGGCTGCTGAGAACTTTTTCGCGCAACCACTCTCGAGAGCGTTTGAGGTGAACGTAGGGCTCTTCGCGGGCGAAGCGGAATTCGCCGAGATGGTTGCCGATGTCGGAGTAAAAAAGGCCGGGACAGACCAGCAGCAAGCCATCGGGTTTCAAGACGCGGCGCATTTCTTTAAGCGCCTGAAGATAACCGCCGGCAATGTGTTCCAACAAGCCCCACGACATGACCACATCAAAATAATCGTCAGGGAAAGGAATTTCATTGGCGCTGGCCGGGAGAAAACGCAAATTCCCCGGAAGCTGAGTGATCGGGAAGTTGCATTGCTTCAAAATATCAGGTAACCGTTCATACCCCCGAAAAGGATCGATACCTACCATTTCTTGTGGCTTCAGCCGCAAGGCAAAACCGAAATCGGTGGTGCCGTCGCCGCAACCGGCGTTCAGAACTTTTCCTTTGAGGAGAGGGGAATTTTTTAACAAATAGCTGGCGATGGTGCGAACTTCAAAGTCGAAATGTTTGTAAAACCAATCGCCACCACCTCGTTTCCAGGAAAGGGTTTCAATGGGGGGCGTGCTTTGCAGGCTTCGCAGATCCCAGGAAAATTGGGCAGAGGGTTCTTTGACGGAGCTTTTTTTGACCCTGAAAGAAAGCGATGCCGTTCTGGCATTGATAACGGCACCGTTGTCGTGGTGGAAAAGGGAAATGTTTGCCGTGTATTGCCCTGCTGGAAGACTCAGGAGGGACTCCGTTACCTGAAGGCGGTAGGCTCCCTGAGGTAACCAACTGACATCCCACCCGCCGGCGCTTAGGTAATAGCAGCCGAGCAATGCACCGCTTTCCGCGTTGACGATGGCAACGCTGGCGTTAAGATCGAAAACGATGGGTTCTTCGACTGAGAAATCAAGAGTGATCGCTAGGGGGGTGCGAGGCGTCACCACTTTTGAGGAAAGATCGGTACGTAGAATAGAAAGGCTCATGCTAACAAAATGATTTCCGGAGGGCACATGATACCCATTTTTGACGGACGATAACACGGGCGGCAAGGAAAGAATCGGGTAAATGAAAAGCCCTTCTGGAGACAGCATGTGCGCCATCGAACCTGCGGGTGGGCTAGGTATTGAAAATAAGGTAATATTGCATTATAGATTATCGGTTAATGAGAGCTTGAAGGAGGTCGCGCATGGGTATTCTGACTGTTACTGTTCGGGGTCAAGTGACTTTTCGGAAAGGGGTCTTGCGGCACTTGGGCATTAAGCCTGGTGAGAAGATCGAGTTGGATTTGCTGCCGGATGGGCGGGCCGAGATGAGAGCCGCACGGCCTACCGGCGCGATTGAAGATTTTCTTGGTTTGCTCGCGGGCAAGACTAAAAAAGTGGCTACCCTTGAGGAGATCGACGAGGCGGCGATTACTGGCTGGGCAGGTGAAAAATGAAAATTGCGGTAGACACGAATGTTTTGGTTCGTGGCGTTGTGCGCGATGACGAGAACCAGGCGCGGATCGTGGGCAAGGTATTCAAAGAAGCGTCGCTGATTGCGGTATCGCTTCCCTGTTTGTGTGAATTTGTTTGGGTGCTTCGCAAGGTTTATGGCTTCGATAACGCATCTATTACGGCAGCCATTCGGGCGTTGGTTGCTGCGGAGAAGGTCGCCATGAACCGACCTGCTGTTGAAGCGGGCCTTGCCATTCTTGATGTTGGCGGTGATTTTGCCGATGGTGTCATGGCCTACGAGGGAGACTGGTTGGGCGCTGAAACATTTGTTTCCTTTGACAAGAAGGCAGTGCCTCTGCTGACTAAGCAAGGGCAGGCCGCACGCTTACTCTGACTTAGACCGACCTGATTTCAAAAAACGCGCGCGCAGAAATTCATCATCTATAGTGGTCTATGTCTTTGACTCTTGATTTCACCGGCGAACGGTTCGTCCCCGGTATTCCCGGAGAGATCGTTTACGAACATTGGCATCGATATGCCTTTGCGCAAAGTTTTGCGCGAGGGCGGCGTGTGCTTGATGTTGCCTGCGGCGAGGGATACGGCAGCGCTTTTCTGGCGGCGAACGCGCTTTCGGTGATTGGTGCGGACATCAGCGCCGAAGCCATACAGCATGCCACGGCGCGTTATGGCGGCGTGCATTCCAACTTGCGGTTTTTGCAGGCGTCGGCTGCTTCGCTTCCGTTGGAGGATCGCAGTATTGACCTGATCGTTTCTTTTGAAACGATCGAGCATCTACCGCAGTCGCTACAGGCGCCAATGATCGAGGAATTTGCACGCGTACTGGCGCCAGGTGGCCTCCTGATATTGTCGTCGCCGAACCGCCCCGAGTATTCACCGCCGGGAACACCACCCAATCCATTCCACGTTTATGAGTTGAATCGGGAGGAATTGGAAACACTACTGAAACCGTTTTTCCCGTCGCAGATATGGTTGTCGCAACGGTTATGGTTCGGCTCGACCCTTTGGCGCGAGCCGGTTCCGTCAAGCGGGGCGATGGTAGCGCAAGCCTGGCAACAACAGGAAGATGGTAGGATCGCTGCGGCCAGACTGCCAGTAGCGAAGTATTTTATCGTGCTGGTGGCGCGCGATGCGCAAACCACGCTCCCTACGATTTCTGGACTGTCGCTGTTCTCGGATGTGGGTGAAGAAGAGCTCAAGCGGCTTTACCATCAGGCCGCAGAAGTGCTGCGGCTCGATAAGGAAGGGTTGAAGCTACAAAAAACTTTGGAAGAGAGAACCGTACGCCTTCAGTTGCTCGAAGAAAAGCGCCAGTCGCTGGAAGAAGAGCTTCAGAGAAAAGATGGGGAAATCAAGTTGTTGGGATATTCCCTGAAAGACAAGGAAGCGCTCTTGCGCTATCGTGAAAGCTTGATCGGCTGGTTGCGCTGGCCACTTTCGCGGTTGAAACGGCGTTTTTCCGGCGCAGGGCGAAGCGATTCAACGCATGAATAAAAAAGTGCTGCAAGAACCGTCAGCGGCTATCGGTGTTGATATTATCGTGCCGGTGTATAACGCGGCGGCGGATGTCGCGCAGTGTGTTGCTTCCGTCCTGGAAAAAACATCTGGCGATTATCGCCTGATTCTGATTGACGATGCTTCGCCGTCTCCCGACATTGGCCGTTTGTTTGAGCGTTGGGAGAAAGAGAACATCCCGAAGCGAATATTGCTTCGCAATGAAGTGAATCTTGGCTTTACGGGAACGGCCAATCGCGGAATGAAGTTGTCGCACCATGCGCATCCGCGCCGCGATGTCGTATTGCTCAATTCCGATACGATTGTTACGACCGGCTGGCTGGAAGCATTGCAGCGTTGCGTTTATTCGGATGATCACATCGGAACGGCGACGCCGTTTTCAAACAACGCCGAAATCTGTTCTTATCCACGCTTTTGCGCGGACAACGGCTGGCCGGAAGGAAAAGACCCCGAACCGATCCGTGCGGCGCTGAGCCGGGCGGCAGCACCATCTTACCCTGAAATTCCGACGGGCGTCGGTTTTTGTTTTTACATCAAGCGTTCATTGCTCGACAGTATCGGGTTTTTCGATGAAGCGTTCGGCGCCGGTTACGGCGAAGAAAACGATTTCTGTTTGAGGGCAAAAAAAGCGGGATTTCGCAACGTGCTGTGCGATGACGCGTTTGTGGTGCATCTCGGCGAGCGTTCGTTCAAAGGAAGAAAGCAGGAGTTGGGCGGGCGCAATATGCAGGTGTTGCTCGACAAACATCCTGAGTATCTCGATGTTGTCGGTCAATTCATCGCGCGTGATCCGTTGCGGGCTATTCGGGCGGTAGCGCAACTGGAAGAGGACAAAGCGGATGCTCCCGAGAATGCGGTGCTTCACATCGTGCATACGCATGGGGGCGGCACGGAGCTTCATGCGCGAAAGCTGATCAAAAATTCTCCGCCGGGATGGCGGCATTACCTTGCTATCGTGGATAACGTGCATTGGCGCGTCGAATTTTCGCCGGGAGACGGGGCGGAGACATTTGCGATATGCGCGGGGCACAGTAATAATGAATCGCTGGCATTGTTTATCGAACAGTTGTGCGGGAGCTTGGGTGTTCATCTCATCCATGTGCACAATATTTCCGGTTGTCGGGACGGGTTTTTGTCGGCGTTGCCGAAATTGTCGATTTCTTACGGCTATACGACGCACGACCTCAGTTTCGCGTGTCCGACGATTACATTTTTAAATCCTAACGAACGGTACTGCGGCGGGCAAATGGAGGCGGAGGTTTGTCAAAATTGCCTTCGTCAACAAAGGCTTTTTTCGGCTATTGATATTGCAGAATGGCGGCAGACGCATCATGCCCTTGCGCAAAAAGCGAGTTTCATCATCGTGCCGTCGCGCTGGGCCGGGCAAATGTTCGCGCGTTATTTTCCGGGGATTGCGGTGACGCGGATCGAACACGCGATTCCATCGAATCCGGTTCCTTCCCGAAGTTTGAGTGTGTTGATGTTTGCGAGCAGCCAATGGCCGACGGTTGCGGTATTGGGCGCTGTGGGGCCTGACAAGGGGGCGCGGCGCCTGGAGCGTTTGACGGCGTTGGCGGCGGAGAAGAATGCTGCGGTACGCTTTGTGTTGATCGGTTATCTCGATCGGCAGCGCGGCCCCTGGCAAAGCGACGATGGCCGTTTGTTGATACATGGGCGTTACGCGTCCAGTGATTTGCCGACGCTGATGGATTATTACAATGTGAAATTGGTACTTTATCCTTCAGCAGGGCCGGAGACGTTTTGTTATACGTTGTCCGAAACCTGGCAGGCGGGGCGACCGGCACTGGTGCCGCCGTTCGGCGCTTTGGCGGAGCGGATGCAGGAGCACGGTGCGGGGTGGATCATGAGCGATGAAGAATGGGCGGACGAAGAACGCATGTTGCAGCGGATTCTGACGCTGCTCGATCCGGTTCATCACGAAGCGTTCCAAGAGAAGGCGACGCACGCAAGTCACGTTTCATTGCCGACAATGGAGCATATGGTGGCGGAGACATTCGCGTGTTACAAGCAAGCGCTTGAACGAACGCCGACGGTTGCCTCCGAAAGACTTTCTTTTTCTCCTGCCAGGATACGTGATGCGTTGGGTTATACGGAAGGCTTGTCGATAAAGAGCGCCGAGGCGAAAGGTGCGCAAAGCGAAAACGCCTCAGGATGGGTGGCGCGTTTTCGGCAAACGCCGATAGGACGGTTTTTGCGCGCGTTGTTACCGCAAAGCGTGATCGACGGATTAAAAAAAATCATCAAGAGATAGCAGGCTATGGCGGAAGAAAAAATTCACTGGTTGGCGCGAGGAAAAGAATATCGGGCGCAGGGGATGCTGGCAGATGCGGCTTGGTGTTTTGAAAAAGCAACCAAAGAACTGTTTTCTTCGGAGGAAGCGCATTTTCTTCTTGGTTGCGTCTGGCGGGATCTTGGGGACATCAGCAAAGCGTATGCGGTTTGGCGTCAGGGAGTTGCCAACCACCCGACCGCGCTGCCCTGTTTGCAAGCGATGGCCGAGGCCCGGCTTCATCTGGGAGATGCGGAGGGCGCGGCGGAACAAGCTGCCGCTGTTCTCAAAATAAGCGCAGGAGAACCGCGAGCTGAAACGATAGACGCGATTTCGGCGGCGCAGCGCGGGGCGGTGTCACAGTGGGAAAAACTGGAACAGTGGGCGGAAGAGCGCAAAGACATTTTTTGCGACGATGCTTTTGCATATGCATTGGCAAAAGCCATCAACGCGCAAGATGCGGCGGCAGAGGCAATCGAGGCAACTGAGGAGGTAAAACAACGCTTTTCCGAAAAATGTTTGGCGCTGAAAATCGCTTGGCCTCCTGTATTGAAAATGGCGATGTTGAGCAAGGTTTTGCCGTTTTCGGATCAGAAAGCGCCGTACATTGGCAAAGTAAAGACGCTTTTCGATGAGGCGATTTTCGAGCAGGACAGCGACGGCCTTCGCACGTTGGCGCTTGCTTTGCGACAGGCGGATTGTCTTGATTTGGCGAAAGATTTTTTTCAGTGGTACGGCGAGATTCAGAAAGCGATTTACACCAGGAGAAAGCAGCAAGCAGAAGTCTTGCCATTGCAATGGTGCCGCCGCACTGCCGGAGAATATTTGCGGGTGTCGGTGCTGTTGCCGCTTTGGAACAAAAGCAGTGACAGTGTTAAAAAGCGGTTGTCGGCGTTGTTACCGCTGCCTTATGGCCTTGACGTCTGGGTTTTTGGAGACACGGCGCAGTGGCAATCTTTTTTTGATGCCGGCGTTGATGGTGGCATGGATGATGTAACGGCACGCGCCGGGAAGAGGACGGTGCGTTTGCTTCCGGCATCTCCGGCGGCGGTGCTGAATTTGTTCGATTACGATGTGTTGATTGATTTTGCCGGAATGACCTGGCCGATGGAAACTTTCTTCATTGAGCGACCGGCAAGACACATATGGGCTTTTGCCGAAAATCAAAAAGGATTGGAGGCGTTGTCGTCCTGGTGGGATCGTGTTTTTGAAACGCCGCAGGAGGTGAAGGAGGCGCTAGCGTTGATGCAGCAAAGTCTGCCGTTGTCAGCTTCTTTGTCGGCGCGTGAGTTCGTCGAAAAGAAAGACGAGGCGCTGAAAGCGCATCAGCAGAAAAATTTGGATGTTTCCCGCTCAATGTATGAGACGTTATTAAACGATCAGCCGGAGATGGCGCTGGTGCATTACCTGGTAGCGGCACTGGCACACGATATGGGCAACAATGAAAAAGCAGGCAAGCATCTTTCAGAAGCGCTGGCGGCTTTTCCTGATTGCGCCAAACCGTATCAAGTGCTGGCCGAATTGTTGCTGGAGGAAGACCTCGCGGGTGCGCAGGCGCTGGTCGAAAAAGGGTTGTCGCTGATGCCGGATGCTTTGGGACTTCGCCATGTGGAGGGAGAGGTTGCGATGTCCCGGCGAGAGTACGCAAAAGCGGAAATGATTTTCAGGAATATTTTGTCGGCGATGCCGACGAACGCCCAAGCGCATTTCGGTTTGGGGCTGGTGTTACAACAACGGGCGCAGCCGCAAGAAGCGGCGCGTTCTTATCAGCG
This sequence comes from Pseudomonadota bacterium, assembly GCA_009786025.1. Taxonomy (GTDB): domain Bacteria; phylum Pseudomonadota; class Gammaproteobacteria; order Burkholderiales; family Casimicrobiaceae; genus UBA931. The sequence goes on along the minus strand of WQUA01000045.1, from coordinate 5,386 downwards.
GGCGCTTTTGCTGAATCCGGAATTGCTTGAGGCGCATTTTCATTTGGGACAGTTGTTTCAGGAGCAGAAACAGTTCGAGGCGGCAAGCCGCGCTTATCGCCATGTGTTGTCAATGAACCCGGAGCATGCCAAATCGTATATGCGGTTTGGCGAAATTTTGAAAGACGCCGGGAAAATGCGCGAATGGTTTGAAAATTTTCGGCAGTTTCAAGCGCATTGCCCGCAATCGATCGCGATGGCTTCGCAGGGGCTGGAAGTTGGTCAGCTCACAGGGGATTCCAAAGGAGTTGAATTCTTTCTTGATGGATTATGGAAAGGAAGATTCAGAGCGGAAAGCAAAAGTGAGCTTATGGAAGTGTTGGGCTCGTTGCAGCATCAGCTTCTTTACTTTGACATAGAGCCGGATTTTTCGTTAAGCATGGCCAGACTTTACGACGAGGTAGTGCGGAGGGTGCTCGGAGCGTCATTGCCGCGCCCGCAGAAAAGAAAACCCGGAAAAGTTCGCGTGGGTTATTTGTCGGGAGATTTATGGAATCATGTGATGGGACGGATGGTGTGGCAGGCGACCCAACATCACGATAAGGAAAAATTCGAACTGTTCTTTTATTCGTTAAGCAGTCAGCGAGACCTTGTTACGGAGCAATTTCTCCAGCTTGCCGATCATTTCCATTTTTTGCCCGAACTTGGCGAGCGCGAACTGGCTGACCGGATCAGCGCTGACGATTTGGACATCCTGGTGGATTTATCAACGCATACCAAGGGCTCCAAACCGGGGGTTCTGGCATTGAAGCCAGCGCGCGTACAGATCACGCATATTGCGAGCGCGGGGACGCTTGGGTTATCGGCGGTCGATTTCAAGCTGACCGATTACGACGCCGATTTGCCGGAGATGCAGCCTTATCAGATTGAGCAATTTTTACCGATGCAAGGGTGCGTTTACCCTTATGCGCCGATTGAAGCGGCGACAGAACACCCGTATCACCGAAAATCTTTAGGCATTGCGGAAGATGCGGTATTGATCGGCGCTTTTGTGATGCCGACAAAACTTTCGGCGAGATATGTGGCGTTATGGAAGCGGGCTTTGGAGGAGATCCCGAAAAGCAAGCTGGTTTTTTCGCCGATTTCCCAGGCCTATACACAGATTTACCGAAACGTGATGAAAAGCGTAGGCATCGGCGAAGACCGTTATCTTTTCATTCCGATGCCGACGAATAATACGTTACGTCAAGCGCGGTATTCGATTATTGATTTCGTGCTTGACCCGATGCCTTACGGCAATGTGAACGGGACGCTGGAACCGCTGAGCGCTGGCGTACCGGTCGTGACTCTTGTCGGGCGTCGTCACGGAGAGCGGTCGAGCTATTCGATTCTGAAGAATCTGGGAGAAACGCGAACCATCGCGCACGGCGGGAAAGGGTATATCGAGATCGCGAAGCGCTTGAGCCAAGATAAGGCGTTCATGGCAGAGGTGCGCGCGGGGATACGCCGGGGATTGGAACAATCGCCTCTGGTGGACATGAAGCAGCATTGCCGGAATCTCGAAGAAGCGTACATTCGGGCGCTCGAAATAAAAGCGCCGGAAGTGATCCGCGAGATAAGAGAATCGTTTTAACCGCAAAGAACGCAAAGAGAGCAAAGAAAAATCGGCAAGGAACGAGGTGCATAGGTTGCTGGTGAGCGGCCTTTAGCCGCGAGCGAAGCGTGGCGGGGAACGCGACGTTTTTGCCTCACGCGAAGGCGCGAAAAAGAAAAGCCCCCTTTTCAAAGGGGGTGCCCGCCGAAGGCGGGCGGGGGTTTGTTGTGGGCGAGATGCGTGCGCTTCCAGAATCCAGAAACCCATCCCCATCCTAACCTTCCCCTTGAAGGGGAAGGAACTCGCGTCCTTTACGGCTTCGCGTAAGCTTATCTTTCGTGTCTTTCGTGGTTAAAGGTTCTTCTTTGCGTTACGGTTCCGCCCGAAAGCGCCGATGCCAAACGCTGACAATCCAGATAGAAAGAAGGGGCGTCGCGGTGATCAGAAAGCGTTCGGCTTGGATCACGTTGAACAACCACGAGAAAAGCCCTGGGAAAGCAACGGCGACAACGCAGACGAGCATACTGCCCCATACGATCAGGGAGAGCGGCGCTATTTTCGTGTGCAGGCTTTCGCGGAATCCGATGGCGAGGGTCGCCAATGCGGCAAGCCAGAGAAAATGCCAGTTTTCTCTCGTGATGAAATTGGACAACCAGGTATCGGGGTCGGTGTCGAAACGTAGGTTTGTCAGCGCGGGCGATAGTGATGCGCCGAATTGTGTCAGCGCCAGAAGTCCCACGACGGTGATGGCGGGAAGCGCCAATGCCAGAATCCGTGTGCTCTTGGGAAGAAGGATGCAGACGAGCGCCGGCAGCAGCAAGGCCAGCCACAGGTAAGCCGCTGGCCACAGCATCGCGGCGATGAGCGCAAAAAGCAACGCGCACGACAGATCGAACCATTGCCGCGAATGCGCCCAGCGAACCAGCGACAACGCCGCCAAGGTGAACGTTCCCGCCAGCGGCAAGTCGGGCAGACCGGCCAGCGCGACGTGGGTGTTGAGCAGCGGCAGCGACGCGACGAGCCAGGCGGCGATGAGGCTGGCGAAAGGACCGATGCGCTGGTTGCGCATGAAGCCGTAAACGGCAAGCGTCAGCGCCAGCAACATGCCCCACCAAGGAAGATTCATCAGCACGTCGTTCCATTCGCCGATGGCGACACACATCCAGGCTTGCAGCAACGGCAACGTGATGGGCAGGTTCGGCGCGTTGTCGAGATAAACATGGCTGTTGAGATTGCCGCTGAGGTTACCACTGAGCCAGGCGGCGCTGTCTCCGAAGGGCGCCAGTGTTTTCAGGCCGAAATAAACATGCGTTTTCGAAGCCCATTGAATCGACGCTTCCCAGGGAAAGAGCGGGCGGGTGGCGACTTCAAAAAACAGCAGTCCGAAGCGCAGTGCGAGCCAGGCGAGGAGCGCAAAAAAGAAATAGCGTGTTAATTTCGGCAGAGGACAGAGGGGGCAGTTTTCTTTGAGGTTTTGAAGAGGCGCGCGTCGCCAGCCGATGAAAAGGGCCAGCGCGGTGATCAGTAATAACGGCAGTGCGATGACGATCAAGCCGAAAGGAATGCCAGCGAGTGCGTATAAGCGCATCAGGCACGTTACCAGCCAATAACCCAGAAAAGCGCCCGCTCCCAGCCGCCAACCGATTTCTCCTGGCGTGTGTACGGCTGTGCGCGGAAGCGTCAACGCTGCCGCGGCGTAAAGCAGCGCGGCGCCGGTTAACCAGGGCAAAAACAAAGCAATCAAAGCGAGAAGCCAGGTCATGGTGTCAACTTCATGGCGTTAACTCAAAGAGAGCAGAACCGGCGTCAATCACTTTGGCGTTGGCAGAAAGTTCAGCACCGGTGGGAAGACGGATTTTTTTCTTCGCGGCGTCGTATTGAACGCCGCGTTGTTGAAAGACGAGCAGGTAATCGCCGGGATGTAAGAAGCGCGCATCGGGAGGCTGTGCCGAATTGAGATCGTAATACACCTGGTTCGGATAAAGATGGTATGCGGCGCGGCTTCGCAAATAAGCGACTTCGGACATGATGAAGATACGGGTAGGCGTTGCCGGTAATTCTGCGCGTGCTTTTTCGATAAAGGCGAAGAGTTCGCCGTCTTCGGCGGCCAGGTGTTTTTGCGTCCAGTCTTTACTGCCGTAAACCTGCCGGGTTTGCGCGACTTGTCGCGCCAGTTGAATGGTCCAGCGGGCATCGAGGACCATCCAGCTTATGCAAAGAAGCGCCATTCCTCCATAGAGCCAGTAGCGCGGCATGGTACGCGGGAAGTCGAGGAAACGATCTTGCCAGCGTCGCCAGAGAAGAAGCGCTGCGGCGCCGAGGAGCAGCAGCACCAGCGCAGCGAGTATCAACAGTGAAAGCGGGAACGCTCCCGGATCGTCTAATTGATAAATCGACGTTCCGCGCCAGCCGACGAAGCTGCTCCATTCTTTGATACGCAGCCCCAGCGTTTCAAAAGCACCCATCGGATGCGCCCGAACATTCGTGACAGTGAACGGTTGCGGTGTCGGAAGCTGGAGGGCGAGAGCAAAACCGAGAACGTTACCGAGCCAGCCGATTTGGTGGGCAACGGTCATCGGCAACAGGCGGCCATTCTCGACTACCAAATCAACCTGGCGCTGCGCGTTGGGCGCGTAATCGGTGCGCCACAAAAGTTTGGCGGCCGTACCGTCGGGAAGGCCGGAGATGTCCCAGTCCAGGACCGGATAGTCCCGCGCCGGGAAACGAGCGTTGACGGTTAATACGGCCAATCCGGTGGTCTCGGGAGCGAAATGCGCCTGGCCGGATTCGACTCCGATTAACGTGCCGCGTGCGACCGCAATGTTTTGTGGAAGCCAAGCTTTGATCGAAGCGTTGGAGAACCAGGCGCCCGGCAGCGTCCAAGCCAGATAAACCAGCGTGCAAATAAACAGTGATGCGATGAAAAGCAAAAGCAACGCGCCCAGAAAACGACCCGAAGCGACGTTTACAGCCGCGGGCGGCGGTGTTTCCGGCGGCGGGGACGGAATGGAAGATGAGGGCGGTACAGGCGGCAAGGTCATGATAAAAGAATGAACACGGGCGCTCAAACCCAATCATACCGTGATGTCGGGAGGGTGCAACGAAGATTTTTACTTGTCCTAACTTTTTTGTGTCGAGGGTGTTGCAAAAGAAAATCAGGTGTGCCATAATTCCGCTTCTGCGCTGTTGAAAACACGTTGTTTCGCAGCGGTTCTTTAAGAAGATGGCGATTGATAGGTGTGGGTGCTGCTATAAGTCTGTGAATCGGGCCTTGTCTGGCGTAAAAACCAAACAAGCTTGGAAAGCAGACTGGTTTAAGAAATAGTAGTGCTCATACAGAAGTACGCAAGTGTGACCGTCGCGAGACGGTCAGTCTTAACGGATTTCGAATGAGTTAATTAAGCAGAGATTAGACTGAAGAGTTTGATCCTGGCTCAGATTGAACGCTGGCGGCATGCTTTACACATGCAAGTCGAACGGCAGCATGGGCTTCGGCCTGATGGCGAGTGGCGAACGGGTGAGTAATACATCGGAACGTGCCCCGTAGTGGGGGATAACCAGTCGAAAGATTGGCTAATACCGCATATGCTCTGAGGAGGAAAGCGGGGGATCGCAAGACCTCGCGCTATGGGAGCGGCCGATGTCCGATTAGCTAGTTGGTGGGGTAAAGGCCTACCAAGGCGACGATCGGTAGCTGGTCTGAGAGGACGACCAGCCACACTGGGACTGAGACACGGCCCAGACTCCTACGGGAGGCAGCAGTGGGGAATTTTGGACAATGGGGGCAACCCTGATCCAGCCATGCCGCGTGAG
>WQUA01000044.1 GCA_009786025.1 Pseudomonadota bacterium | reverse complement strand
AATCGCCGCCAGCATTTCGATCAGCCGCTCGATGTTTTTGCGCAGCAGCGGCTCGCCGCCGGTCAGCCGGATTTTGCGCACGCCCAGACGGGTGAACAGTCGCGCCAGTCGGGTGATTTCTTCAAAGCGCAAGACTTCATCGTGCGCCAGAAAAACGTGGTCACGGCCAAACGCATTTTTTGGCATGCAGTAGGTGCAGCGGAAATTGCAGCGGTCGGTCACCGAGATGCGCAAATCGTGTAGTGCGCGCTGCCGCCGATCAGGAAGGGGCGGCGATATTTCGGGCTGGGCAGGGCGCATGTTACACACGGTTTGCTGAAACTGCTGCTGCGCGAATTCGGCGGCGTCGAGCAGAGGAATCGTTTTTGTCATGGCCTCTTACCTTGCCGTTTCATTTTAGGCGAATTCTGCGTCTTGCATCCTGCGGCTTCGCGCAGTATGACGCGCCAGGCTCCCCTCTCCCACAAGGGAAAGGCGTTTGCATGTCTTTGTGCTGAAAGCGCTCTGGCACCTCTTCTCCCGCCATTCCCGCGAAAGCAGGCATCCAAAGCGGGGTAACAGGGCGAAGAAGGGGGCGCCGGAATATTTCGATGGCTGGTAAAATCATACCTTTCCGCGGGCGCCGAGCCGTCGTCGGTTGGTTGATTGCCGACGGGAGGGTTGCGGTTTTGTCGCATACGGCGCCCCAGAGGCGCTACGTGATTGGCGCGGAGATTGTTTTGCGGGCGGTTTTGCCAGCGCCTTTGCCGATGGTTTTGCCTGCTGGAACGTTGATTTGTCGCTTGTGGCAGGAGAACTGCGGAAACTGCCCATTGCTGGATAAGAGCCGCTCCTTGCAGGTCGTGGCGAATGACGACGGTTGGCGGGAAGTTCGTCGGCGAAGGACGTTTCATTGGTGTCGCGGGATTGTCGCGTTGGTTGCCATACCGGCTGCTGCGCTTGCTCCCTCGCTTGTCGTGCTGACAGCGGTTTAATCGCCTGACCATGACGGCTGATGGCGCCGGGGAGCGCTTTTTTCGCAGCCTTTTTAGCCGGACGCTTTGCTGGTGCCGTTTTTTTCAGCGCTGCCTTGGGCGGCGCCGGACGCCAGAGGATGATCAGTTTACCCAAGTGCTGCACCGGCGCACAGGCCAATTGATCGCAAATGGCAAGTTGCAACATTTCGCGTTCGGCTCGGTCATCGCTGAAAATACGTACTTTGATGAGTTCGTGGATGTTCAGAGCGTGGTCGATCTCGCGCAGCACGGCGGGCGTCAGCCCGTGCTGGCCGATGGTAACGACGGGAGAGAGCGCATGCGCTTGGGCGCGCAAGGCGCGGCGTTCGGTGGGGGTCAATGTCAACATACGGCAAGTTTACCTGATTCAGGGATCAGGGATCAAAAAGGATCATGGGCAGAGGTTGGGGAGAGCGTTTGAAAAAATGACAAGTCTTAACAAAAGCGGCAAGAAACATCGTTTCGGCAAAGCGTGGATGCATGAGCATTTGAACGACCCGTATGTGAAAGAGGCACAGCGGCGAGGGTTCCGCTCGCGGGCGGCGTTTAAACTGCTCGAATTGGTGGAGCGGGATCAGTTGTTGCGCCCCGGAATGACGGTGGTTGATTTGGGGTCGGCGCCGGGAAGCTGGTGTCAGGTGGTGCGCGAGCGTTTGAGCGGGCAGGTGAAAATCATTGCCATCGACTTGTTGCCGATGGACGGAATGAACGGGGTCGAATTTATTCAAGGGGATTTTGCGACGGAAGAAGGCTTGCGAGCGATGCGGGAGGCATTGAAGGGCGCGCCGGTCGATCTTGTATTGTCGGACATGGCGCCCAATCTATCAGGGGTGGAGGCGGCTGATCAGGCGCGTAGCGTAGGGCTGGCCGAACTGGCGCTGGAATTCGCGGCGCTTCATTTGCGCGAGGGCGGCGATTTCGCGGTCAAGCTGTTTCAGGGCGCTGGCAGTGATACGTTTCGGCAGCAGGCGGCGACGTGTTTTGACAAAGTATATGTGCGCAAACCAAAAGCGTCGCGCGGGCGCAGCCGGGAAATTTATGTTGTCGGAAAGGGGTTTCGTGGGTCTGTGTAAACAAGAGTTTACCGGGGGTGACAATATCAAAGTCTGGCCTTACGGCGCGGCCGCCGTTACAATGACAAATTAAATCGAAAATTTCGCTCGTCGGCGTTTGAAAAAACGGGCGCGAAAGAAGCCTTATCGGGCAAGGAGCAAGCATTGAATAATTGGGCAAAGAATTTTGGCATTTGGCTGGTGGTCCTGGCGGTCGTGCTGATGGCGGTCAGGCAGTTTGAAAACCAGCAGGGGAGCAGCGAGCCGGTCGCTTATTCCGACTTCAAGGAGCAGGCGAAAAACGGTAACGTCGAATCAGCCGTGATCGACGGGCAAAAAATCATCTGGAAAGACAAAAGCGGACAGAAGCGCGTTACCTACAGCGCCAACGATCTGTGGATGGTCGATGACCTGATCAAGAACGGCGTCAAGGTTGAGGCGAAAGAAGCGGGACGCAACTGGTTTGTCGAAGTTCTGCTTACGTCGCTAATTCCGCTGTTGCTGATTGTTGGCCTCTGGTTTTTCATCATGCGGCAGATGCAGGGCGGCGGCAAGGGGGGCGCTTTTTCGTTCGGCAAAAGCCGCGCCCGGATGCTTGACGACTCGAACAACGCAGTGACGTTTGCCGATGTTGCCGGTTGCGATGAGGCTAAGGAAGAAGTGCAAGAGCTGGTCGATTTTCTGAAAGACCCGTCGAAATTCCAGAAGCTCGGCGGCCGTATTCCGCGCGGTGTGCTGATGGTCGGCGCGCCTGGCACCGGCAAGACCTTGCTGGCGCGGGCAATCGCTGGCGAGGCGAAAGTGCCGTTCTTTTTGATTTCCGGTTCCGACTTTGTTGAGATGTTCGTTGGCGTTGGTGCGGCGCGGGTACGTGATATGTTCGAGCAGGCGAAGAAGAACGCGCCTTGCATCATTTTCATCGACGAAATTGACGCAGTGGGGCGTCAGCGTGGTGCTGGTCTCGGTGGCGGCAACGACGAACGCGAGCAGACCCTGAATCAAATGCTGGTTGAAATGGACGGCTTTGAGGCCAATGCTGGCGTGATTGTCATCGCAGCAACCAACCGCCCCGACGTTCTTGATCCGGCGCTGCTGCGACCGGGGCGTTTCGATCGTCAGGTGGTGGTGCCGTTGCCGGACATTCGCGGTCGCGAGCAGATTTTGAAAGTTCACATGCGCAAAGTGCCGTTGGCCGGCGACGTCAAGGCCGACGTGATCGCGCGTGGAACGCCCGGGTTTTCCGGCGCTGATCTGGCGAATCTGGTGAATGAGGCGGCGCTGTTTGCGGCGCGCGCCAACAAGAGGCTGGTCGATATGGAGGATTTCGAACACGCCAAAGAAAAGATTTTCATGGGGCCGGAGCGGCGCTCGATGATCCTCACCGAGGAAGAAAAACGCGCGACGGCGTATCACGAATCAGGGCATGTGGTCGTGGCGCGGTTGTTGCCGGGAACCGATCCGGTGCACAAGGTGACGATCGTGCCGCGCGGCCGGGCGCTGGGCTTGACCTGGCAGTTGCCGGAGCGCGACCGCATCAGTCAGTACAAGGATCAAATGCTCAACGAGATCGCCATTTTGTTCGGTGGCCGAGTCGCGGAGGAGTTGTTTGTCAAACGGATTTCCACCGGCGCGTCAAACGATTTTGAGCGCGCCACCAACATGGCGCGCGACATGGTGACGCGCTTCGGGATGTCGGAAAAAATGGGAACGATGGTCTATGGCGAGAACGAAGGCGAGGTATTCCTAGGCCGTTCAGTGACGACACACAAGAATGTCTCGGAAGCGACGATGCAACAGGTCGACGCGGAAATCCGCCGAATCATCGACGAGCAATACGGTTTGGCGTGCCGTTTGCTGGAAGAAGGCCGCGACAAAGTTGAAGCGATGACGGCGGCGCTGATGGAATTTGAAACGCTGGACGCCGATCAGATCGACGACATCATGGCAGGCCGGTTGCCGAGGCCGCCGAAAACGAGCGGTAGTAGCGACGCCTCCAGTTCATCGTCCGGTGGCGCGGCGGTTAAGGGGAAGCCCGACGCAGCGCCGTCGGCCAACCCGGCGTGACGACAACGCGTCGGGGGCTGCAAAGGTTGAGGGCGCGCGTGATGGGCGCCCTCTTTTGTTTTTATTTTTCAACCATGAATGCATGAGAAGGGCGAAAGAATTTTTCGTGATTTTCGTGTTTTTTGTGACGCTTGTTTTTTATGTTGCCACCACTGTCGCTCATGTTGGGACCTTACTGTTGGTTGCTTGATCGCCCTTATGTAATGGGCGTTGTCAATGTGACGCCGGATTCATTTTCTGGTGGCAGTAAGCTACCGGATTTCGAGCAATCTCTGAAAAAAGCGTTGACGATGATTGACGACGGCGCTGATATGATCGACATCGGCGGCGAATCGTCGCGGCCAAGCGCGTTGCCGGTTTCCAACGATGAAGAGTTGCAGCGGGTGTTGCCGCTGGTGGAGGCGCTGGTGGCGCGCGGTGTGGTGGTGTCGGTCGATACCGTTAAACCGGCGGTGATGAAAGCGGCGATCGACGCCGGCGCAGTGATGATTAACGACGTTCAGGCATTGCAGGCGCCGGAGGCGTTGCCTGTTGTCGCGCGCAGTCAGGTGGCGGTGTGTTTGATGCATATGCAGGGAGCGCCGCGCACGATGCAGGACGCGCCGGTTTACGGTGACGTAGTGGTTGAGGTGAAGGCGTTTTTGTTGGCGCGTGTAAACGTGCTGGAAGCGGCGGGCGTGGCGCGCGAGCGGATCGTGCTCGACCCCGGATTTGGCTTCGGCAAGACGGTGGCTCATAATCTCGCTTTGATGCGCGGTTTGCCGGAACTGGCCGCGCTGGGTTATCCGCTGTTGGTGGGCTGGTCGCGTAAATCGACACTGGGTCTTCTGACCGGCCGCGCTGTCGATGACCGTTTGGCGGCGAGTGTTGCGGCGGGCTTGGCGGCGGTGGCGCGGGGCGCGAGCATTGTTCGCGTGCACGATGTTCGTGAAACGGTTGATGCGTTACGTGTGTGGCGTGCGATGATGGCGTAGCCGTCAGGGGGCAGTTCAAAGTCCGCCCCTTCAAAGGGAGGGTTGGAGTGGGGGTGGGGTTATCGGAAATCAGCGATCGGGGCAAAGGATAATGAAACGACGGTATTTTGGAACGGACGGAATTCGCGGGCGCGTTGGCGCGGCGCCGATCACACCAGAGTTTGCGCTGAAGCTCGGTTGGGCGGCCGGGCGCGTGCTGGCGCGTTCTGTTGACCCCCGTCGATCTGATCACGCCGGCGTATTGATCGGTAAGGATACGCGCTCGTCCGGCTATTTGCTGGAGGCAGCGCTGGAAGCTGGGCTGTCGGCGGCGGGGGTTGATGTGTATTTGACCGGGCCGTTGCCGACGCCGGCGGTGGCTTATTTGACGCGGGCGCTGCGGCGTTCGGCGGGCATCGTCATCAGCGCATCACACAATCCGTACCCTGATAACGGGATCAAATTTTTTTCTGCTGCCGGAACCAAATTGCCCGATGCCATTGAAGCGGCGATTGAGGAAGAGCTTGAACAGTCTTTGCGCTGTGTCGAAGCTGATGCGTTGGGTAAGGCATGGCGCGTCAACGATGCGGCGGGGCGGTATATCGAATTCTGCAAAAGTACATTTCCTGGCGAACTGGATTTGAAAGGCTGGCGCATCGTTGTCGATTGCGCGCATGGCGCGGCTTACCATGTGGCGCCGCCGGTATTGCACGAGTTGGGCGCCGAAGCGATTGCCGTCGCGGCCGAGCCGAACGGGCTGAACATCAATGACGGCGTTGGCGCAGTGCACACTACTTTCCTGTCTGAACAGGTACGTGCGCATCAAGCAGATTTGGGACTGGCGCTCGACGGCGATGGCGATCGGCTGATGATGGCTGATGCCAGAGGCCGAGTTTACGACGGTGATGTGCTGCTTTACATCATCGCTCGCGATTATCAGAGACGCGGCATCGCGATGTCGGGTGTGGTCGGAACGCTGATGAGCAACCTCGGTTTTGAGCAGGCGTTATCGCGTCACGGCTTGGAGCTGGAGCGGGCTTCGGTCGGTGACCGCTACGTGATGGAACGATTGTTGCAGAAAGGCTGGTTACTTGGCGGCGAAAATTCGGGGCATCTGATTTGTCTGGACAAACACAGCACCGGCGACGGCATCGTCGCGGCGCTGGCAGTTTTGCGGGCGTTGATTGAACAACAGGCGTCGCTGGAAGAAGCGGCGCGTGAAGTGGCGCTGTACCCGCAGAGCTTGATCAACGTTCCGCTGAAAGCGGGCTGGCTCTGGCAAAACAGCGCGCAGTTGCGCGCCGAAGAAGCGGCGATGGCGGCAACGTTGGGGCGGCGTGGTCGTCTGTTATTACGGGCTTCTGGCACCGAACCGTTGCTGAGGGTGATGGTCGAAGCGGAAGACGAAACGCTGGCGCGCGCATCGGCGATGCATCTTGCCGAAGTAGTCAGGAAAGCCATGCAGGAAGAAGCGGCTTCATGAAACAGAAAGCATTACAACGATGAAAGACGCAACATCGCTTAAAGAAACACCGGCGCAGGAAGAAAAACAGTTTTCGGCATGGCTTGAGCGCGTGCGCGACGCTTACAGCGAAGCGGATATCGCTTTGTTTGCGCAGGCGTACGACGAGATGCAGCAGGGTGTTGACAAAGGCGGCGGCGAGAAGGTCACCGAGGCAGGCGAACCGTGGACGGTGCACGCTCTGGGAATAGCGAAAATTCTCGCCGATCTTCATCTCGATGCGACGACGTTGCTGGCGGCGTTGTTGCTGCCGCTGGCGCGCCAACCGGCATGGAATGATGAAAAAACGACGGAGGGCATGGCGTCACGCTACGGTAATGATGTGGTGACGCTGATCAGCGGCACGTTGCGGATGCAGGAAATTCACATGACACCGCAAGGCGTTGATGCTGCTGAGCGCAATCGGCAGGCGGAAAACCTGCGCAAAATGTTGCTGGCGATGGTCGAAGATATTCGTGTCGTGTTGATCAAGCTGGCCGAGCGCTTGCAGACGATTCGACGGCTGGCTTCGCACGGCGATGAGGCGCTGCGTCAAAAGACGGCGCGGGAAGTGGCGGATTTGTTTGCGCCGCTTGCTAACCGCCTTGGCGTTTGGCAGGTCAAGTGGGAGCTTGAAGATTTGTCGTTGCGCATTCTGGAGCCGGAGGAATATCGGCGGATTGCCAGGCTGCTCGACGAACGTCAGGTGGATCGTCAGCGTTACATCGAGAACGTAATTGCTACGTTGAAGAAAGAGCTGGCGTCGGCACACATCAAGGCCGACATTACCGGTCGTCCCAAACACATCTATAGCATTTGGAACAAAATGCGGCGCAAGCAGGCGGAGATTGACGCGCTGTACGATATTCGTGCTGTACGTATTCTGGTCGATGATGTGAAGGATTGTTATACGGTTTTGGGGATTGTTCACCATTTGTGGACGCCTTTGCCGCGCGAGTTCGACGATTACATCGCCAAACCGAAAGCCAATAATTATCGCTCACTGCATACGGCCGTGATTGGACCGGAGAATAAATCCGTTGAAGTGCAGATTCGCACTTGGGAGATGCACCGGCATTCCGAGTACGGCGTTGCGGCGCACTGGCGCTACAAAGAAAAAAGCTACGGGCAGACGGCCAAATCCGAAGCCGGTTTCGAGGAAAAGATTGCCTGGTTGCGGCAAATCCTCGAATGGAAAGACCTGGTGTCCGACGAAGGCGAGCTGCTGTCGGCGTTCAAGAGCAGTTTGTTTACCGACATCATCTATGTACTGACGCCGCAGGGCAAGGTTGTCGATCTGCCGAGTGGCTCGACGCCGATCGACTTCGCTTATGCGTTGCACTCCAACCTGGGGCACCGTTGTCGTGGCGCCAAAGTGAACGGGCAGATGGTGCCGCTCAATTATGTGTTGAAGAACGGGCAGCGCGTCGAGATCGTGACGGTCAAGCAAGGCGCGCCGTCGCGCGATTGGTTGAACAGCGAACTGCATTACGTTGCTAGCCATCGCGCCCGCAGCAAGATACGCCAATGGTTCAAGCAGCAGCAGATCGAGGAAACCATTGCGCAAGGGCGTGCGATCGTCGAGAAAGAGATGGCGCGTGCCGGCGCTTCGCTGGTCAATCTTGAAAGTTTAGCGAGCCAGGGCGGCTTTGCCGGCGCCAATGAGTTGTTTGCCAGTGCGGCGCGCGACGAAATCAACCACCGGCAGTTGCAGCAGATGATTCTGGCGGTGGCGAAACCCGGAGCGGCGTTGCAGGAAGCGCTACCGAGCGATGACGTGATCGAGACCAAAGCGCCGTTGTCGGAGCGGCAAGGCAAGAAGACGACGGGGAGCGGCGGGGTGTTGGTGGTTGGCGTTGATCGGCTGATGACCAATCTGGCGCGCTGCTGCAAACCGGCGCCGCCCGACGCCATTGTCGGATTCGTGACGCGGGAGAAAGGCGTCACGATTCATCGCAGCAGTTGCGAAAACATCAAGCGTATCGAAGAGGCCAAGCCGGAACGTTTGGTCGAAGCGAACTGGGGAGATACGGCAGAGAGCATGTTTGCGGTCGATATCGTGGTCGACGCTAATGACCGCCCCGGATTGTTGCGCGACCTCTCGGAAGTGTTTTCACGCGAAAAGGCGAGGTTGGTGTCGGCCAACATGCAGAGCCACCAACATCAGACGCGCTTTCATTTTACGGCTGAAGTCAAAGGGTTGCCGCATTTGCAGACGACACTGAAAGCGGTGCGCGAAATCACCGGCGTTGTTGATGTGGCGCGACAACGCTGAAAAAAGTGTTTTACAAAGAGGCCCTTTTTGCCGCAGAGAACGCAAAGATTGCAAAGAAAACGCTTGGCCTTATGCCCTCCCTGAAAGAGGGAAGCTCTATTGTGCAAAGTACAACCCGCTCAAATTTGAGAGACTAAAAACGCAATGAAAGTGACGTTTCCCGGCAGCCCTTACGAGCTACAGCAAAATTTCACGCTGGCCGGCGATCAGCCTGAGGCGGTGGACAAGCTGGTCGAAGGATTGAACGACGGACTGTCGTTCCAAACCCTGCTGGGCGTCACCGGCTCGGGCAAAACCTATACGATGGCTAACGTGATCGCTCGTACCGGGCGACCGGCGATGGTGATGGCGCCGAACAAAACGCTGGCGGCGCAGTTGTATTCTGAGTTCCGCGAATTTTTTCCGAGCAACGCCGTTGAATATTTTGTTTCATACTACGATTACTACCAACCGGAAGCGTATGTTCCGGCGCGCGATCTGTTCATCGAAAAAGATTCGTCGATCAACGAACACATCGAGCAGATGCGATTATCGGCAACCAAAGCGATTCTGGAGCGCTCCGATTGCATCATCGTGGCGACGGTGTCGGGCATTTACGGTATTGGCGACCCGTCCGAATATCACGCGATGATTCTGCATGTGCGCCAGGGCGACAAGACAACGCAGCGTGACATCATCCGGCGGCTGACTGAAATGCAATACCAGCGCGCCGAAATGGATTTCAAACGCGGTACGTTTCGCGTGCGCGGCGACGTTATTGACGTTTTTCCTGCTGAACACGCCGAGAGCGCGTTGCGCATCAGTCTGTTTGATGATGAGGTAGAAACGTTGCAACTGTTCGATCCTTTATCGGGGCGCGTTCGTCAGAAAATCGCCCGGTTTACGGTTTTTCCATCGTCGCATTACGTCACCGGCCGCGAGAAAACACTGGCGGCGGTGGAAGCGATCAAAGAGGAGTTGGTGCAACGCCGCGAACAATTCCTGACGGAAGGCAAGTTGGTGGAAGCGCAGCGCATCGAGCAGCGCACCCGTTTCGATCTGGAAATGATGGTTGAAATCGGTTTTTGCAAGGGCATTGAAAATTATTCGCGTCACTTGACGGGGCGCGCGCCCGGTGAGCCGCCGCCGACGCTGATGGATTATCTGCCGAAGAATGCGCTGATGTTCATCGACGAGAGCCATGTGACGGTGCCGCAAACGGGTGGAATGTACAAGGGGGATCGTGCGCGCAAGGAAAATCTGGTGAATTACGGTTTTCGTTTGCCGTCGGCGCTCGACAATCGCCCCTTACGTTTCGATGAATTTGAAAAATTACTACCGCAGACCATTTTCGTTTCGGCGACGCCGGCCGAATATGAAGCAAAACACGCGGGGCAGGTAGTCGAGCAAGTGGTACGGCCGACCGGGCTGGTTGATCCTGAAGTGGACGTGCGACCGGCACAGACGCAGGTGGACGATCTGCTTGGCGAGATTTCGGAGCGCGTCGCCAGAAAAGAACGTGTGCTGGTGACGACGTTGACTAAGCGGATGGCCGAAGATTTGACCGAGTATTTGGCTGAACACGGGGTTCGTGTGCGCTATCTGCACTCGGACATTGACACCGTTGAGCGTGTCGAGATCATCCGCGATTTGCGCTTGGGCGAGTTCGACGTGTTGGTCGGTATCAACCTGTTGCGGGAGGGGCTGGATATTCCCGAAGTTTCCCTGGTGGCGATTCTCGATGCCGACAAAGAAGGATTTTTGCGTTCGACGCGCTCGCTGATCCAAACCATCGGTCGCGCGGCGCGTCACATTCACGGCACGGCGATTCTCTACGCCGACCAGATGACCGATTCGATGAAAGCGGCACTTGATGAAACCGAACGGCGGCGGCGCAAACAGGTTCAGTACAACGAAGCACACGGGATCACGCCGCGCGGCGTCACCAAGCGCGTGACCGACATCATCGACGGCGTGTATGAACCGGAAAAAGAAAAGAAAGGATACAAAGCCGCTGAGAAGCGGGGGCGTTATCAGACAAAGAGCGGGAAGAAGGGTGACCACCTGTCAGAAGAAGCGTTGGAGAAAGAATGGCGTGCGCTCGAAAAAGCCATGTTCGAAGCGGCGCGCAATCTGGAATTCGAGCGGGCGGCGGAACTGCGCGACCGCTTGCATGAGATTCAGCGGACGCTGGTGGGGGTTGAGGCGAGGGATTGAGGTTCAGCGGAGGAGCGTTTTTGCTGTATTCCGGGCGTTTTTGGTGTTTGCTGACGGTTTTCTGATTGATGGGTAGACTCGCCTGGTGAAAATTTTTATTTTTAGCAATTTACGAGGCGCCAATGCGCTAAACTATTCTTTAAAGAGGCGCGTTGCCAGGCGCTGCGGAAACCATCTTTTTGGGAGAACACCATGACCATTGAACCCTTACTCATCGGCAAGCACGGCGAACAGGACGTTGCCCTGTTGCCCGGGCTGGCCAATCGCCACGGTCTCATCACCGGCGCGACCGGTACCGGTAAAACGGTGACCTTGCAGGTTTTAGCCGAGCGTTTCAGCAGCATCGGCGTTCCGGTTTTTATGGCCGATGTCAAAGGCGATCTGGCCGGAATGTCGCAGGCGGGCGCGCCGTCGGAAAAATTCAAGCAGCGTTTGCAGGCATTGCAATTACCCGAGCCGGAATATGGCGCGTTTCCGGTGGTGTTCTGGGATGTGTTCGCCAAGCAGGGGCACCCGCTGCGGGCGACGGTTTCGGATATGGGACCACTGTTGCTGTCGCGTATCTTGATGTTGAACGACACGCAAGAAGGCGTGTTGACGATGGTGTTCAAGATCGCCGATGACCAAGGGCTTCTGCTTCTCGACCTCAAGGACTTGCGCGCGATGCTGCAATTCGTCGGCGAGAACGCCAAGGAATTCGTGACCAAGTACGGCAATGTTTCGGCGGCGAGCATCGGCGCGATTCAACGTGGGCTGTTGTCGCTCGAGCAGCAAGGCGGAGAACTTTTCCTCGGTGAACCGATGCTCAATATCGACGACCTGTTGCAAACCGATCAGGGGCGCGGCGTGGTTCACATTCTGGCGGCGGATCAGTTGCTCAATTCGCCGATGCTGTATTCGACGATGTTGCTGTGGTTGCTGTCCGAATTGTTCGAGCGCCTGCCCGAAGTCGGCGACCCGGAAAAGCCGAAATTGGTGTTCTTCTTCGATGAGGCGCATTTGCTGTTCAAGGATGCTCCGCGCGCGTTGCTCGACAAGATCGAACTGATCGTGCGGCTGGTGCGCTCGAAAGGCGTCGGTGTTTATTTTGTTACGCAGAACCCGACCGATATTCCAGACAATGTGCTTGGCCAGCTTGGCAACCGCGTGAACCACGCACTGCGCGCTTTCACTGCGCGCGACCAGAAAGCCGTCAAAGCAGCGGCGCAAACGCTGTGCGCCAACCCCGCGATCAACACTGAAACGGCGATCACCGAGCTTGGTGTCGGCGAGGCATTGGTGTCGTTTCTCGACGAAAAGGGACGCCCCAACAAAGTGGAACGTGTTTATATTCTGCCGCCGGCTAGCCGCATCGGCCCGATCAGTGAAACTGAGCGTCGGCAGATGCAGGCGCGCTCATTGCTGAGGGGCGTTTACGATCAAACGATCGATCGAGAATCGGCTTACGAAAAACTGGCGGAGCGGGCAGCGCAGACAGCGCCGCAAAATTCGCCAAGTGCGGGCGGAGCGGCAACGAAAAGCAGCGGCGGGGGCTTGTCCGATATTTTGTTGGGCAACAACCGCCGCGACGGCATTCTGACGGCCGCAACCAAGAGCGTGATACGCAGCGCCAGTTCGTCCATCGGACGCGAAATTGTGCGCGGCGTTCTGGGGTCGTTGCTGGGGGGGAAGGGAAAGAAATAAGAGGAAAAATAATGGCCGCGAAGGCAAAGTCGGTGGCGGTAAACATCCCTTCGGAAGAAGCGCTCAAAGCACTTGTCGGGGCGAAGGCTTTTGCGGCATGGCGGGAGGTTGTTGATTTTGTTTCCGCCCATTACGAGATGGAAACGCTCTGGGGGAAGGGCGGGAACGCCGGGGTTTACGAATACAAGTTCCGAAAGAGCGGCAAAACGCTTTGTGCGTTGTATCCGCGCGAAAAAGGCTTCGGGTTCAGGATGGTGTGCGGGAAGGCGGAGCGTGAAAAATTTGAAGCGGAAAGACAGCACTTTTCACCGGAAACGCAAAAAGTTTTTGATGATGCCCATCAATATCATGACGGCAAATGGTTGATGCTTGATGTGAAAGACAAGTTCTTTCTTGACGACATACGGAAGCTGTTGCTGATCAAAAAAAAGCCCAATAAAAAGTAATTTTTCATGGCGGCAAAATCACTGGGGTTAGCGCGATTACCTTACCATTTGTATAGATACCATGCCTTGAGGAGGAAGGCGAACGGAGTTCAACCCACGCGAGCGATCAGATCATGTTCCGTCGCCGCTTCAATGTTGACCTTAACGAATGTTCCCGGCAGCAGATGGTGGCCATCGGCGATTTGCACGAGGCCGTCGATTTCAGGAGCGTCGGCAGTAGAACGCGCAAGCGCGATGACCGTTTTTTTGCGACCTTGTTTGGCCTCCGCCTGTTGATCGACGAGTACGGTCAACGTCTGCCCGATCTTGTTTTGCAGGCGTTGGGCGCTGATTGCAGCTTGTGCCGCCATGAAGCGCTCCAGCCGTTTCTGCTTGATCTCTTCGGGAACAGCGTCGGGCAAGGCGTTGGCAGCAGCGCCGTTCACCGGTGAGTACGGAAAAGCGCCGACGCGATCAAGCTGCGCCTCTTCAAGAAACTGCAACAGCGTTGAAAAATCCTCTTCGGTTTCTCCCGGAAAGCCAACGATGAAAGTACTGCGCAGGGTCAATTGCGGCAGCGCGCGTCGCCAGATGCGGATGCGGTCGATCACCTTCTCCGGCGCTGCGGGGCGTTGCATCGCTTTCAGGATGCGCGGGCTGGCATGTTGCAGCGGCATGTCGAGATAGGGCAGAAGCCCGCCGTCACTTTCTGCTGTGTCGCACATCAGCGCCACCACATCGTCAACGTGCGGGTAAGGGTAAACATAGTGCAGTCGTATCCATGCCTGGTGGGCGCGTCCCAGTGCATCGAGTTCCTGCGCCAGAACGGCGATACGGGTTTTCAGCGGCCGTCCCTGATGGAAACCGATACGGTAACGGATGTCAGCGCCGTAAGCGCCGGTATCCTGCGAGACGACGAGCAATTCGCGCACACCGGCATTCAATAACTTTTCTGCTTCGTGCACAACATTGCCGATCGGAAAAGAAACGAGCGAACCGCGCAGGCTGGGGATGATGCAGAACGTACAATGATGATTACAGCCTTCGGAAATTTTCAGATAAGCGTAATGGCGCGGCGTCAGCTTGATGCCTTGCGGCGGAATAAGATCGACAAACGGTTCATGCGGGCGCGGCAGATGGGCATGGATCGCTTGTAGCACTTTATCGGTAGCGTATGGGCCGGTGACGGCAAGAACGCGCGGGTGCGTTTCGCGCACAAAAGCGCCGCCGTCGCGCGCGCCGAGGCAGCCGGTAACGATGACTTTGCCGTTCTCGGCGAGCGCTTCGCCGATGGCGTCCAGCGATTCAGCGACCGCCGCATCAATGAAGCCGCAGGTGTTGACGACGACCAGATCAGCGCCTTGATAGCTCTCGGCGATATCGTACCCCTCCGCTTTCAGGCGGCTCAGAATGTGCTCGGAATCGACCAGCGCCTTGGGGCAACCGAGCGAGACAAAGCCGATACGTGGAGAAGAAGATGTGCGGGTAAGCGTCATGTGTTGAGCGTTGATGAAGCAAATTTATAAAACAAAAAAGCCGGCCAACTTTTCGAGTTAACCGGCTTTACTGGACTTCTTTGGACACTATTGGATCATCATATGGTGCCGACGATGAGACTCGAACTCATACGGCTTTCGCCACTGCCCCCTCAAGACAGCGTGTCTACCAATTTCACCACGTCGGCAGGTCGTGCGCTTTCAAGTGCGCGATTGTAGCGTTTTTTTACGGTTTCGGCGCTGACTCTCCGGAGGATTTTTCTCGCGGCGTTGGTACCGGTGCGACGGGAACGTCAGGCGCAGTGTTCGCGGTCGGCGTGCTGGTAGTTGGCGCCGAAGGCACGTCGGCGGGTTGTGCTGGTTTGGTTTGCGCCGGCTGCTCCGCTGGTTGTGTTTTCGCGGCACGATCCATGATGCTGCCGCCGATGGTTGATCCCGAGTGCTGGGCGCTGTAATAAGTCAGGCCGAGGCTTGTAATGAAGAAGGCCGTTGCCAAAGCCGCTGTCGCCCGCGACAGAAAGTTGGCTGAGCCCGCCGAGCCAAAAATGCTGCCGGAAGCGCCGCTTCCGAACGCTGCGCCCATATCGGCACCCTTGCCGTGTTGCAGCAGAACAAAGCCGCAAATCGCTACGGCAATCAGGATGTGGGCGACCCACAAAATGTTTTCAAGAAATCCCATCTTTTCACTCCACCATCAGGCTTGTGCGGCCTGAGCAATCGCTAAAAATTCTTCTACGTTAAGCGAGGCGCCGCCCACTAGCGCGCCATCGACATCGGTAATATTCAACAATGCTGCGGCATTGCCTGCCTTGACACTGCCACCATACAGCAGGCGGGTGCCTGTTACGCCCGCCTGATTCAGTTGTTTGCGCAACAACGCATGAACCTCGCGCACATCTTCTTCGAGGGCAGCCTGGCCGCTGCCGATTGCCCAGACTGGCTCATAAGCAACAACCAGTTTGTGCTTCGTTTCCGGCGAGGCGTGAGCCAGCACTGCTGCTAACTGTCGCGTCACCACTTGCGCCGTCTCGCCGCGCTCACGCTCGGTCAGCGTTTCTCCGACGCAAACGATCGGTGTCATTCCGACCGTTGCCACGGCCTGCGCCTTGCGGGCGACAGCCGCATCGTCTTCGCCATAAAGGCTACGTCGCTCGGAGTGGCCGACAATGGCACAACTGCATCCGAAGTCGGCCAGCATCGTCGCCGATACCTCTCCAGTGAACGCGCCTTTCGCATGTTCGCTGACATTTTGTGCGCCCCAACCAATAGTGCTGCCCTGCAACGCTTGCTGTGCCTGTGCCAGGTACGGGAAAGGCACGCATACCGCTAACGCATCGCTGGGTCGACAACCTGCCTTCAACGCGGCGAAGCGCGCGGCATTTTCTCGCTCGTTGCCGTGCAGCTTCCAGTTACCGACGATGTATTTGGCGGCGACCATCCCACGTTCCGATTCTGGCAAACTTGGTATTATACGCGTTATGAGCAGACCAGCGCTAGTGCCACAGCGCGATGACAGGCATAAAAACCTCACTATCGAAGCTATTGACATCTGTCGGTTTCTTTTATACTCTATCCGCATATTATGACAGGGAATCCTGCATCCGTTGTTTCGGGGGCTGATAGGAAAGGGAGAAACCCGATGCAACGCTTACATTCCCGCGGCTTCAGTCTGATCGAGTTGGTGGTCGTTCTCGCCCTGATCGCCGGTACTATGGCGATGGCTGTTCCGACCATGGGCGATTTGCTGACCAAAAGCCGCCAGCGTAATTTGGCTAAAGCCATTGATCATGCCATTACGATCGCCCGTACCGAGGCCATCAGGCGCAACGCGCGCGTCAACCTCTGTATCTCCGCTGACCAGCAAACCTGTACTCAAAAAGGCGGCTGGGAGCAGGGATGGATCATCTATCCCGATACCAGTCGCTCGCTGGAGGTTAAAGAAGACATTGCCCATTACGAATCAGCGGGCACTTTTTTCAACCTTACGGCTATCGGAAACCAGCCGGTCAGGAGCTATCTTTCCTTCGTCAGCAGCGGTAGGCCGTTGCTATTGGGCGGGGCTTTTCAAGCGGGCACTATCACAGTCTGCGCGCCGGGGCAAAAGGCTATTGAGGTTGTTATGGCTGCTACTGGCCGCACGCGTATCGAAAACACCTCGGCATCGTGCCCGTAAGCCTTTTCAGGAAGGGCGTTGGCGTATCGCTCTGGTTGGCAGAGGCAAAGCAGGAATAGGCTCTATTTTTGACAACGTCAGCGTTATTTTTCTTGATATTGTTCAATTGGAGTTGAATAATCGCCCAATGGAGACAAAAACCGCCACTACCGTTTTTGAAGTCCTGGCTTCCGAGGCCCGGCTGGCCGTTTTTCGGCTGCTGGTCCGGTACGCGCCGGATGGTCTGGTGGCCGGCGACATTGCGCGGCTGCTGGACATTCCCAAGACCAATCTTTCGTTCCACCTGAAAGCGCTGGTCCACGGCAAGCTTGCCAGCAGGGAACGCGAGGGCCGCAACACGCGCTACAAGGCCAATATTGCGCTGATGCTGGAAATCATCGCCTACCTGAGCCATGAGTGCTGCCGCGGCAACGCCGCTCCGGCGGGTCGGGCCGCGCCGCAATCGCCATCCACCTGTTGCGAAAACAAACAACCGTAACCCAAAAGGAAATTTCCATGAGCGATCCATCCAGCGAACAAATCCGGCAAACCGTACGCGCCGGATATGCGGCCATTGCCGCCGGGCAACAGTCCTCGTGCTGCGGCGGCGAATCGAGCGGCGGGGGCGGATGCTGCGGCGGGCCGCGCGGCAACCAGGCCGACCCGGCGCGGCTGGCGCAGGCCGTGGGCTATGACGCGCAAAGTCTGGCCAACCTGCCAGCAGGCGCCAACATGGGCCTTTCATGCGGTAACCCGCTGGCCATTGCCGCCTTGCAGGAAGGGCAAACCGTGCTTGACCTGGGCAGCGGCGGCGGCTTCGACGTGTTTTTGGCGGGCCAAAAAGTGCAAGCCTCGGGCCGCGTGATCGGCGTGGACATGACGCCCGAAATGCTGACCGTGGCCCGCAACAACATCGCGCCATACCGCCAGCACACGGGCTTGGACAACGTGGAATTTCGCCTCGGCGAAATCGAAAACCTACCCGTACCCGACGCCAGCGTGGACGTGGTGCTCTCCAACTGCGTCATCAACCTCTCACCGGACAAACCCCAGGTCTGGCGCGAAATCTTCCGCGTGCTCAAACCGGGCGGCAAGGTGGCCGTTTCCGACCTGGCCCTGCTCAAGCCCCTGCCCGACGACATCCGGCAAATGGCCGCCGCGCTGGTCGGTTGCGTGGCGGGAGCGGCGTTGGTGGAAGAGACNCGCGCCATGCTGCAACAGGCCGGCTTCACCGCNATCGCTCTCACGCCCAAGCCCGACTACGTGCGCAACATGCAGGACTGGAACGACCCGCTATACCGGCAAATCGCGCAGACTTTGCCGCAGGGCCAAGAGATGGCCGATTACGTGGTCAGTTTGTCGATCGAGGCGCGGAAATAGCGAATGGCGGCGCTCCCCATGCCTCCTTCCACCCTCCAGCGCCTGTCCTTCCTCGACCGTTACCTGACGCTGTGGATCTTCCTGGCCATGTTCGTCGGCGTGGGCCTGGGCTGGGCCGTGCCGGGGGTGAAAGACGCCATCAACTTTTTCCAGATCGGCACGACCAACATTCCGATTGCCATCGGCCTGATCCTGATGATGTATCCGCCGCTGGCGAAGGTGAAATACGAGCAGCTTGGCCGGGTGCTGCGCGACAAGAAAGTGCTGCTGCTTTCGCTGGTGCAAAACTGGATCATCGGCCCGGTGCTCATGTTCTTGCTGGCGATTGCCTTTCTGTCCGGCAACAACAGCTACATGGTGGGCTTGATCCTGATCGGTCTGGCACGCTGCATTGCGATGGTGATCGTCTGGAACGACCTTGCCGGAGGCGACCGGGAATATTGCGCCGGACTGGTAGCCTTCAACGCCGTGTTTCAGGTGTTGTTCTTTTCGGTTTATGCCTGGGTCTTCATTACCGTGCTGCCCGGCTGGCTGGGCTTATCCGGGGCGGTAGTGGACGTGAGCATGGGGCAGATTGCCAAAAGCGTGTTCATCTACCTGGGCCTGCCGTTCATTGCGGGCGTGGCTTCGCGTTTTTATGGCCTGAAGGTCAAGGGGCTGGACTGGTACGAGCAGGTTTTTATCCCGCGCGTGGCCCCGTGGACGCTGCGGGCGNTGCTGTTCACCATCGTGGTGATGTTTTCGCTCAAGGGCGAAACCATCGTGCAGCTTCCGCTGGANGTGGTGAAAGTCGCCATTCCGCTGCTGATTTACTTCCTGGTGATGTTCCTGCTCTCGTTTTATCTCTCGCGGCGGGTGGGGGCCAATTACGAGCAGTCGGCCACGCTGTCCTTTACCGCCGCCTCCAACAATTTTGAGCTGGCCATCGCGGTCGCCATCGCCGTGTTCGGTTTGAACTCCGGCGCAGCCTTTGTCGCCGTCATCGGCCCGTTGGTGGAAGTGCCGGTGCTGATCGGTCTGGTGAGCGTGGCGCTGTGGTTGAAGAAACGGTGGTGGGCGGCAGGACTGCGGGAATGACGAAATGCGCCCTCGCGCCCAAACCCGACTGCGTGCGCAATATGCAGGATTGGAACGACCCGCCATACCGGCAAATCGCGCAGACCTTGCCGCAGGGCGAAGAGATAGCCGATTACGTGGTGAGTTTGGCGATCGAGGCGCGGAAGTAGCTAAAGGAAAATTTGGTCATGTCTTTCATGGAACTCTTCAAACCGGATTGGAAAAGCGAGGCTATCAACTTTTTTCAGCTATGAACACCGAACCTTTTTCATCTCTGCTCCAGGGCGGCGACCGCCGTTCCATCGGGCGCGCCGACGAAGCCGTGGAAAGCGTCCGGCGCGCGCCGGGGCGGTTTGATGAATTGTGGGCTTGCCTGGCGCATGGCGACCCGGTCGTGCGCATGCGCGCCATTGACGCGGTGGAAAAAATCAGCCGGTTCAACGCCGCCGCGCTCGCTTGCCGCAAGCAAGCCTTGCTCTCCAACGCCTTCGACGACGGCACGCCCGAAGTGCGCTGGCACCT
>WQUA01000043.1 GCA_009786025.1 Pseudomonadota bacterium | reverse complement strand
CTGCTACCCGACGCGGCGCTACCGCTTTTGGTCGTGGGGGTGGGCGGCGTGGGGGGAACAGGCGGCGTAGCGGGCGGTGTGGTCGCGGTCGGCGGCGTAGGCGTGGGCGGCGTAGTGGGAGGCGTAGCTGTGGCAGGCGCGGTTGTACCCCCTTTGACCGGCGGCACGGGCGTCGGCGGTGTCGGCGTTACCGGAACGGGCGGCGTGACCGCAGTTCCCGCCGGAGGCGTGGGTGGAACCGGCGGGGTGGGCGGCACCGGAGTAGGCGGCGTAGCGCTTCTGGGCGGCGGCACGGGCGTCGTCGGGGCAGGCGCCGTGGTCGCGCCTCTGGCCGGCGGCGTGACGGTCACCGGAGCCGGCATCGGCTCCCAGGGCGTTTGGCCTTTGACCATGATGCCGC
Source organism: Pseudomonadota bacterium (assembly GCA_009786025.1). Lineage (GTDB taxonomy): Bacteria > Pseudomonadota > Gammaproteobacteria > Burkholderiales > Casimicrobiaceae > UBA931. The sequence goes on along the minus strand of WQUA01000043.1, from coordinate 19,590 downwards.
TGCCTTTGAAGATTTTGACCCGGTCTTCATCATCGGCGCCGGTTTTGACCCGATCAACCGTTTCAGCCAGTCCCTGTGAATAGGGCATTTTGCTGCTCTTGATGAGTTCCGCCGTGCGGGCATCGACTCCGATCGGCGCGTCTTTGTTGGCGGGCGCACAGGAAGACAACACGAAAACCAGTGCCATCAAAAGGCCTGTGTTTGGAACACGCCGCTTCAGTTGCTCGAAAAACATCCGATTTTCCTTATAAAAATAGCTCATTGCCTTTTATTGCCCGCCGCTTTGCTGCGTCAGCGCAACGCGCTCGCGCGCACTTCTGTTGATTTCTCTCGCACTCATTTTTCCGGTTTTTTGCGTCTGCCCTGCGGACGCAGGCACCGCTTCCGCAACTATGACGCCCTGGGGCGCCGCCACCTGCCCCTGCGGCGGCCTGACCGCCGGCGCTCTCATTACGGGTGGTTGCCCTAACTGCGGCTGCCCCGGTTGTGGCGGTTGCCCCGGCTGCGGTTGCCCCGGTTGTGGCTGTCCCGGCTGCGGCGGTTGCCCCGCCGGGGTGATGGCTCCTTTCGGCCCCGCCGCCACTTTCAGCAGCAATTCTTCTTCCTGCCCGCCCGCCGTCAGTACGACCCGGTCGGCGGTAATCACGGAAACATTCATCCCCTCGACGGTGTCACCAACACGAACGGTTTTCGGTTTATTGTCTTTGGCGTTGCGCAGGAACGCAATACGGGTTTGTCCCTGGATCGCTGTTCCCGATAAAACAAACAGCCCGCGCTCAATCCTGCTCGGCCCTTTTTCGTCCGCCGGCGGCGCCGGCCGACGGGTCGGCGTAAACAACGGTCTTTCAACGGTCTCTTTGCGCGCTTGCAGGTCACTCGGCTGAAATTCCGGCAACAAGGTGATTTCCAGCGGCTTGGCGGCGGCGACGGTTTCGGGCGGCTGCTGACGCATCCGCCTGCCCCGCTCGGCTTCCCAGCCCAGCGTGATCAGCAGCAAGACCACCAGCGCGCCGCCGACGATGGCCAAGGTGCGCAGGCTCATGACGCGCCTCCGCCCTCGCTGTTCCGGTAGGCCCAGCCGGTGACTTCGATTTGCGCGTTGACTTCCGGCTCCTGCCCCGCCGCCGGCTTGAAGTCCCGACTGGCGTTCATTGGCCGCAGTGTCAGACCATTGATGATCATGTAGGGCGTTTGCGCTTCCAGCGCCTGGATCGTTTTTTGCAAGCTCGCCGTCGTCGCAAAAAATTGGACGGTGACAGTGATTTTCTGGAAGTCGCCGTCTTCTTTCGGCGCGATGCTCTGGCTGGTGGCGACGCGCCCGCCGCTTTTTTCGATACCCGCCCGCACCAGCCCTTCCAGCTCGGCGCCGGCCAGGTTGGCGGCGGTATTTTTGAGGAAGAAGCGGCGGCCATTGCGCTTCTTGATCGCTTCAAGTGCCGCTTCAACTTGCGACTTTTGCTCGATCATGCGCTGATAGCGCGCCATCAGGTCGCGCTGCTGGGTGATGGCGTTATCGTAGCGGTGGTGCAGCGCCAGCGTCGGCACGACGAATACAGCGATGATGGCAGCAAGCGCCAGCACGAACAGAAACGCCGCCAGGAAGCGCGATTGCAGCGGAGTCATTCGGGCGTTCATTCGCCTCCCTCCGCTTCCTGATGTTGGGACGCACCATCGTCTTCCATTTCCTCGCCTCCACCATTATCGATCACGTCGGCAACCGGCTCCGGTTGCTTCGCTGCGGCAGCCGCTTGCGCGGCAGCGGCGCGGCGCGCCGCCCTCGTCTGCCGCGGCGCAGGCGCAGCAACAGGCTGCACCACTGGCGTAGCGACGGGAACGACAGCAGGAACAGCAACGGGAGCAGGAGCGGCGGCAGAAGCAGGTACGGTGCTGTCCGGCAGGACGGTGATCGGCCGCGGCGGCGGAGGCGGCGGCGCGGGTTTTTCCGGCACGGCGACTTTCCCTTCAACCATCACCGCCACCCGCTCGGGTGTCGGCAGCTTTTTCAACTGGGCGCCGATGTCGAACATTTCGGTGGTGCCGGTGTTGGTGCGGATCGTGGTCGTCGGCGAGCGCGGCGCTGCCTGCGTTACCAGTCCGGAGCTTTCCATAAGCGTCACCAACTCGCTGGCGTGTGCCGATTCGCCGCGTATAAAGATTTCATGGCGCGTCTCTTTGCTGCCCACGGTGTTTTTGAGCTCCATCTGCGTCAGCCAGGTGTCGTCGGGCAACAGCTTGGTGATTTCGTCGAGAACGCGCACTGTCGATGGGTAGGCTCCCTTGTTTTCGGGAATGAAATCGTAGTCGGCAACCAGCCGGTCAAGCTCGTCGTGCAGGCGGGTCACTTCCATCGCCTGTATTTGCGCCGTATCGGCTTGTTGCCGCAGTTTGATCGCATAGGCGCGCTTTTGCCCAATCGGCAACGCAATCGCGGCGAGTAGCAGCAATACGATCAGCACCACGCCGCCACTGATCGCCCAACGCTGCCAGGGCCGCAATGAGGGGCGGTCTTCTGTCGGCAGCAGGTTGAGTTTCGATTCAATGTTTTCGGGCGGATCCGGCGACAATGCGACGATCTCGGCGCCAGCTTCGCGCAGTTGCGCCATGATGCGGTCGGCGTTCGCCCGCAGCGTCGCGGCCAGCACAACCTGAATCTCGCCACGATCAGCGTCGCGCTCGATGACTTGCGCGTCGAAGTACAGTTCATCACCACGGAACGGGGTGTGTCGATCGAGGTCGTAGGCCAAGGCCTGTTTCAGGTTTTCTTCAAGCGCCGCCGGCAGCACCAGCGTTCGCCGCAGAACCATCGACGCCGGCAACGACAACGCCACCGGCGATTCCAGCCAGGCGAAGGCAGCCTGCGCCTGCGATAACCGCGTTTCCGGCTCGACCGTCATGTCAAGCACGGTTTGTTTCATCCGGGCAGCGCGTTTGTTCTCCAGGCTGGGCGTCCAAAACTCCCATTGCGTGTCGCTGTAAACCACGACCGGCAACAACTGGCGGTGTTGCAGGCGCGAACGCACCGTCGCCGGCAAAAGCCGCACGAGTTCATCCCGCCACCAGCGCCAAAAATTGGTCGCCGCCGTAGCGATACCGTTCTGCAATGAGGCCGTCAATGTTGACACCCGAAAACCACCCCCGATAAAAGCCGATGAAAATGAGACATTCTACCTGTCCCGCCCCCTGTCGCGCCATCCTCCCGCCGTCATTTAAAGTCACATCATCGTTGCACGCCCGTTCTGTTGTTTTTCGCCCCGCTCAGGCTTCTCCCCACAGCAACGCCACAAATGGACGCTTCGGGTTGCCGGTGCGGCGGATGATCGCCTTCCGCGTGAACTGCGTTCCGTCCTCCATCGTCACGGTGGCCTCGATCCGCCACGCCGGTGAGCGCCCGCCCCCGCCACCCGGAAACGGCGGCATCGGCTGGCGGTTGGCCAGCGCTTCCTGACGGCGCGCCAAATAGTCATCGACCATCTCCGGCGTAACATTGGGAAATGACAACAGTACTTCACGCGGCGCTGTCTGCGGGTTGGCGCTGGACTGACGGGAATTGACCGTCAAAAACGGCGACAGGCGCGCGTACAACTCCGGCGTGACCCCCAGAACCATGCCGAATTCCTCGACCGCCTCAAACGGCGCGTTGGCCGGGCCATACGGTAATTTGGCGCTTTTGTAATCCGCCTCCTTCGCGCCGCCGGGACGTTTTACGTCCCCCTCGGTGCGCCAGTTGGCGACCGAGTCAACCAGTTTCATCGCCTCGATTTCGTCCAAGCCGCCTATTTTCATGAACAACCCTTTGAGCAACAAATCATTGGCTGTATTAAGATCAATGTACGCGCCCTCATCGACCGCTTTCACCTCAATTTTCGCTTCACCTTCCTGCCAGGTGTGCGACTGCCCGTTCGGCTGCCAGGTTTCTTCCATCGCCAATCTCGGCGTCGCCAGCTCATAGACCGTCCGCTCCACCGCGCCATTGGCGAGCCAGCGTGCAGCAGCCGCCGACACCGTGTTCTGCGTCGCCAGCGCTTCATTGCGCATCGAGAACGCGAAACCACCGGCGATGACGGTCAACAATACCGTTGTCCACAAAACGATGATCAGCGCGATGCCGCGTTGGTGGGCTTTGTACCCCTCTCCTCTTGCGGGAGAGAGAGGGAGCTTTCCATTCCTTCGCGTCTTCGCGCCTTCGCGTGAGAAACAAACCCCCGTCGGCTTCGCCGGCACCCCCGTTGAAAAGGGGGCAAGGCAGGGGGTTTCTGATCCCTGATTCCTGATAACCCCTTCCCCACCCCAACCCTCCCCTTGAAGGGGAGGGAGAAGGTCTGACCTCTGCTCCCTGTCTTCTGACCTCTGCTTCATATGCTCATACATTTTCCGGTACCCTCGTTCCACTGTCGGCAACCTGCCTCCATACCTTTGCGCACTTCCGCGAAAAAGGTCGGCCATTGCGTACCGTTTTCCAGTTTGACATCCATCCGAATCAACTGCGGCAACCGCTGCGGGTCTTTCCAGGCACCGACCCATTTCGGCTCGGTATTGACCGCTGCCTCACCCTCGATTCCGAAATACTGGAACGTCACACTATCGACGCGATCGGCTAGCACCGACCGTTTGTCCGGCGAAAATTTCAGTGTTTTCTTCCCGGTTTTATCGGTCTCCGGAATGGAATGTTCGAGGATCAGTTTGCCGTGGTTTCCCTCGCGCACCACCTGCAAGCGCCAAGCCCACAACCCGCCGCCCAGCACCCGCGGCGGCAATGCCGAGATGTACGTCAACTGATCGCGGCCACCTTCAAAAAGCAGTGGAAACTCCTGCAATTTACGCTGGCGCGACGGGTGCATGTTCTCCCATTGCGCCCGCAAAAAATCTTCGACCAGCCGGATCGATGCCGCATCGTCAGCGCGCTGCTCGCCCGTTTCGACGCTTTTTCCCGCTGTGCGAAACACGCCGAACAACGTTGCCGAAATCAGCGACAGCAGCAACAACGCCACGATCAATTCGACCAGCGTGAATCCTTGCGCGCAGCGGCGGGAATTTTTCATCACGATCATTTCCCCGGCTCAATCTGGCTGATTTTGAGCGTTTCCAGCGAAAACGTCCGATCTTTGGCCGCGACGCCGGGGAAACTCACATCGACATGCAACCGATACAGCCTGTATACCGGTGATTCCGTCGGCTGCGTTGTCTCGCCTTCGATCGCCGCCGGTGTGTACGGCTCGACCACCAGCGCCCACCGCACGTCACCGTCCTTGCCGCTGGCCGACACCGCGCTCAGCGGTTGCATCGCCTCAGCCTGCGCCAACTGGTTTTGCGCCACCTGTACGGCGCGGCTCCAGGCATCGGCCGACGCGGCATTGTTCATCGCGCCGCCGAACAGCCGGAACAACGCCGTACCGACTGCCGCCAGTACGACAAACGCGACCAGTACTTCGAGAAGCGAGAAGCCGCGCATTTTCCTCCGCTCTTCTCTTGCGGGCAGCGCTTTATCCATACCTGTGGCGTCATTACGAGTGAAGCGAAGCACTCCAGTCCAACCTTTCCCTTTTTCGCATCCGTTGCGGAAAAGGGGAACGAGCCCCCGTCCGCCTTCGGCGGACACCCCCTTTGAAAAGGGGGCTTTAACCTCGCTTCGCGTCTTCGCGCCTTCGCGTGCGCTTTTTCCGGATTGCTTCGCTTCGCTCGCAATGACGTCAGAGGTCATGAGGTCGCGCCTACGGATACCCCTTAGCGTTGTGAGAAAAGGGTTGCGACAGCGCGAAGTATCGCGGTTCACGCAAGTCTCCATCGTCACTCCAGAATCGCCACGCGACCGGTCAACCAATCGATGTCGACTTCATATTTGCGGTTGCTGTCTTCGCCAGCGCCCACGGTGATGCGCCCGCCATTGGAGCCACCGTCCGGAAAGAAACGAATGCTGCCGACGGTATCGCTGATCTGATCGGTTTGCGCGGTAAACAGCTTCAACACGATGGCTTCCGGTAACCGATATTCGCGCGGATCTTCGTCGATTTTGAAACGATTTTTTTCGAGATCAAGCACCAGAAGCGTTTCGCGCCGCTGCGCCACCGCCTCCGAACGCACTTGCCGCGCCGCCGCCGCCAGTTGCCGGGCGGCGCCGCGCATCTCGCTGTCCGACGGCCCTTCGCCGAGCAACATCGGCAACGCTGTCGCCATGATGATCGCCACGACTATCAGCACGACCAACATTTCCAGCATCGTGAACCCATGCGCGATGCGGCGTACAACACGGCGCGCTGTGCCGCTACGACTCAGCGCGAAAAGGTTTACTGCCAAACCGCTCTTACAGATCGGCGCTGGAAATATCCTTATTGACACCTTCACCGCCTTCCCTGCCATCAGCGCCCAGCGAAATCACTTCATAAGGCGCGCCGCTCCTACCGGGCACCACGTATTTGTACTCGCTCTGCCAGGGGTCTTTCGGCACCTGATTTTGTTTCCAGTAAGGGCCGTTCCAGCGGCTCGCCCCCGAAGGCGCGGTAATCAACGCTTGCAAGCCCTCCGATTGGGTCGGATACCGCCCTACTTCGAGTTTGAACAGATCCAGCGATTGCGCGATTTCCTGAATCTGAATACGCGCTGCATCGGCTTTGGCTTTTTCACCGCGTTGCAGGAAGTTGCCGGCAACGATTGACATCACAATGCCCAGCAATACCAGCACCACCAGGATTTCCATCAGCGTCATTCCGCGCTGCCGCAGATGCTTCCATGGCTTCTGTTGTTTCTCTTTCCACATCTTCTTTCGTCCTCTCTTTTTCCCGCCGTCAACGCACGAGATCGGTCATCCCGATGATGCCGAGCATGATCGACAGCACAATCATGAAAACCATCACTGCCAGCGACAAAATCATCACCGGCTCCAACACTGCCAAAAATCGTTTGACCGCCATCTGCACTTCGCGGTCGTAAATATCGGCGACGCGCATCAGCATTTCTTCGAGACGGCCGCTTTCCTCGCCGACGATAATCATCTGCGTCGCCAGTTTCGGATACAGGCCAGTATCGGCCAGCGGTTTGCCGAAGCCGCGCCCTTCGCGCAGATTCGCAATCACACCGTCCAGAACCCGCGCCATTTCCAGGTTGCTCATCGTGTCTTTAACGATGGCCAATGCCGACAACAGCGTCACGCCGTTACCGATCAACGTCGAAAGCGTCCGCGCGAACCGCGCCGTTTCCGTGCGCGTGATTACGTCGCCCAGCAGCGCCCGCCGTAACACCCAGGCATCCCAATACGCCCGCGTTTTCGGGTTTTTGAGAAAGCCGCGTATTGAGCCGCCGAACAAAAAGGCGGCGATCAGCAATGTCCACCACCAGTTTTTCATGAACGCGCCCAGCCAGACGACGATTTGCGTTGGGACCGGCAACGCCTTGCCCGATTGCGCGAAAGTCGTCTCGAATTGCGGCACCACCCAGATCAGCAGAATAACTACCGACAACACCGCGACGATCAGCAGAATGGTCGGGTATATCATCGCCGACTTGACCGTTTCACGCAGCTCCTTGTTGCGCTCCATGGTATCGGCCAGCCGCGTCAACACTGTTGATAGCGCGCCGCCCGCTTCGCCCGCCCGCACCAGATTGATGTAGAACCGGGTGAATACGTCCGGCCTTTGTTCGAGCGCCTGCGACAGCGCCCGCCCGCCACGCACGTTGTCGCGAATGCCTTGCAGCAGCGCGATCAGCGGCGGCGCTTCGGCCAGCGCAATCAGGGTCTCCAGCGCCCGATCCAGGGGCAGACCAGCGCGCAGCAAAGTCGCCAGCTCGCGCGTCAGCGACATCACTTGATCGCGCGTTACTTTCCGGCTGGCGAAAAAGCCGACGCGCTTTTTGCCTTTTCCTTTCCCCGCAGCAATATCGGCAGCGCTGCCCAGCGCGATCGAGATCGGCATCATGCCCTGATCGCGCAACCGTTCAATCACTTCCATTTGCGTCGGCGCGTCGATCACGCCGACAGCGGTTTCGCCCCCGTTTTTGACAGCCTTGTAGCGATAAGTCGGCATGATTTATCGGCTCTCGTTATCGTGCCACAGGCTGGGATAGCGAAGCGTATCCCGGCATTTGGGTCTCACGCGAAGGCGCGAAGGAGAAAGGCATCATGGCGAGAGGCGCAAGCGGCGAAGCCATCCCGCCAACCCCATCCCCACCCCGACCCGACCCTTGAAGGGGAGGGAGAGAACGCGTGGACGCTTGGAAAAGCTTATCGCAGTTCGGCATCGTTAATCTTCGCGGGTCGCCCGCAACACTTCTTCAATCGTAGTGATGCCGGCCAGCGCCTTGCGCAAACCGTCTTCGTACATCGTCGCCATCCCGTCGGCGAGCGCCTGTTCCTTGATTTCGCCGGAGGTCGCGTGCCGCATCACCAGACTGCGCACCGCATCGGTCATCAGCAATACTTCGAGAATACAGACGCGCCCCATATAGCCGGTGTTCGAGCACTCTTTGCAACCTCGCGCGTGCCACAATGTAATGTCCCGCTGCTCCGTCGGCACCCACCGCCGCAGGCCGAATTCATCGACCATCTCCGGCAGCACGGTATAAGGTTCCTTGCAATGTTCGCACAAGGTGCGCACCAGCCGTTGCGCCTGAATGCCGATCACAGTCGAAGTGAGCAAATAGTCTTCCACGCCCATATCGAGCAACCGGTTGACGGTGGACGCCGCGTCGTTGGTGTGAACGGTAGAGAGCACGAGGTGACCGGTTAACGCCGATTGCACAGCGATCTGCGCGGTTTCAAGGTCGCGGATTTCGCCGATCATGATAATGTCCGGGTCTTGCCGGACGATCGAGCGCAACGCGTTAGCGAAGGTCAGATCAATTTGCGGCTTGACTTGAATCTGGTTGATCCCGGGCATCTGGTATTCAACCGGGTCTTCAACGGTCAGAATTTTTACGTCCGGTTTGTTGACGCGATCAAGCGCCGTATAAAGCGTAGTCGTTTTACCGGAGCCGGTCGGCCCGGTCACCAGCAGAATTCCGTTCGGCTGCATCAGCGCCGACAAAAAACGCTCCAGCGTTTTTTCTGAGAAGCCGAGTTTGTGGAAATCGAGCGCAACGCCGCCTTTGTCGAGAATACGCATTACGACCGATTCGCCGTGCATCGTCGGCACTGTCGAAACCCGCAAGTCGATGTCCTTGCCTTGCGAGCGCAAGCGGATACGCCCATCCTGCGGCAAACGCCGCTCGGCGATGTCGAGATTGGCGATGATCTTGACGCGCGAAATAACCGCCGCCGACAATCGCTTCGGCGGCGACTCGATTTCATGCAGTACACCGTCGATCCGGTAACGAACGATCAGTCGGTCTTCAAACGGTTCGATATGGATGTCGGACGCGCGCATCGACAGCGCATTGGTGATGATCAGCGACACCAGCCGGATCACCGGCGCTTCCGACGCCAGGTCTTTCAACTGCTGCACGTCGGCGTTCAATCCGAATTCGTCGGTCTCGATGCCAATGTCGCCGACGATTTGTCCAACCGCCGAGCGACCAGCGCCGTACAGGCGTTCAAGCGCTGCTTCGATTTCCGACGGCAACGCCACCTGCGGCACGATGCGTTTGCCAGTCGCCATCGTGAACGCCTCAACAGTGAACGTGTCACTCGGATCGACCATCGCCAGCGTCAGTTCTTCTTCGCTTTCGTGCAGCGGCAAAACTTTGGCTTCGCGCAGGAAACGCGTTGATACCCGCTCTTCGAGAATCGGCAGCTCGGGGAAACTGTCAGCGCGCACCAGCGGCAATTCGTAAATCTGCGCCAGCGCTTCCGCCACGTCGATCGGCGCTACCAGCCCCAGCGTAGTCAACAGATTGGCGAATTTTTCATTGGGCGTGTCTTGATACAAACGCTGGGCGCGATCCAGCGCCAGCGCGTCGAGCTTGCCGCGCGCCATCAGCGCTTCACCCAGAAGCCTCGCTGGCGACTTCACTTCCGGCGGCGGCTCCGGTGACAGCGTTGGCTCAGCGTACGGCTCCGGTTCTTGTTCCTCCGGTTCAGCGCCCCAAGCCGGTTCCGGCTCTTGTTCCGGCACCCATGCGGGTCTGATCTCTTGCTCCGGTTCCGGCTCTGACTCCGACATCCATATGGGTCTTGCTTCTTGTTCCGGCTCCGGCACCCATGCGGGTCTGATCTCTTGCTCCGGCTCTGACTCCGACATCCATATGGGTCTTGCTTCCTGTTCCGGCTCCGACACCCACGCGGGTCTCGCCTCTTGCTCCGGCTCTGGTTCTGGCACCCATATGGGTCTTGCTTCTTGTTCCGGCTCTGCCCCCCAAGCCGACCCCGATTCTTGCTCCGGCACCCATATGGGTCTTACCTCTTGTTCCGGCTCCGATTCCGACACCCATATGGGCCTCGCTTCTTGTTCCGGCTCAGGTTCTTGCTCCAGCACCAGCGTCGATCGAAAACGCGCGCAAAACATTTCAACGTCTGTCTGCGCCGGCTCCGATTCCGGTGTCGGCGTTGCTTCTTGCGTCGGCGCCGGTTTTGCTTCCGGCGCCGGCTCTTGTCTCGCCTCCGGTTCCGATCCCGGCATCGACTCCAAGCTCTCCTGCTGCGAAGGAGGCGGCATCAAAATGGTTGTGGCTTCCTCGTTGGCGTCCACGTTTGTACCCACGTTAGTAAGAGAAGGTTCTCAGTCTTCGATCATAGCACGAAGCCTTGTTTGCCATGTACCGTTATTTCACCGGCAGTGACAAAGGGGCTCGCTTGATGAGCATCAGGTTTACCCCGGGTTCGTTTAGCACATCGGCAAAAACATGGCTTCTGCCGTCACATTCCACTCGACGTAAATTCTTCTTTTTCTTGCTACCGGATCGTCGCAAAAACTTTCTTCGCCGCCGTCACCGTGGCGTTTATGTCAGCCGGCTGGTGCACCGCCGACACAAACCCCGCTTCAAACGCTGACGGCGCAAAATAAATACCTTCGTTCAACATGCCGTGAAAGAAACGGTTGAAGCGATCAACATCGCAAGCCATCACCTCCGCGTAGCTTCCGGGCGCCTGTGCGGCGAAATACAACCCGAACATGCCGCCTTCCGAGGTCGCCGAAAACGCCACGCCCGCTGCTTTTGCCGCGTCCTGCAATCCTTGCGCCAGCGCCCGCGTGGCTGCTGCGAGTTTGTCGTAAAAACCGGGCGCTTCGGTCAGCGCCAGCGTTGCCAGCCCCGCCGCCGCCGCCGCCGGATTGCCGGACAGCGTTCCGGCCTGATAAACCGGCCCCAGCGGCGCGATACATTCCATAATCGCCCGCTTGCCGCCGAACGCCGCCAACGGCATCCCGCCGCCGATCACCTTGCCCAGCGTCGTCAGGTCGGGCGTGATGCCGTAAAGCCCCTGCGCGCTGCCGGGGTGAACACGAAAGCCGGTCATCACCTCGTCGAAAATCAGCACCGCGCCGTAGCGATCACACAACGCCCGCAAGCCTTCGAGAAAACCGGTTTTCGGCTTGACCATATTCATGTTGCCGGCAATCGGCTCGACGATCACAGCGGCAATCGCTTCGGGCGCTTCTTTGAACGCTGCTGTGATGGCGGCAAGATCGTTGTACGGCAGCACCACCGTGTCCTGTGTGATCGACGGCGGCACGCCCGCCGACGACGGCTGCCCGAAGGTCAACAGCCCCGACCCGGCCTTCACCAGCAACCCATCACTGTGGCCGTGGTAACAACCCTCAAATTTGACGATTTTGGCGCGACCCGTGAAACCGCGCGCCAGTCGCAGCGCCGACATCGTCGCCTCGGTGCCCGACGACACCAGCCGCACCATGTCCATCGAAGGCAAACGACGGCACAGATATTCAGCCATCTCGATTTCGATTTCGGTCGGCGCACCGAACGAAAGTCCATCGCGCGCTTTGTCGTTTACAGCGCGCAACACCTCAGGATGCGCGTGCCCGACGATCAATGGCCCCCATGAACCGACGTAATCAATATACTTGCAACCATCGGCATCCCACAGATAAGGCCCCTCGCCGCGCGCGATGAACGGCGGCGTGCCGCCGACCGAACGGAATGCCCGCACCGGCGAATTGACGCCGCCGGGGATGATTTTTTGCGCGCGCGCGAACAGCGTTTCGTTGTAAGACATGATGATTCCTTTACTGTTTTATAGCTGACAACATAAACTTTCGAACTTTCCCATCCCACTTACCCGTCCTCCGCTTGCGAAAGAGGGTGGGCGAAGGGAGGAGATGGCCGTTTTCCGCCCCTACCCCAACCTTCCCCCGCGTGCGGGGGGAGGGGCTTTCTTTTCCGCGCCCCTACGCCTCCGCGTGAGACATGAGGGAGGGTTTGAAACCCTTCCCCTACGGAATCTGATGCCTGACCTCTGATTCCTGGTTTCAGCTTACTACCCGCGCGTCGTTTTCTTTGCCGTCTTTTTGACGGCACCTTTCGCCGCCGTTTTTTTCAACGCCGTCTTCTTTGCAACCGCTTTCTTCGCAACGGTTTTGACCGCTGTTTTCGCCGCGGTCTTTGTCGCGGTTCGCGCCGTTTTCTTCGCAGCTTTTCCCCCGCCGCCGGCATCTTCTTTCGCCGCCAGCAACGCGACCGCCTCTTCGAGTGTCAACACCTCGACATTATGCGTCGCCGGCACCGTTGCATTTACACCACTGTGCTTCACATACGGTCCGAAGCGGCCGCTATAAAGTTCAACTGGCGCACCGTCGTCAGGGTGCGCGCCGAGACTGCGCAGCGGCTTGGCCGCAACGCGCGCGCCACGTGCGCTCGTTCCTTCGCCGCGCGGCTCGAATTCAAAACCGATCTTGCCGTCGGGCTGCACCACGAGGTACGCCGAAAACGGGCGCCTGGTGCGCATCGATACGAATTGCAGCAAATCGGTCTTGCCGCTTTTCAGCAACTTCTCCATCTGTTCGCGGGCAATCTCCCGCTGCAGAATCGTTCGGCCTGAGCGGAAGTCACAGGTCTTTTCAGCGCCGACGGCTTTCTCGCACACATAAGAACTCCCGCGCTCAAAGACCCGCGCCTTGCATTTCGGGCATTGCCCAAGCGACTGTTGATCACCGAAATCCACCGGCTCGCCACTGTCGTCGCCTTCGCCGTTGTCGAAGTCGAACACCACTTCAAAAGCGTCGTTCATCTTCAGCTTTGCCGAAAACGCTCGTCCCAACCGGCTACGGAACCCTTCAAGCGGCCCGATCTCGCGCGTCTTGAGCAGAATGTCCGCTTCGATCGGCTCCAGTTGCCGACTGCCCATGATTTTCCAGAAACCGAAGTCGCACTTCTCGTTGATGCACTGAAATTTTTTGTATCTTTCGTGCACTTCCCCGCCGCACTTCGGGCACGGCTCATGCAGTGTCGCAAAATCGCCGGGGATGGTGTCGCTCTCGTAATTTTTGGCTTGCCCGACGATGTGCTGGGTCATCTTCACGATCTCGCGCATGAACGCTTCGCGCTTGATCTTGCCGCGCTCCATCTCGCCCAGCTTGTATTCCCATTCAGCCGTCAGTTCCGGCGAAAACAGTTCGGGAACGCCCAACCCATGCAGCAGCGTCATTAGCGAAAACGCTTTCGCGGTCGGGATCAGCTCTTTCCCTTCGCGATACACATAGCGTTCCTGCAACAAGCCTTCAATGATCTGCGCCCGCGTCGCCGGCGTGCCCAATCCTTTTTCGCGCATCGCTTCGCGCAACTCATCATCCTCAATCGCCTTGCCGGCGCCTTCCATCGCCGACAGCAATGTCGCTTCCGTATAACGCGCCGGCGCGCGCGTCACTTGCGCCGACACTTCGACATTCGCGGTCATCGGCTTTTCGCCTTTTTTCACCGGCACCAGCGACGCTTCGTCACCCTGCGCTTCTTTGCCGTAAACCGCCAGATAGCCGGGGCTGACCAGCACCTTGCCCTCCGTCTTGAAAGCGTCTTTGCCGACGCGGCTGATTCGCGTCGTCAACAAAAACTCCGCCGGCGGATAAAAGATCGCCAGAAAACGGCGCACCACCATATCGTAGAGCTTTGCTTCCAGCTCGTTCAGTGCTTTCGGCGCCGCCAGCGTCGGGATGATCGCAAAGTGATCGGAAATTTTGCTGTTGTCAAAAACACGCTTGCTCGGTTTCACCCACTTCTGTTTCAGCACTTCGTCGGCCAGCGTGCCGTAAGCGTTGCTGTCAGCCAGTACTTTGAGCGTCGCTTTGACCGTACCGATGTAATCTTCCGGCAGCGCTCGCGCGTCGGTGCGCGGATAAGTTAGCACCTTGTGCTTTTCATAGAGCGCCTGCGCCAGCGACAGCGTCGTACGCGCCGAAAAACCGAAGCGGGTGTTGGCTTCGCGCTGCAAGGTCGTCAAATCATAGAGTAACGGCGAATTCTGCGTTGACGGTTTCGTTTCCTCCTCGACCGTCGCCGCCTGGCCGAGACAACGCGCGGCGATCTCTTTCGCTTTCGCCTCGCTCCACAGCCGTTCGGCGCGTAAATCCGGCGCATCGTCCTGCTTTTTGAAATTTTCGTCAAACCAACGACCGGTGTATTCTCCAGCCTGCGCCTGAAATGTGCCGATCAATTCCCAGTAATGTTTCGGGACAAACGCGCGGATTTTTTTCTCGCGCTCGACCAGAATCGCCAGCGTCGGCGTCTGCACCCGCCCCACCGTCGTCAACTGGAACCCGCCCGATTTCGAATTGAACGCCGTCATCGCCCGTGTGCCATTAATACCGACCAGCCAGTCGGACTCCGAGCGGCAGGTTGCCGCATCGGCCAGCGGCTGCATCTCTTTATCCTTGCGCAGCGCTTCAAATCCCTCACAAATCGCCGCCTTGGTCATGGATTGCAGCCACAGGCGAAGCACCATTTTGTCGGTTTTGGCGTAGCTCGCAATATAGCGAAAAATCAGTTCTCCCTCGCGACCAGCGTCGCAAGCGTTGATAAGCGCCGTCACATCCTTGCGCTTGATCAGCTTCAGCAGCGTCTTCAACCGGTCGGCGCTTTTCTCAATCGGCTTCAGTTCAAACTTCGACGGGATCGCCGGCAAATGCGCGAACGTCCATTTGCCGCGCTTGACTTCCTCTTCCTCCGGCATCCCGATTTCGAGCAAGTGGCCAACCGCCGACGAAAGCACATAGTCGTCGCTTTCGTAATAGTCGCCATGACGGGTGAAACCACCGAGCGCCCGCGAGATGTCGGCGGCGACGGACGGTTTTTCGGCAATGATTAGGCTTTTACTCATGATGTCCAGAGAATATCGGAAAAATATCGGCGGCCGTTTCCTGAGGTTGGAGACAAAGGCTCTGGCGTGCGATGGTACGGAGGAAAAGGCGGCGAGGCAAGCGATTCCGCACAGATTCCTTTTTTTGCGTTCTTTGTGGTTAATTTTTCCGGGGTGCTTTGCTGGTCCAGCGATGACGATGTTCTACAGCATGGTTTTCGATCTCTGTCTTCCCATTTTTACCCCCTTGATCCCGCCGCAACCGCCCTTATTTATTTACCGAAGCGGCGCGCTTTGCTGATTTTAGCGCCATCGCTGTGTATTCATCTTTTTGCCAAGACTGTTTTTTGCATAGGAGACTTGATATGAACCGCCCATTGATTCCCCGTTCGACGACTTCGTTGTGGGGTGACTCTTTCAAAGATATGGATGACTTGTTCCGCGGCTTTTTCATTCGGCCTGTTGATTTCAACGCGCCGGCCGGCTTGGCGCAGATCAAGATCGACGTCAGTGAAAAAGGGAATGATTACCTTGTGCATGCCGAAATTCCCGGCGCTCAAAAAGAGGAAATCGACGTGCAGATCGACGGCAATCTGGTGTCGATCTCGGCAGAAACCAAACGCCAGCATGAAGAAAAGGAGGGCGACCGCGTTCTGCGCACCGAGCGTTATTACGGCAAATTGCAACGCAGTTTCACTTTGCCGCACGACATCGACGAAGCGCACGCCGTCGCCGCCTATGAAAACGGTGTCCTTGTGCTGACGCTGCCGAAGAAGGTTCCGGAAGAAACGCGTAAGAAACTGACCGTGAAGTAAACGCCCGGCCTCCTCGACCGGGGTTTGCCCCGGCGGTCTTTATGGACAAAGTACCGGGGGGGAAACAAATCTCCCCCTCTCGCCCCCCGATGAAAACCGTCTCGGGGGTTTTTTTGATGCATCCTTTTCCGCCTTTCCCTGCGCGTGGGAGAAAAGCATATGTTTTCTCTGATCCTAAAACTGAACGGCGCACAAAATAAAACGGGCCTCTTTCGAGGCCCGCTGCTGTTGGTATTCCGTCAAAAACGAAATTATTTACGCCATCTTCTTAGAAGAAGTGGACGGCGCCAAGGATGAGGCCCTGCTGGTCAACACCGGCTTTTACACCGAGTCCGTTCCCGTTGTGACCGAAGGTATAGTTTGCGTTCTTGGCATTGTCGATATAGACGTAACCAACATAGGCCACCGTCCGTTTCGACAGTTCATAGCTGTAGCTGAGTTCATACTGCGTAGCGCCAGTATCTTTGCCGGCGCGGACAGCACCTACAGCAGTACCATCTTTTGCACCTTTACCTTTGTCAGCATAAATGACCGCGCCGTACAGTTTGCCTTGGCCGAGCGGTACGGTAACGCTGCCGCCGAACAGATCACGCTTCAGCGTGCCAGACGCAGGAGTATCGTACTCAATGTGTTCGTACACCAACGCCGGACGGACGACGCCGAAGTTGTAGCCCGCCATGACGGTGTAAGCATTGTCATCCAGATCGTTGCCGCGCCATTCCTGGTTGGTTTCATAAACAGCCGCCGCTTGCAGCCCGGCGTTATCATAGAACAAGCCAACACTGCCGACCCAACCGTGGTTGGTGGTTTCGTCAGTTGAATATTGCGCTTGACCCGAGAACCCGGCGATGGCCGGCGAGTCGTAGCGAACCGAATTGGCAGTACGGGCACCGAAACTGCCGGTCATTCTGTCGTTCCGGCCATGCTGGCCCCACAACGCACCAGTCTGCAGGATCGACGTCAGAGCGGTGTTGGTGTTACCGAAAACGGCATGCGCGGTATCATACGGGGTCGTCATGTAGCCGAGCTTGACAGCACCCCAGTTGCCTTGCAGACCCAACCACGTGTCACGTGAAGCCAGAGCGTTCGGCGCATTGCCGGTGTCGCCCATAAACTGCGACTCGATCTGGAAAATCGCATTCAGACCGCCACCCAGCGATTCGGTGCCTTTGAAGCCGACCCGCGACGTGTTGGAACTGACACGGTTCAGTTTGCCCAGGCTGCTTTTGTCAGCCGAGCTGATGAAATCCACGTCCATATTGATACGGCCATAAATCGTGACATTCGCGGTTTGCGCGTGCGCCAGGGGCGCAGCCAGCAGACCGGCAACAGCAATCGCGACGAGTTTCTTTTTCATGAAAATCTCTCCTCTAACAGATAAAATCGGCAAGGTTCTTGCGCAACACGCTTGCCATCACATTAAAAACCTTCTCTGAGATCGCCGAGAAGTTCCTTGCATTGTGCCAAGAGCAGCTAGGGCGAGGCAAGCAACGGCAGCAAACAAGACGGGGTCTTACAGCAGATGTTGTTCATAAGCAACATTGGCATCAAAGAACATGTCGATAACAAAGGCATAAATCGCGAGGGCAACGCCTTCTTATGTTTTTTTGATCATGACTGAATTTTTCTAAACCCGTTAAAATAATTGCGGACGAAAAAGCGAGAGTGGACATCGTGACCATCGATGCGGAAAATCTGATTTGCGGAATGCTGATTGCATTTCTGTTGTCGGCGGCGCTGGGGGCTGTGCTGATCAAAGCTGTAGTATTTTTACCACACGCACAGCCCAATGCACGGTCGCTCCATGACAAACCGATTCCACGGGTGGCGGCGTTGATGCTGTGGGCTGGTTGGCTGGCCGGAATCGGCTGGATTTGGGCGTCCGGCGCGATTCCGGGAGCGGTTTCGACGAAGATCGCGTTGTTTTCGGCGCTGATTTTCTGCGGTTGGGCAGCAATAACGGCAGTATCTTTTTGGGATGATTGCCGCAGCGTCTCGGCGCATTGGCGGTTACTGACCCAGGCAGCGGCGGCGCTGGCGGCAGCCGCAGGTTTGTGGGTGCTTACATCCGAAAATTTTTACGCTTTTACCCCAGCGCTCTGGTGGGGATACGGTATCGCCCTGGTGTTGTCAACGATCTGGATGTGTAATCTTTTCAATTTCATGGACGGCAGCGACGGGTTGGCGGCGACGATGGCGCTGATCGGGTTGGCGGTCTATGCCGGAACGGGCTATGCCTTCGGGTTAGGGTGGTGGTGGTTGCCGCTGCTCGGCATCATGGCGCTGGCGCCGTTGCTGGCGGTCAATTTGCCGCCGGCGCGGATGTTCATCGGAGATGTCGGCGCGGTGCCGCTGGGGTTTCTCGCCGCGCTTTTCGGCTGGTGGGGAATTGCCGAGCAGGCGTGGGGATTCTGGTTTCCGGTACTGGCGTTTTTACCGTTCGTTCTCGATGCAACGGTAACGCTGCTGCGCCGGTTGTGGCGCCGGGAAAAGGTCTGGGAAGGGCATAAGACGCATTATTATCAACGCCTGTTGCAAATGGGCGCCGGCCATCGCGGCACGTTGATGGTTTATGCAGCGCTGATGGCTGGCTGCGCCGGAACGGCATGGCTTTGTGCAGTCAAAGCGCCAGAGATGGGAGAAATGGCGCTGCTGCTATGGACGCTGATTCATTTAGGCGTTTTCGCGGCCATCGACTATCATTGGAACAAACGGAAGGTAAGAGAATAAACACCTCATGACGCGAGTTCCCCGCGGCCGGGCTTGGTTTGCTTTTTTTCACGATATTGTCGCTGCGCTGGTCGCGTGGTGGGCGATCTATGGGCTGCGTTTTTCTTTATGGTCGCTGCCGATGGATTGGGAAGGATTGCGCCAAACGCTGGTCTGGGTGATTCCGGTACAGGCAGTGGTCTGCGTAGCCATCGGCTTGTACCGCGGCTTGTGGCGTTACGCCAGTCTTGATGATTTGAAGCGGATTGTTGTGTCGGCCGGACTGGGCGCGCTGGCGATTCCGTTAGTATTGATGTTGGTACAAACGCCGGCCAATGTTCCGCGCACGGTGTTGTTGCTTTACCCGATTGTACTGACCTTTCTGATGGCGGGCAGTCGCCTTGTTTACCGGATGTGGCGCGAAGCGCGGCTATTCAGCCCGTTAACCGCGCTGGGTGAGCCGATTTTGGTGCTGGGCGCCGGCGCCGCCGGAGTACGACTGGCCGAGGCGCTGGCAGGCAGCCGCGAATGGCGCATCGTCGGTTTTCTCGACGATGACCTTAGAAAGCAGCACCGCCGCGTGCATGGCGTGCCGGTGCTGGGCGGCATCGACGAGCTGGCGCATTGGGTGAAACGTTATAACGTGTTCAAAGTAGTGCTGGCGCTGCCGTCAGCCAACCACCGGATTCGTCGCCAGGTCAGCGAAATGTGTCTGGAGGTCGGCGTCAAGGCGTTGACCGTGCCATCCTACGAAGACCTGCTGGCCGGCACGCAACTGACCACCTGGCGCAATCTCGATGTCGAGGACCTGCTCGGGCGCGAGCCAGTGCTGCTCGATATGCCCGGGCTGGCCGATTGGCTGGGAAACAAGGTGGTGCTGGTGACCGGCGCGGGCGG
>WQUA01000042.1 GCA_009786025.1 Pseudomonadota bacterium | reverse complement strand
TCCGGAAAATATCTCCGGATGCGCTCCCATTGTTCATCACTCAGTTTTAGCATGAACGGTATTGTAGGCAGACATTTCTTTCCGTACAATAATTTTGAGATGGGTTCTAGACAAATTCCTGGCTCTCTATGGCTGCTGTTTCCGTGATTGAGATCGTCGCCACAGCGCTTTTCGCGGCGGCGGTCACGCATACCTTCGCTTCCAGTTATTTCGCGCGGCTGGTGCACCGTTTCCCGACGCACGCCGGCCTCTGGCATTTGCTGGGTGAAGTCGAAGTCGTTTTCGGGCTGTGGGCCGGGGTGCTGATCGCGTTCATGTTCTTCTACGGAGGGCGCGCAGAAACGCTGCTTTACGTCGAAGGCCGCAAATTCACTGAGCCGATGTTCGTTTTCGCCGTGATGGTGGTCGCGGCGAGCCGTCCGATCACCGCGTCGGTGCGCGACAGCGTGCGCTGGCTGGCGCGGCAAATCGCTCCGCGGTTGCCAGCAAGCGAACCACTGGTGCTGTATTTCCTGACGCTGTCGGTCATTCCTCTGTTCGGCTCGTTGATCACCGAACCAGCGGCGATGACGCTGGCGGCGCTGATCCTGCGCGATATGTTTCTTTCGCCGGCGACGCCGCAACGGATCAAATACGCGACGCTGGGCGTGTTGTTCGTCAACGTGTCAGTCGGCGGCGTGCTGACGCCGTACGCGGCGCCGCCGGTGCTGATGGTGGCAAACACCTGGGGCTGGGATATGGCCTTCATGATGGCGACGTTCGGCTGGCGCTCCGTTCTGGTCGTTATGATCAACGCGCTCGCCGTCAGCTACCTTTTCCGGAAAACCATCGTCGGGAAAGCAGACAGAATGGAGAGCGGTGAAACACCGATTCCCGCCCCGGCGCGCGCCGCGCATTTTCTCGTTCTGGCAGGGATCGTTTACTTTTCTCACCACCCGACCATTTTCATTCCGATCCTGCTGTTTTTTCTGGGAATGGCTGCCGCTTATCCACAGTTTCAGAATAAAACGATGATGTTGCGCGAAAGCATGTTAGTCGCTTTTTTCCTCGGCGGCCTGGTGGTGCTGGGCGGTTTGCAGGAGTGGTGGCTGCAACGGATTTTGAGCGGAATGTCAGCGGATGCTCTGTACTGGGGCGCAGCGGCGTTGACGTCGATTATCGACAACGCCGCGATAACGTATCTGGGCTCGCTGGTGCATGGCACCGATGCCGCCTTCAAATATTCGCTGGTGGCCGGCGCCATTGTCGGCGGCGGCTTGACCGTGATTGCCAACGCGCCCAACCCCGCTGGAATCGCTCTCCTGAAGGGTTGCTTTCAAGACGGCGCCGTCAGCCCGTTCCGGCTGCTTCTGGCGGCAGCGGGGCCAACGGCGGTTGCTGCGCTGGTTTTCTATCTTTGATAGGTTTTCTCTTCATGCTCAAACCCCTCTATGCCTTCCTGACGTTCTGCTTGCTCCTCGTTCCGCCGCCAGCCTTGGCCGCTGGCTCCTGTCCCAAGGCCGATGGCGCCGCGCACGCAGCGCGCGAAGCGGGGCATCGCTTACTGCAACTCTTTGATGCCCGCGCCGAGGACAGCCTGTACGACCTGTCCGCGCCCGAACGCGAGGCCATCGGCGCGTACAAGCGGGCGCTCGGCGAAGCCATCGACGCGCAGCTGGCTTGCAGCGGCGAAAAGGTGGGGGCAGCCGTGCTCAAGCGCACGCTCGCGGCCGCCTTGAATGTGACGGCCCAGCCCGCGCTGCCGAAGGACATCGCAGCGTCGCCGGACCAATTGCTCATCGAGGTGGAACGCAGTGCCGCACCGCGCCCGCTCATCCTGGTGCGAGCCGGTTTTGGCATCCCCTGCGGCGACGACAACCTGCTGGCCGGCTACGCCTGGAACAGCGGTCGCTGGCAGCGCGTGCTGCATTGGCAAAGCAGCGACTACCAGGAGGTCTCCGGCGCGTATGGCGACGGCTTCAGTTTCGCGGCGCTGCCGGGCGGACAGGTGGTAGTGGCCTACGGCACGCCGTGGTGCACCTCCAACTGGAGCCACTTTCGCGCCGCCGTGATTGCGCCCGCCAACGGAACCGCCGGCCAGCGCGTGCTGTTCCAGATGGATGCCGACTACTTCAGGGATGAGAACATCCGGCTCAAAAAGCGCCCCGATGGTTTCGAACTGCGCGCCCCCGTTCTTTCGCACGACCCGGGTGTGCTCTTCCGCCCCGGCATCTTTCGCTACCGTGTACACGGTGAAACCGTGCAGCGGGTGCAACCGGCCGCCACCAATGGCCGTGGTTTCGTCGATGAGTGGCTGGGCTTGGACGATGTGCTGGCGCGCGCCTGGAGCGACCCGGCCGCGGCGGACACCGCCTTGCGGGCGCGACAGCGGTTGCAGACACGATTCGGGCTCACCGATGGATCCTTTTTCGTCGGCTACGGTCCGGTACGCGCCTGCGCCGGTGGTACGAATCGCTATCAGGTCGAAATGGAGATCGCAAAATTTTCCTATAGCGGCGAATCCGATCCGCCGCCGGAAAATTGGTATGCGTCGATCCGCCAGGAACAAAACGGCTTTACCATGCTTGGGCTAAGCGCCACACCCGATGCGGCGTGCCGCGGCTCCGATCTGTCAGTCAAGCTCAACAAGTAAATCACAGGCGACTCCCAACAGTTGCAAGCAACAGGAAACGATTTGCGGCAACACCGCGCTCGCGCCGCACAACACTGGAGTGAATTGTTATGCCGATTATGAGACCAATCTCTACACCTTCATGGGCTCAGCCATTTGAGCGGCGCGTTGCGCCAGAATTCGGCGAGGGTGAATTTACCAAGCTCCTCCCCCATCACTCTGCGATCATGCTGATCGTTCAAACTGCCGTTCAGACATATGTCGATGACTTCGCTGTGACGACCGATTCCGGGTCAGATGATTTTCCCATAGCTGATCGCCTTTCCGGCGACTATTACATCGCTTGCGAGTCTTATTGGGTTCAAGACGAGCCGTGGTTTCCGCGGGTTGGCCGCGAACGAACGTATTGCTTCAGTGTAATGGCGCGCTGTCTTGAGCATCCGCAAGCGCCCCACCAGACCGATCTCGACTACCTCGGCCTCGAGGTGCATTTTCTCTGGAACGTCGCTTCTTCTGAATTCATGTTTACAGGCGATGTTGACTCCAGTAGCATCTAAGGCGCCCAAAATGAAATTTATTACCGATCCCCCAACACTGGAAAATTTGAAATCGCTTTATCAAAGCGAGATGTATCAAAATCTTTTGAAGGTGTTTTCCAAACGCTCAAAGCTGAAACTCGATAACAGAGACTACGACGATGCCACCATTCAAATCCTGCTGAATTATGCTCAGCGACGCTACATGGTTTTGAATATTCCCTTCGCGGAAGTTTTCTCAGAGTTTGAAAAGAATAAAAGTGCGCTTTTAGCCTATTTCATCGCGACAACAGAATTTTTCAATGAAGAAGACGAAAATCCGGACGGTGAATTTCCAGAAGGTGAAGAGCCGGGAGAAGAGAATAAATCGAAAGTGAAAGAAACCTTCGGGATTGCCAGAACATTTTTCATAGATAAATTTTGTGAATTTTATTTACTTAAAACAGGCGACAAGGAGCGGCTTCTGAGTTTCTTGAAAGCGACAAGGATGCCGTTTGCAAAAAAATACGCATCGCAAATAGAAAAGCTCTATCAGCAAGCGCTCTCATGTCAGGAACCATTCGAATGAATCCAACACAACCCGCTGACGAAATGGCGAAAGGCAGAATTGCCCTTTGGCTGTCTCCTGAGCAAATCGCATTCATCGCCAACGAATGACGGAAAATTCCTGCCGATGTTTCACCGGACCTCAAAGAAATTGGGGGTACGGTTGCGTTTCGAGCAATGGCCGCATTACACGAAGCAGGTGTTGTCTATGAACCGTTGTTTCCCGACAGCAGCGCGGTGTATCATCTGACGACGCTCGAGCATTAGACTGATATGTTTGCAAATTCCTGGAATCCAAGCAGCACTGAAGTTCGCGCCTGGGCATACACCGCAGGAGCGGAAGCGCCTTGTCAGGACTGGGATTTGGCCTGCTTGTGGGCGCGACACGAACGTGACTACATCGAATTCGCTTCAGACAAAAACTGCCCCCATCGCCTCTTTTTTCTCCACGTTCTCTATCTCATCGTGGGAGACGCCGTCCGCAATGGGTTCCGCAACATCCCCGAAGCCGTTATTCGAGGATTCGTCGAGCTTGCGGCAACGAGCACCGAACCATCCGTGCGCCTTTGGCGGGAGCGTTCGCTTCGTTTGCTCAAGCGCCCTTCCGAATTTGATTACGAAGCCTGGTGTGCGGGCGGGTTCGCGAATGAATCGACTTGACGCCCCCGGCTCTCCCGGTATGTCAAAACGTATTGATTCATCAAGGAGTTATGTAAACATGTTCGCAGACCCCTGGAACCCCAGTCGTAGTGAAATGCGTACCTGGGCGTACACCGCGAGAGCGGAAGCCCCTGATCAGGACTGGGATTTGGCCTGTTTGCAAACTCAGTATGAACGCGACTACATTGAGTTCGCTTCAGACAAAAATTGCCCCAATCGTCTCTTTTTCCTTCACGTTCTCTATCTCATCGTGGGCGACGCCGTTCGCAATGGGTTCCGCAACGCCCCCGAAGCCGTTATTCGGGGATTCGTCGAGCTTGCGGCAACGAGTGTCGAGCCATCTGTGCGCCTCTGGCGGGAGCGCTCGCTTCGTTTGCTCAAGCATCCTTCCGAATTTGATTACGAAGCCTGGTGCGCGGGAGGGCTGGCAAATGAATCGGCCTGACGCCCCGGCTCTTTCAACCTTGGCGAGTACAATAATGATGAACCGACCATACAAATACCGAACGAAGTGGATGATCGCCGTTCTCTGCGGATTTTTTTTCGGCGCGTGCGCGCTCGCTTCACCGCCGAGCCTGCGCTGGCATGGCTACTCATTTCACGAGGTTGATTCTTTATCTTCGCTGCCCGCTCCACTCCGGCAGATGCTCGGCACCGATGTCCCCGGGAAAGGCGGCATCGCCGACAAGGGTCAGCCGTTCAATATTACCGACGTTGCCAGCGGTACGTTACCCATGCGCCGGTTCCTCGCCGCCGGCAACGACGGCGATGTGTGGCTTGTCGCACTTGAGCAGGGCGGAATTGCTTACATGATCCAAGTTTATCTGTTCACGGGTAACGTGCAGGAAGAACACTGCGTGTTGTCTGGCGGGCCGAAGACCCTGGAAGCTGTTATCCGGCTCTTGCCCGCGACTTGTCCCAAGGACAGAGGCTCATAACGCGCTCAAAAACTTGATATTCCTCTGTTGTCATTTGATGCCCTTCGCTCCCGCAACAAGCCCTCCGGCGCTGCCGACATTCCCTTTGGAAAGGGGAAGAAGGAGGGAAATATTCTTCGCGTCTCCGCGCGAAAATTATTCTTTACGCCCTTTGTGGTTAAATTATGTTTTTAACTTCCGGAGAGTGCTTTTCTTATCCGGATTACGCTCTGAAATGGGAGGTCTTATGTGCCCGTTACAAACCATCGCCGAAGAACTGCTGGGCCGTTCACTTGTAGCGCAGGACGGCATGTCGTCCGACGACATAGCTTCGGCAGAGCGCGCACTTGGGCGTGCTCTGCCAACGCCGCTGAAGGCGTTCTATCGCTTGCTCGGCAATCTGCCTCAATTCACCAGCGCGTTTGAGGAATTCATTGCCCCTTTACAATTACGCCATACAGACGGTTTGTTGATGTTTCTGGATGAGAACCAGGAGGTTTGTTCCTGGGGCGTTGATTCACAAGGACGCGTTTTCCAGTGCATGAACAATGATCGCTTCGATACCGGGCTTGACCTGCAAACGTTTCTGGAACTGATCTTGCAATACCAGGTTGCGCAGGGAAGCGGCTACGGCTACAACGTCGGCCTTTCCGACAGCGAATTGGCGGACCTGCTCGCGCAAGAAGGCTGGGAAAAAACCGTTAGCCATGACCAATTGTTGATCCATCGCTTGCGCGGTTTTCTGATATGGTGTTTTCTCGACGAGAATGGGAAAGCACAAGACAACCAGGTGTTCTTCGCTGGCTTGACCGATCCCCCCGATGCCATGAAGCAACGCTATGGCCTGACGGAGTTATAGGGGCACAGCCCAGGCATCCTTCATGAGCTAGAATCAGCGGCAACGTTTTTTTGATGTCGAATTTTCAAATCCAAAGATTCCTGGAGATAACAATGAGCCTGTCGAGAGTTGCTCTACCCATCATGGTGGTTTTCGCTTTCCTTGGCGGTTGCAGCAAAACAGGGGATGCGGCGCCACAAACAAAGGCGGATCAACCAAAAGCCGCTGAAGCGCCACCGCAGAAAACGGGATTGAAATTCGATTCCAAAAGGCTGAAGTTCGTACAGGGAATGCTGCTTGACGACCTGATACATTCGGCGCAGGAAGATACCGCACTCACGGAAAAAAGCGAGGCGCTTCGCCGCCTGAACATCACCGACAGCGTCGAAGCAAAAGCGCTTGCAAAAGACTATCTGGAAAACGAAGCCAAAGCCGATCGTAAATACAAGGCGCACGGAGGCCGCATCCTCATATCGGGAACCGTCGAATCCATTAGTGACGGCTTCAAGGAGGGGCTCCCTTATTTCGCTTCACTGCGCGGTTATGGCGCACTCAAGAGCATTTTTATAAAATCTAACGGCGATGCTACCGGGGCATCCTCTTCATTGAAAAGGGGTCGAAAAGCATTTTTTGTCTGCACGATAGAAAACCATTCGGCTGATCAGGTCGTCGCGTCCTGTTCTACCCTGGAACAATACGCCAAAAGCCCGGAGGTCAGAGCCTCCTATGATCAGTATGTTGCCAGCCTTTTATCCGGCAAGAAACAGGTCGTCAATGAGGGTTTTTTGAAGGTTTTTTTAACGTGCTATGCCGTATCCAAGCGCCTACCCGACGATTCGCCTTGCTTTGTTGAACTCGACGATGCGTGCGACAGGCAGTTGAACAGAATAGGAAACGTCGATTTGTCGCCTGAGGAAGATGCTGAAATTGAAGAAATAATAAGAAATAACATTTCTTTTGATGAGCCCGCAAAGTTGAAGTGAGCCGCAGGCGAATCCGTCTGTCCTCTCCCTTGCTCCTCTTTCGCAGACGCGTGAGAGGTATTGCCCCCATCCGCCTTCCCCCACGAGCAGGAGAAGGCGCGCGGCGATCGGTATGCCGTCGGTGAACCCCAACGATCATCGACAATGAGAAATGAGGTCGGCGTTCGCTGCGTCCGCTCCGCCCTACAGCATTATTGCGCGGGTCAATGTCAGGCGTTGGCCGGCCATTTTTATCGACCTACTGATAGGTACGAACAAGCCCCTCCTGCGTTTTCTCGGAGTTCTCGCACATGTCCTTGGTGCGCTTGTACGACTCATGAGCTTTGGATTTGTTTTTGACGATCACTTCTTTATGGCTGGCTTTGGCCGGGACCTCGTTGTATTCAAGACAGTGCGCACTTTGGGAGGGCAGCGGTTTTGCGGCTTGCTGCACCATTTGATCTAACTGCACCGCTTTCTTCAGGTCGCTGATGGAACTTTTCATCGAGCGCGCTCATTTGTTTGAGTTGCTCTCGTTACGCTTTCCTGACCTTTCGTGCAAGCCGTAGCGCATGGGCGATTCGCCGCGCACTTGCCTTTCGACTCATTGTAACTGGTTCAACCGCTGCTGAATCAGTTGCTGAGCATCCGTTCCTGATGTTTGGGCAATGGCTCTCTGGTACAACTGGATGGCCTGTTGCTTGTCTTGAGGCACGCCCAAGCCTCTCTCGTAGTGCTCGGCCAAGGCGCATAGCGCTTGGAGATCGTTTTGCGCCACAGCCTTGCGGTACCAAGCCACGGCCTGCCCGTAATCCTGCACTACGCCCCTGCCATTGGCGTACATCACGCCCAGATTCCCTTGCGCTATGGCAAGGCCCTGTTCCGCCGCCTTGCGGTACCAGGATACAGCTTGCGCGTTATCCTGGGTGACACCTTCCCCTCTTGCGTACATTTGGCCAAGATTGACTTGCGCTTCGGCAAGGCCCTGGTCTGCCGCCTCGCGATACCAAGATACGGCTTGCGCGTAGTGGCTACGCCCTCTCCGTTGTTGTACATCGCGCCAAGACGGTTTTGCGCATCGGCATCGCCTCGTTCTGCCGCTTTTCGCAAGGATGCGGCCGATTTATCGCCTTGGCTTGAACCTTTCCCATTTTTTTCCATCTCGCGGAGATTATTTTGCGCGTAGGTGTTTCCCTGCTCTGCCGCTTTGCGAAACCAGGTTATGGCTTGTGCGTCATCCTGGGCTACGCCTTCCCCGTTTTTGTACATCATGCCAAGATTGTTCTGCGCAACGTCGTCTCCCTGCTCCGCCGCTTTGCGATACCAGAGCGCGGCCTGTTTTTTATCTTGCGCCACCCCTTCTCCGTTATCGTACATCGCCGCAAGATTGGCCTGCGCAATGGCGTTTCCCTGATCCGCCGCCTTGCGGTACCAGAATACGGCCTGTTTTTCATCCTTGGCAACACCCAATCCCATTTTATACATCACGCCCAAACCGTTCTGCGCCATACCGTGGCCCTGTTCCGCCGCCTTGCGATACCAGGATACGGCCTGTGCGTCATCCCGGGCTACCCCTTCTCCATATTTGTACATTACGGCAAGGTTGTATTGCGCCTGGGCGTTGCCGGCTTGTGCCGACTTGGATGTTTCGTTGAATGTCGCATTGGCGTTTGCGAATTGAGCGTCGGCAGCCCCGACCAACACTGGCTGACTCAGAAATAGCGCCAACGCAGCGCAGAAAATGATTCGATTTTTCATATACAGTCTCAAATAAGGAGGTGGTCGTGTCCGCCCTTGGCTTCATTGCAACTGGCTCAACCGCTGCCGGGCCTTTTGCTGGGCGTCCGGATCTTTATTTTGGGCCGCGGCCTTCTGGTACAACTGGATAGCTTGTTGTATATCTTGAGGCACGCTTGTGCCGGTTTCGTAGAACACACCCAAGTTGTATTGCGCGTCAGCATTGCCCTGTTCCGCCGCCTTGCGGAACCAATAGATGGCCTGCGCGTAGTCCTGTGCCACACCACGGCTTTTGGCGTACATCATGCCAAGATTACTCTGTGCCACGGCATTTCCCTGTTCCGCCGCCTTACGATACCAATATACGGCCTGTGCATCGTCCTTGGTTACGCCTTCTCCTCTTCCATACATCGCACCAAGAAATGTTTGTCCGTCAGAATTACCTTGCTCAGCCGCCTTGCGATACCAGTAAACAGCCTGCTCCTTGTCTTGTGCCACGCCTGTTCCATTGTCATACATCGCGCCAAGATTTGTTTGTCCACCAGCATTTCCTTGTTCAGCTGCCTTGCGATACCAGAATACGGCCTGCATGTAGTCTTGAACTACACCTGCGCCATCTTTGTACTTTACAGCGAGATTGTTTTGTGCAACGGCATTCCCCTGCTCTGCTGCTTTGCGATACCAGAATACGGCCTGTTCTTGATTTTTGGCAACACCTTGCCCCGTAGCATACATCACGCCAAGACTGGTTTGTGCGTCGGAATGGCCCTGATCCGCTGACTTGCGATACAAGGCTACTGCCTGCTCTTTATCTTGAGTCACCCCTCTGCCATAATCGTACATCTTGGCGAGTTCATATTGGGCCTTAGTATGGCCCTGCTGCGCAGCCTTGCTGTACCACTGGTAGGCTTGTTTTTCATCCTTGGCAGTGCCTTGTCCTGTAGCGTACAGATAGCCAGCCAAATATTGTGCCTCGACATCATTTTGTTGCGCCGCCTTGCGGAGCCAGTTCAGAGCCTGTTCATAGTCTTTAGCTACGCCACGGCCTTGCCCGTACATCGCGCCAAGATTACTTTCCGCCGGAGCATAGCCTTGGTTCGCAGCCTTTTGGAACCAGATAAACGCCTGTTTTTCGTCCTTGGCAATGCCTTGCCCTGTTATATACATCCAGCCCAATCGGTTTTGCGCTGCGGCATTGCCTTGTTCGGCAAGACGCCGCACTTGTTCAACGGGTGTTTGCTCGTTTATACCCGTGGAAGGGCTATTTTGAGCAACCACCGGCAACGGCGACCAAGCTAAAAAGACCAACACCAGAGAAACGGCAACAGCGGCAACCTTCGTATTCATCATCGTGCGCTCCAATATCGTTACTTCTCAACGCGGCAGGTTGAGGTAAACCTGCGAATTCCAACATTTTTCTTACATCATACTGGAAATATTGTTCTTGCCGCATACAAAACCTGTGCTGGAGCGAGCTTGGGCAAGCGAAGGACGACCCGGGCGCACTGATCCCTGATAACCCTACCCCTACCCCTATCCCATCCTTCCCCCCGATCAAAATCATTTCGGGGCTAGCTCTTGAAGGGGGCGCTCAGTGTTTTCTGCGCTTTCGCGGGGACCGTGTCTCTCATCTGCTGTGCGCCATTGCAGCAGTCATCGGCGCGATGGTTGGCATCGCTCGCTTCAAGATTCGAGGCATGCCTAACCATCCATTCAACCCTGCCTCTTCCCTGCGCATCAATGGCAAAGCCGGGATCGTCGGCAAAACAAAAAGTGTGCAACAACAATCGTCGGTTTTTATCAAACGAAACTGCATCGCGCCCCACATCACCCGTCGCCTGGGCGAATGGCGGCGCGGTGAATTGAAACCTGCAAGGGATTGAGCGAACAATCGCTGCGAAAGAACGAGCGTTTTTTAAAGACCTCTTGCTGGAAAGCGAGGCAGCGCGGCGCGCGGTAAAATGACTCTTTTTCTCCTGTTATTTGCCGAACATGAAGCATTTTGCCGTTATCGGAAACCCCATCGCGCATTCCCGTTCGCCTGAAATTCACCAGGCTTTCGCGGAGCAGGTAGGAATCACGATGACCTACCGCCGCCTCGAGGCGCCGCTGACTGCGGACGATTCCGGTTTTGCTGATGCGGCGCGGGCATTTTTCGCTGCCGGCGGCGCCGGTATGAACGTCACGGCGCCGTTCAAGGAAGTGGCTTTCCGCCTCGCTTCCAGCGTCAGCGAGCGCTCGCGTCTGGCAGTTGCCGCCAATACATTGACGGCTGATGGCGACGGCTGGCGCGCTGATAATACCGACGGAATCGGGCTTGTCCGCGATCTGACCAGCAGACTTGGGCTACCGCTGACTGGGCAGCGTCTTCTGATTCTGGGTGCAGGCGGAGCAAGCGCCGGAATTCTGGGACCGCTGCTCGACGCGCGGCCGGCGCGGATCGTATTGTGGAACCGGAGCGTGGACAAGGCGCAGGGTCTTGTCCGCCGGTTCGCTGCCGCTTATCCCGGCGCGAAGCTGTCTGCTGTTTCTCAGATACCTTTCCCGACAGCGCGCGCCAGCGAGGATGCGCCCGATCAAGAGACGCCATTCGACCTTGCGATTCATGCCACCAGCTTTAAGGCGGCCCCTCCCCATTCGCCGACACCCCCTTTAAAAAGGGAGCCCGGGCTGGCGGAGGGGGAAGCAAAGGGCAACGCGCCAACGCCCTGGCTCTGGCTGGATCGGTTGTGCGCGTCCGACACTTTCTTTTATGACCTGAGCTACGCTGACAACGAGGAGACGCCTTTTTTGCGCTGGGCAAGAACATGGGGCGCACGCCGCTGGAGCGATGGCTTTGGCATGCTGGTTGAGCAAGCGGCCGAGAGTTTCCGGATTTGGCACGGTTGTCTGCCCGAAACGACATCGGTTTTCGCGGCGTTACGGCCAAAAAGTGACCGCTAACTTACGTTATTTTCTAAAAATTCCTGCCCTTTTTTCCTGGCGCCCAAGCATTCCCCCCAAAATGTCTAAAGCATTTTTGCCTTTTCACAAGCTTTGATCGACGCCTCTATTTTTTCATTTAACGCTGGACAACGTGTAGCGATCTGCGGCAAACTTCCACTTAATCCTTTTTGCCGAAAGCCTTTTTGCAAATGCGCGCCACCCGGTTTTCTGTTTGCAAAGCTGTATTTTCTCGCAATATTTTGCGCGCAATTGCGCGAGGATCGAGTGATGATAAAGCCCTTACCGCCTTTTTCTCTTACTGCGTCGATCTTCGTTTAAAACGCTGATTGTTTTTTATATCCGCCTCATACCATGACTGCTTCCAAGCCTTCTGCCGCATCTTCCTCTCCGCACATTCTGGTGCTGCACGGCCCCAATTTGAATTTGCTGGGTACACGCGAGCCGGAGATTTATGGTCACGATACGCTTGCGGATATCAATGCACGCCTGGTTTGTCTGGCGCAGGCGACAGGCGCATCCTGTTCGTCGCTTCAAAGCAACAACGAAGGCGCGCTGATTGATTGTATTCACGCGGCGCCGCAAAAAGGCGTCGGCTTCATCGTGATCAATCCAGGCGGGCTGACGCACAGCAGTGTTGCGCTGCGCGATGCGCTTTCCGGCGTAGCGCTGCCTTTTATTGAAGTTCACTTGTCCAATATCCATGCTCGTGAACCGTTTCGCCACCGTTCCCTGCTGGCCGATCAGGCCGTCGGGGTCATCGCCGGTCTTGGCGCGCGCGGTTACGAGTTCGCGGTGATGTGGGCGCTCGATTATCTACAAAAAAGGTCTTAATCATGGACTTACGCAAACTCAAGACATTGATCGAACTGGTGGAATCGTCCGGCATCGCCGAACTTGAAATCCAGGAGGGGGAGGAGCGGGTGCGCATTACCCGCGCAACGGCGTCGATGGTCGCCGCGCCAACCATGATGATGGCGCCGCCGCTCATTCCCGCCGCCCCGGCGGCATCTGCCGGAACGCCCGTCGCGCCGGAAGCGCCGCCGGCGCCGAGCGGGCATACGATCGCCAGCCCGATGGTCGGGACGTTTTACCGCGCGTCAGCGCCGGGCGCCAAGCCGTTCGTTGATGTCGGCAGCACCGTCAAGGAAGGCGACACGCTGTGTATCGTCGAAGCGATGAAGCTGATGAACGAAATCGAGGCCGATCGCGCCGGGGTGGTCAAAGCCATTCTGGTTGAAAACGGGCACCCGGTCGAGTTCGGCCAGCCGCTTTTCGTGATTGAATAAAGCGTCTTCTCTGCGCGTCATCGCTGCAAGACGTTATCCCGGCGAAGACAAGTATTCACCAACAAGCGAAGGACTGCTCGCGTGGCTGCTCGTAAACCTCTCCCTCTGTTTGACAAAATTCTGATCGCCAACCGCGGCGAGATCGCGCTGCGGGTCCAACGCGCCTGCCGCGAAATGGGCATTAAAACCGTCGTCGTACACTCGGAAGCCGACAGCGACGCCAAGTACGTCCGACTGGCCGATGAATCGGTATGCATCGGGCCGGCGTCGCCCACGCTGAGTTATCTGAATATCCCGGCGATCATCGCCGCCGCTGAAGTCACCGACGCGCAGGCGATCCATCCCGGTTATGGCTTCCTTTCAGAAAACGCCGATTTCGCCGAAAAGGTGAAATCGTCCGGCTTCGTTTTCATCGGCCCCAACGCCGAAACGATCCGGATGATGGGCGACAAAGTCAACGCCAAGGCAATGATGACCAAGGCCGGGGTACCTTGCGTGCCGGGCTCGGAAGGCGCGTTGCCGGACGACCCGAAAGAAATCCTGAACATCGCTCGCAAGGTAGGTTACCCGGTCATTATCAAAGCAGCCGGCGGCGGCGGCGGACGCGGAATGCGCGTCGTCAACACCGAGGCGGCGTTGTTATCGGCGGTCACGCTGACGCGCGCCGAAGCGCAAAGCGCGTTCGGAAACCCGACGGTGTATATGGAACGTTTCCTGGCCAACCCGCGCCACATTGAAATTCAGGTACTCGCTGACGCGCACAAAAACGCCGTCTGGCTGTCCGATCGCGACTGCTCGATGCAGCGCCGCCATCAAAAAATCATCGAAGAAGCGCCGGCCTTCGGCATTCCGGCACGTACGCTGACCCGAATCGGCGACCGTTGCGCCGACGCCTGCCGCCGGATCGGCTACCTCGGCGCCGGCACCTTCGAGTTCCTCTATCAGGACGGCGAATTCTTCTTCATCGAGATGAATACGCGCATCCAGGTCGAGCATCCGGTCACCGAGATGATTACCGGCATCGACATCGTGCAGGAACAGATCAAGATCGCTGCCGGCCACAAAATGGCGCTGCGTCAGCGCGACATCGTTCGTCGCGGCCATGCCATCGAATGCCGGATCAACGCTGAAGATCCGGAAACTTTCGCGCCGTCTCCAGGACGCATCACCTCGTACCACACGCCGGGCGGGCCTGGCATTCGGGTCGATTCGCACGTTTATCATAACTATTTTGTGCCGCCACATTACGATTCGATGATCGGCAAAATTATTTCCTATGGCGACACGCGCGAACAGGCCATCGCCCGGATGCGGGTCGCGCTTTCCGAAACAGTGGTCGGTGGCATCAAGACCAATCTCGACCTGCATCAGGACTTGCTGAGCGATGAAAATTTCGTTCGCAGCAACTACTCGATCCATTACCTCGAAGAACGGATGGCGCTGCGAAAAACACTGAAATGAGCGCTCAGTGAGCCATCTGTGAGCTACCACGCGCTGCGTTTTGAGACGGCGGCAGAACAGGCAGAGGCGTGGTCCGATGCCTTGTTCGACATCGGCGCGTTGTCGATTGATTTGTCCGACCCCTACGCCGGCACCGACCGGGAAACCCCGCAATACGGCGAACCCGGTGCGTCGGTCGGCTCGCTGTGGCCGATCGTGCGGATCGACGCGCTGTTTGCGGGCGAAACAGAAAGCGCCGCGCTTCATATAGCGTTAGGTCGTATCGCCGCATCCTTGTTGCTCCCGCTGCCGCTGTTCGAAATCGCGCCGGTTGCCGAGCGTGACTGGGTGCGCGAAACGCAGGCGCAGTTCGGCCCGATCGCCGTAACCGAAGATTTCTGGATTGTGCCGACCTGGTCAACGCCGCCCGTTGACGCGCGCTACATCCTGCGCCTCGATCCCGGTCTTGCTTTCGGCACCGGCTCGCATCCGACCACACAACTCTGCCTGAGATGGTTACGGGGGCATGCTTCTCCCCTCTCCCTGTCTTGCCCCCGTCTTGTCCCCTTTTCAAAGGAGGCGCCGGCGAAGACGGCAGGAGTTTGCCGGGATGCCGCTGAAGGTGGCGAGCATCTGCCCCCAAGCGCATCCGTCCTCGATTACGGCTGTGGTTCCGGTATCCTGCTGCTGGCGGCGCGGTTGTTCGGCGTCGGCGCGCACGGCACGGCGTTCGGCACCGACATCGACCCGCAAGCGCTGATCGCCAGCCGCGAAAACGCCACCGCCAACCATCTCGACGCAGCCTTCGTTGCCCCCGATCAACTGCCTGATCAAACCTTCTCCCTCGTAATCGCCAACATTCTCGCCAACCCGTTGCGGGCATTGGCGCCATTACTCGCTGGTCGAACCGAGCCGGGCGGACGCCTCATCCTTTCCGGCATTCTGGAAGACCAACAAGAAGAATTATGCGCCTGCTACGCGCCCTGGTTCGAAATCGCACCGTGGAAGACACTCGATGGTTGGGTGTTGTTGTCGGGAGTGCGAAAAGCGTAGCGTAAGTAATCCGTCGATAGTTTTTCAGAAAACGCGGCGGCATGTTAAATTTATACTTTCCCACTTTTCGGGTTTGTCCGCGCGATGACCATTGCCGCCGTTCTGATTTTGCTGACTGCTTCGGTGGCGGCGGTGTTCGTTTGCCGGGCAATCCAGATGCCGGCAATCTTGGGGTATCTGCTGGTTGGCGTGACGCTCGGCCCCAACGGCTTCGCGTTGATCGCCGACAGCGCCGATGCCCGCCATCTGGCAGAGTTCGGTATCGTTTTTTTGATGTTCACCCTCGGTCTGGAATTCAGCCTGCCGCAACTGAAAGCGATGCGACGCGCGGTGCTGGGGCTGGGCGCAGCGCAAGTCGGCGCCTGCGCGGTCATCGGCATGACGGTATTGGTCGGGTTGGGCTACTCGTGGGGCGCCGGCATCGTTATCGGCGGAATGCTGGCGATGAGTTCAACCGCCATCGTGCTCAAGATGCTGATCGAGCGGGACGAGGTCAGCACTGAATATGGTCGCAACGCCATCGCGATTCTGCTTTTTCAAGATTTGGCGGTAATCGGTTTTCTGGTGCTGATTCCCGCTCTCGGTCAAAGCGGCTGGGACTTGGCCTTGGCGCTGGCGCTGGCAGTGCTCAAAGCGGCGGTCGCTTTTGTGTTGATTCTGAAACTTGGCCAAAAACCGATGCGCATCTGGCTCAACGCGATCGCCCGGCAGCACTCGCCGGAGCTGTTCATGCTGAACGTTCTTCTGATCGTTCTGGCGCTGGCGATGTTGTCTTCGATGGCGGGGCTGTCGATGGCGCTGGGCGCTTTCATGGCCGGCATGTTGATCGCCGAAACCGAACATCGCCATATTGTCGAAGACAACATTATGTCGTTCCGCGATTTGTTGCTCGGCCTGTTCTTCGTCACGATGGGCATGGCGCTCAATCCGGAGCTGGTGATTCGCAACGCCGAAGTTGTGTTGTTGTTTCTGCTGGTGCCGTTCGCGGTCAAGAGTATTGTCGTGGTCGGTCTGGCGCGGCTTTTCGGCGGCACTTGGTCATCAAATGTGCGGATCGGTATTTATCTGGCGCAAACCGGCGAATTGGCGTTGGTAATGCTGACGTTGGCCAACGACTACAGTATCCTGCCGCCGCATCTGAAACAAACGCTGCTGATGGCCGTTGTGCTGTCGATGTTGACGGCACCGCTGATCATTCGTTTTGCCGAACCGTTCATTCGCTGGTTCGAGCGCTTCGACTGGCAGGAAAGTGCAGCACGCATCATGCAGGCGGCGGCGCAAAGCATGGTTTATCAGGATCACGTGATTATCTGCGGCTACGGCCGCAGCGGGCAAAATCTGGCGCGCCTGCTGGAGACGGAAAAAATCAACTTCGTCGCAATCGACAACGATGCCTTGCGCGTGCGCGAATCGGCAGAGGGCGTGGCAGTGATCTACGGCGACGCCAGCAACCGCGATCTTCTCGTCGCCGCCGGGTTGAACAAGGCGCGGGCATTGGTGATTTCTTTCGCCGATACGCCGCTGGCGCTCAAGATCATCAAAACAGCGCATTCACTGCGGCCAGCGTTGCCGGTCATCGTGCGCACTTACGACGACAGCAATCTGGATCGCCTGCTTGAAGCGGGCGCCGCTGAAGTGGTGCCGGAAATCATTGAAGGCAGTCTGATGCTGGCGACGCATTCGCTGTTGGCGCTCGGCGTGCCGCTGCCGCGTGTACTGGCGCGAATTCGGAGTGTGCGCGAGGAACGCTACAACCTGTTGCGGGGATTCTTTCATGGTGTTTCCGACGCGCAGGAAGATTCCGAAGAAAACCTGCAACCACGTTTGCGCTCCGTCGTGCTGATGGACGGCGCAGCAGCGATCGGCAAAACGCTGGAAGAGCTCGACCTTGAAGAATTCGTCAAAGTGGCGCGCGTGCGCCGCGTCGGCAAGGCGCCCAAGGTGCCCGATGGAGACTGGCGGTTTGAAGTGGGGGATACCGTAGTGCTGCTTGGTCGCGCCGACGATTTATCATTCGCCGAACAGCGGTTGTTGACGGGCAATCCTGAAGATTGATCACGAGCCGGCGCGCGGTTCCTCCGGCTTTTGTTCGTGCGCTTCGCGCGCTTCGCGCGACATTGGGAACCAGCCGTTTTCGGGGTCGGCGCCGGTAACGGCCATGATGAGCCGGAATGTGCCATACGCCAACACCGACAACAGCCGCATCATCATCGTGCGCTGTTGCCACTGCGCCGCCAGCACCGGCTTGGCGCCATCGGTAATCAATTCAAGCAGCGCGCTACGCAATTGCCCGGCGAAATCCGGATCGTGGATAATCACATTGGCCTCGCGCGCCATCAAAAAAGAATAAGGGTCGATGTTCGACGAGCCGACCGTGGCGAACTGGCCGTCGATCACCGCAACTTTAGCGTGCAAAAACGAGTGATGGTATTCCTGAATTTCGACGCCGGCATCGAGGAATTTTTCGTAAAGTGTCCGCACGGCGTAATGCATGAGCTTGTATTCAACGCGCTCCTGCAGAAGCAGCGTGACTTTGACGCCGCGCTGGGCGGCGGCGATCAATGCTTTTTGAAAACGCCAGCCGGGGAAAAAATAAGCGCAAGCGATGATGGCTTCTTGCCGGGCGCGCCCCAACGCCACCCGATAAGCACGTTCGATTGCATGGCGATGATTCAGATTGTCGCGAACAATCAAGTTTGCCCGTACGGCGCCGGCCGCTTCGGCAACAGCGGGGGACGCATCTTCTTCGAGCGTGATGTTTTGCAATTGAGACAATTCGACCAGCGTGCGCACGCGGTGCATCGTACGCACGATGTTTGCCAAGATCGGCCCTTCGACGCGTACGGCAAAATCAATACGCGGGGGTGTATGCCCGGGCGTATTCATGTCGTCGATGATGTTGATGCCGCCGATAAATGCCACCTTGCCGTCAATGTGGCAGAGTTTACGGTGTAACCGGCGCAAACGGCGAAAGCGAAACGGCTGATTTTCAACTTCGGGACGGTAGAACAATAAATCGACACCAACGGAAGTCAACTCGCGCTCAAGCGTCTTGGACAAATAAAGGCGAGCGCCCCAACCATCGATCAGCACACGCACATCAACGCCGCGCCGCACAGCGCGAATCAAAGCGTCGGCAACAGCGCGACCGCTGGCATCATCGGCAAAAATATACGTTTCGAGCCAGATTTCTCGCTGCGCAGCATCGAGAGCACAGATCAGCGCCGGAAAGAAATCGTTGCCACCACGCAGCAGATGAATTGCATGACCCGGGATGAAGTTTCGCATGTCAGCAGTTCGGCGATGGTTGAAAAGAAGCGGTCGGCATCATGAGCACGGTGCGTAACATTATTCGTGCGCCGAAGGACGTAGCGGAACGACTTCCAGTTCGGCCGACAATGCTGCGTGATCCGAAGCCCGCGGCGCCCGTTGCGCGTAATGGACGCGGGCACTGCGAACATCGAGGCCGCGCACATAGATGCGATCCAGCGGCAGGAAGGGCAGGAAAGAAGGAAAGGTGCGCGCCGGCTTTCCTCGCGTCGTTGTAAAAACGTCGATAGCGCGCAACGCCTCGCAGAGATAGCGATGGCCTTTATGATGCCAATCGTTGAAGTCGCCGGCGATCAGCAAGGGTTCGCCCGACGGAACCAGGGCTTCGACTCGCGCAACCATCGCCGACAATTGCCGCCGCCGCCAGCGCTCAAACAAGCCGAGATGGACATTGAGACAGTGCAAGCGCGGCATCACTCTGCCGGCGTTAAGCACGCAATGTAAAAGACCGCGCTGCTCCAGCCAATGCGCCGAGATGTCCTCATTCTCTTGATAAATGATCGGGTAACGCGACAACAGCGCGTTGCCATGATGCCCATGTCGCGTCTCGGCGTTTTTCCCGTAGGCGGTAAACCAATAGGCGTCTGCCAGAAATTCATATTGCGGTAAGTTGCCGGGAGAAGCCGGTTTTTTCGAGGCGTCCAGCTGCGCGCCGCGCACTTCCTGCAGAAAAACAACATCCGCGTCAAGCGCCCGCAAATGATCGCGCAGTTCCGACATTTTCGGGCGGCGCAAATGTGAAACCCCTTTGTGAATGTTGTAAGTTGCGACAGAAAGGCGCATGGCGATTCGTTAAAATAAAAACAACTGCGGAAAAAACAGGGGGTATAACGCTTGGCAAAAATATTGGGGGAAACGTACGTCCTTTTCAGTATCGCGCCAATAACGCGATAATGCAACCAGCAACATAGCGCTCTTTCATTGGCCGCTTTCGGCTCTTCGCATTGCCGTCGCAACAGCGTATCATAAGGCAGCGTAACATAGGGCTGATGCGGTTTGCCGCAAGGAGGATTTATGAAAATTCAGAGTCTCAGCGCCTGCTCCGGCTGGTTTTTTTGCGGAAAAGGCGCCCGTGGTGAAGACCTCGTTCTCAGGATTGCGGCTTGGGGGATTCGCGAAAGCGGCGAGATCGTGGGGCTGGTCGCCGCCGCCAACGCCGTGACCAGCGACAATATCCCGAGACTCGCCGAGCCACCC
>WQUA01000041.1 GCA_009786025.1 Pseudomonadota bacterium | reverse complement strand
GCCGCCGCTCGCAGCGCCGGCGACGAAGAAGCGATGTATTACGACGCCGATTACATCCGCGCACTCGAGTACGGCTTGCCGCCGACAGCGGGAGAAGGCATCGGCATCGACCGTCTCGTGATGCTTCTCACCGACAGCCCGTCGATCCGCGATGTGCTGCTGTTCCCGCAATTGAAGCAGGAGTGAAGCGCAGCATAATTCCGGCAATATCAAATGCCGTTTGAAGCCGGGTTTTCACTTCTTTCTACCCGGCTTCTACCCCTCTGAATCGGAATTCAACTACGTTTGATGAGGCTGATTAAAACCAGCAGAATCACTGCGCCAATAACAGCGTAAATAAGCGCGCCGAGAATGCCGCTGATAGCGAACAGATGCGGCAGCAACAATCCCCCAATAAACGCGCCGACAATACCCACCACGACATTACCGATCAAACCAAAGCCGCGGCCCTTCACCAGCAATCCCGCCAACCAACCTGCTACCGCACCAATCACCAACCAGATAATCAAACCTTCTATCGTCATGATTTTCCCCCTAGAGTTTCAGTGAACGGCCGGATGGCCGAGCGCTTATGATTATCCGCGATTTCGCAAAACAAAAACAGCGGTAAAACAACTGTTGTGCTTGTTGCGCCGACCGGTGACACAATTTTTTTCATTTCATGCGAAGCAGACTCGCTGCAAAAAAGTATGGGCGTAATCCGACCTCTTTCGTCAACCTTTATCACTGCTTTCCTCTTCGCAGGAGCAGCTCACATCTTCCGATAAATCTCCACACCTTCTTTCACAAATTCGGCCGCTTTGCTTTCCATGCCTTTGTTTAGCGCTTCCTGTTCTTTGATCCCTTGAGATGCCGCGAAGTCGCGCACGTCTTGCGTGATTTTCATCGAACAGAAGTGCGGGCCGCACATTGAGCAGAAATGCGCCACTTTTGCACCTTCCTGCGGCAGCGTCGCGTCGTGATAGGCGCGCGCAGTGTCAGGATCGAGGCCGAGATTGAATTGGTCTTCCCAACGAAACTCGAAACGCGCTTTGGATAAAGCGTTGTCGCGCAGTTGCGCGGCCGGGTGGCCTTTGGCAAGGTCAGCAGCGTGCGCAGCGATTTTGTAGGTGATGATTCCGGTTTTGACATCTTCCTTGTCGGGCAAACCGAGATGTTCTTTGGGCGTAACGTAGCACAGCATCGCCGTGCCGTACCAACCGATTTGCGCAGCGCCAATGGCGCTGGTAATGTGATCGTAGCCCGGCGCAATATCGGTAACCAACGGGCCAAGTGTATAAAAAGGCGCTTCTTTGCACCAATCCTGTTGCAGTTCGACGTTTTCTTTAATCAGTTGCATCGGCACATGGCCGGGACCTTCAATCATCACTTGCACATCGTGCTTCCAGGCAATATCGGTCAACTCGCCGAGCGTTTTCAGTTCCGCCAGTTGCGCTTCGTCGTTGGCGTCCCACACCGAACCGGGGCGCAAGCCGTCGCCGAGCGAAAAGGCGACATCGTACTGCTTCATGATCTCGCAGATATCTTCAAAATGCGTATAGAGAAAACTTTCTTTATGATGCGCCAGACACCACTTGGCCATGATCGAGCCACCGCGCGAAACGATGCCGGTCATGCGGTTGGCCGTCATCGGCACATAGCGCAGCAAAACGCCAGCGTGAATGGTGAAGTAATCAACGCCCTGTTCGGCCTGTTCGATCAGCGTATCGCGG
Source organism: Pseudomonadota bacterium (assembly GCA_009786025.1). Lineage (GTDB taxonomy): Bacteria > Pseudomonadota > Gammaproteobacteria > Burkholderiales > Casimicrobiaceae > UBA931. The sequence continues at coordinate 18,890 of WQUA01000041.1, read as the reverse complement.
AAAATGTCCCAGGTGAGTTCTTCTGCTTTGCCGCCGACTTTTTCCAGCGCCTGATAAATCGGTACGGTGCCGATGGGCACGGGGGCGTTGCGCAAAATCCATTCGCGTGTCTCGTGAATGTGTTTCCCGGTCGATAAATCCATCACCGTATCGCCGCCCCAACGAATCGACCAGAGAAGTTTATCGACTTCCTCCCGGATACTGGAACCAAGCGCGGAATTGCCGATGTTGGCATTGATCTTGGTGAGAAAATGGCGGCCGATGATCATCGGCTCAGCTTCGGGGTGGTTGATGTTGGCAGGAATGATGGCGCGACCGCGCGCGATTTCACGGCGCACGAATTCGGGCGTGATCTCGTCGGGAATGTCGGCGCCAAACGCCTGTCCGGCGTGGCGGCGCCCCATGAACGCGGCCATTTTCGCGCCGTTCGGACCGCAGGCTTTCAGAGATTCAAGGTAAGCACGACGATTGACGTTTTCACGGATAGCGACGAATTCCATTTCCGGCGTGATGATGCCTTGTCGCGCGTAATGCATCTGGGTCACATTCGCGCCCGCTTTGGCGCGGCGCGGCTTATGTTGCGCATTGAAATGCGGCGTATCAGACACGGTATCGACTGAGCGCTGGCGACCATCAACGGAATCGGCAGCAATGAGTTGCTCGGTATCGCCGCGCTCGGTAATCCACGCCGCACGCAGCGGCGCAAGGCCGGAACGAATGTCGATATTGGCATGCGGATCGGTATAAGGTCCGGAGCAATCGTAAACAAAAATCGGAGGATTTTTTTCATTTCCGTTTGCGGCCGGCGTATCGGCCTGTGCGATTTCGCGCATCGGTACGCGAATGTCGGCGCGCGAGCCAGTGACATAGATTTTGCGCGACGCGGGCAACGGAGCAATGGTCGCCGCGTCAATATGAGTTTGTCGGGAAGTAAAAATCTTTTGAGTCATGGCGCTTTCCTACGCCGGTATCAACCGGATCAGGTTCCAAGGGTATTTCTCACTGTTCAGGCACCATGCCCAAACAGACCCCCAGCGGGCGAAGAGCACGATAATGGAAAAAACAAAGACTGGCAAGCGCTTTAACGCCTGCTACGATGTCGCGCCGTCTTTACCTATTATATACGTGTTGTTTTCGTGGAATTTGTCTTTGAGTTTCTTGGCGGCGTTGGCGTCATGCTGGGGGATTTCTTCAACAAAAGTATGGTAATTGAGCGCAAAAATCTGGTCGAATTCATCATCGGAATCTGCAATTTTTATCGTGTACGGTGTCTGCATGAGCGCATTCATGAAAAACCGTTACGATCATCGCAGACGAACGAGCAGAATGGTCAACACCACGCTGGCGATCAGCAAAACAATGGGAAGAATGAATTTCCCGGTAACATACCCTGCTTCATACCCAGGCCCTTTTGTCGAGTCTTTTGCACTGAGCGGCGGTTCGACAGCGGGAGAAAACTGAATTCTTGAACTGTATTCGGCTTCCATTGCGGCCAGGTCACGGGGATCACCAAAATCATAAACCGTCACAACGTAGAAATCTCGCTTGGCAAAGAGCAGCCAGTTCGCCGCCGTAAAATGCGTTCCGCTCATATTTCCGCTGGTAATCACGTGGAATCCTGATAGCGGCCCCAATGTGGCAGGTTCCCTGGACTCCACGGCGTAACCATAATGGGAAGTCCCATCCAGAAAACCGGCAAGGGCGGTCTCTATAAATTTCTGGTTGATGACGCCCTCGGCGCACTTCCGTCGGGTAATCGCTCCGAGCCCCCCGGCGTCTCGAACGGACAGATTGAGCAATTCCGTATCCGGTTGTACCTGTAGAACTCCCTGGCGAATCTCTGTCTCCTGTTCCGCATTCACAGAACGCCACCCGCTGCGATCCTGAACAATAACGTCGGCAGCGAAACCGGTTGCAGAAAAAGAAAAAAGGATCAGCAGAAGAAAGCGTCGGTGTTTCATGGCGTTCTGTTTCTCCCGGAAACCGTGTCAAAATAGAGCAAATCAGAATGGAACGAAATGGAATCCCTGTACCAAACGCCGCCGAAAACACGAAACACCGGTTCCACGACGCCGCTCCTTGTAGAATGGCGCATTGCACTGTGCACTGTCAAGCCGCCACCGCGTCTGCCATACGATTCAAGGTCACGTAATCGGTTTTTCCTGTGCCGAGCAACGGCAACGACGCAATATGCACAATCTTTTTCGGCACCGCCAATCCGGGCACGCCAGTTTGTTGCGCCACCTTCTGCAACGCTGTTCGATCAAGCGCAGCATCTGTCGTAAACAGTATCAACATTTCACCTTTGCTCGCATCGGGCTGGCTGATAACAGCGTGCTGCGCTTCGGGTGAAGCCTGTTGCGCCAGTTTTTCCGCCGCTTCCAAACTCACCATTTCGCCGGCGATTTTGGCAAATCGTTTCACCCGGCCGACGATGCGCACGAAGCCGTCTTCATCGACTTCGACAATATCGCCAGTTTCGTACCAGTTCGCGCCGATGTCCGATACCGGCGCTTGCAATTCGCCAGGGCGGTCGATTTTCAAATAGCCGCTCATCAGGTTGGGACCACGTATATGCAGAACGCCGCCGCGTTCAATGCCGGGCACGGGTTGCAGATGGTGCTCGATCCCGGGCAGGAATTGCCCGACCGTTCCGCTGCGGTACGCCATCGGCGTGTTCACAGCAATCACGGGCGCGGTTTCGGTCAAGCCGTAGCCTTCGAGAATGCGGATGCCGAATTTTTCAAACCACTGTTCGCGTACGGCAGGAGCAAGTTTTTCCGCCCCGGCAACCACATAGCGCAGGCGGTAAAAATCGTAGGGGTGTGCAAAGCGCGCGTAATTGCTGAGGAAGGTGCTGGTACCAAACATCACGGTGAAACCGCGATCGTAAGCGAGTTCTGGGATCACCCGATAATGCAGCGGCGAAGGGTAAAGGAACAAACGGGCGCCGGTAAGCAACGGCAGCAGCGTTCCGGCGGTCAACCCGAAAGAATGGAAAATAGGCAACACGTTCAACACGCGATCGTCGCGAGTGAAGTCGGTGACCGCGCGTATTTGCGCGATGTTGGCAAGGATGGCGCGGTGAGAGAGCACAACGCCTTTGGGCTTGCCCTCAGAGCCGGAGGTAAATAATACCGCCGCCGTGTCTTCGGGCGTCGCGCCGGCCTCGACGTTACGCGGACGCCACAGCATTCTGCCAATGAGCCAGAGCTTGTCTGTGAAAGTCATCTGCTTGCGCAAGTCTTCGAGATAGACAATGCGTTTCAACCCCTGTAACACCGCCAATGTGTTTGAAAGTTTTGCCTGCTCGATAAAAGCGCGCGAAGTCAATAATATGCGCACCTGCGCCACTGTGCACGCGGCTTGTATTCCGTCAACGCCCGCCGTGTAATTGAGCATCGCCGGTACCCGCCTGAACGCGCTCAAGCCCATGAACAACGCGATCGTCGGCGCCATATTGGGCAGCAGCAGTCCTACTTTTTCACCGGGGTGCGTCAAGCGCGACGCCAACCGTCCCAGCGCCAGAGACATTTTGAGCAGATCGCGGTACGTGTATTCCACCTGTTTGATGTCTTCCACCACGCGACAACCACGTCCGTGAATTTCGATGGCGTCGCACAGCGCGCCATACAGCGTGCGTTGTCTGGGCTGTACCAGCACCATTTCCAGCATCAGGCGTCGCAACGCTTCTCCCGATTTGCGACGACGCACTTTGGCGCTGGGCACTCTGCCGTCAGGCGCTTCCGGCATCGGCAACTTCGTCGGCGGCAGCATGATGAACATGATGCGCGGAAAGAGCTTGCGCGGCCAGCGTACCATCCGCGAAAAATAACTGCGTGACAAACCTTCAAGCCGCACCGGAAGAAGCGTCGCGCCGGTTTTGGTCGCCGCAAAAGCAGGGCCTTCGTAAACCTTCATCAGCGCACCGGTCAGCGTGATCCGCCCTTCCGGAAAAATCACCACGGGTCTTCCAGAGCCGAGCAGTCGCACTACTTGTTTCATCGCCATCGGATTACCGGGATCGACCGCGAGATAATCCGCCATCAACCCAAGTCCGAATCGCAACAATCGACGTTTGACCACTTCAGTGTGCACGACAAACACCGGATTTTTGATCGGCAGAAAAAGCCCCAGCAAAATACCGTCGAGAAAAGACTCATGGTTGGCAATGATGAGCAGTGGATGGCCGACTCCGATGGCCGGGGTTTCCTTGCTTCCCTGAACCCGCACGCGAAAGAGAAGTCGCGCCAAAGCGCGCAACAGAACGTGGAAGGTGGCGCGCACCCTGTTTTTCATCGGACTCGTGTTAATCATGGTTAAAACTTTCGTCGCATCAGGTTATCGTGGGCTGCTTGGCAAAAATGGCGGGGCGCAGCCCTTTTCATAACGGTCATGGTGGTGATGCTGCTTCGCTGTGTCAAGCTTCCGGCGCAAAAAAGAACCAGGTATCAAATCCTTAAACTTTGATTCCCGCTACGTTAGACCAACCTCTGAGGCATTTTTCTTTTGCGTCTGTTTCAACCACAACGCCAGCGTCAGCGAAACGGCAACGCTCAAAGCGCCCAGCGCGAAAATGGCGGGGACGCCATACCATTCACCAAGTGAGCCGCCGATCGCCATTCCAGCGCCGAGACCGCTGACGACACAGGTCGATGACCAGGTAAAGGCTTCGGCGGTATAGCGTTCCGGCACGTAGCGCGAGGTGAGCAACGTCAACGCAGTGAGCGATGGCGCGATCAACATACCGGAGACAGTGGCAAGCAGTAGAAACCAGCCAGGGATGCGGGTGACGATGTGCAACGCAGTAAACAGCAACAGCGCGACGAATATCCAGGGCGTGTGTTGTTCGACGCTTGACTTGAAACGGATGCCGCCGTAAATCAGACCGCCGGTGGCGCTGCCAATGGATGAGAAAGCGATCAGGATGCCGCCCCAGAAAGGCTCGCCATAGCGCGTGGCAAACGCGGGGTAGCCGAGTTCAAGCGTGCCGAGCGTCATCGCGGTGGTGAAGGTAATCACGAACACCAGCAACAGACGTGGTTCGGTCAACGGCCCCAGCCAATGCCGTTCGATAGTGCGGTCGTATTTGATGTAGCGAACGGCGGGCGAGCGCAGAAAAAGCGGCACGGCCAACGTGGCGAAGATGACCAGAAGGAGAAACGCCCAGACCGGCGAAGCAATGGCCAGCGCAAAAGCGATCAGCATCGGCCCAAGAATGAAGTTGAGCTCGGTCAATACCGTATCAAACGAAAAAGCGGTTTGTCGCAATTCGGGCGATTCAAAACGATAGCGCCAGACGGCGCGCGTCAACACGATCAGCGGTGGGCAAAAAGCGCCGGCCACCGCCATGCAGACGGTGATGAACACAGTCGGCAAGGGGGCCGCCGAAGGAGCCACTAAAGGCATTACAACAGGAAGAAACAGCAGCCACAGCGCCAGCGGATAGACGACGCCGGTAACCCAAAGCAAGCGTCGCGCGCCGAAGCGATCGACCAGCCGCCCTATGACCGGCGCAGCGATGGACATCGCTACCAAGTAAATGCCGACATGAGCGCCGGCAATCGCCAACGAGCCGGTGACATCGCTCAAGTACATCAGAAAAGCCAGCGACGACATGCCGACCGGCATCCGCGTGATCAGTGAAGTAACCAGAATCGCGCGGACATCCGGCTCTTGCAAAAACTTCAGGTAGCGATCGCGGGCGTTGAGAAAAGGCATGAAAGATCAGGCGTCAGAGGTCAAGAATCGGGCATCAGAAAAACATCATCTCACGCGAAGGCGCGAAGCTCCCTCTCCTTCAAGAGGAGGGTTGGAGTTGGGATGGGGTTATGTAAGTTATGTGGATTCTGCGACTCCGCTTCGCTTCGCGCAGAATGACGAGTTTTTCTTCGCGGCTTCGCGCCTCCGCGTGAGGCGGTTTTGATGGATTCTGATACCTGATACCTGATTTCTGACATCTGACCCTTGCGTTTCATGCAGCTCATTGGTTCAGTAAACGAAACGGACAGCAGCAACGCCAGGCAAGGTATAGAGGTGTTGAATCAACGCTTCTTCCGGCGCGATGCGCCAGAGGCCGGGTAATGTGACAACGCCTCGCGCCTGCGCATTGGTGTAATCGATCACAACCGGCACGCCAGCACCGTTTTTCCCCGAGAACGGGCGAAGGATTTCGAGCAGCGTTTGGGCGCTGGTGCCGGCGTTGCATGAGATTCGCAGCGTTTTGGCGCGAGCGCGGCGAAGGGTGTCGAGATCGTAAAGCGTGTCAGCGAGAATGCGCAGATTGCTTTGTGCGTCTTCGCCATCACGCTCCTGGTGGCGGCTGGTGATGCGCGCCTCGGCGATGATCAACCGATCTTCCTGCAACAGCGCGCGGGCGGCATCAAAGGTTTCGTTGTAGATAACGATTTCAACACCGCCGACGCTATCGTCGAGCGTGACGAAAGCCATTTTGCCGCGCTTACTCGATTGAATACGTATCGCGGTGACGATACCGGCAATCAGGGCGCGTTCCTGCTGCGGTTTAAGACGATCGAGCGGTGCGGTAACGAGCGTTGACAGCTCTTCTTTATATTGATGAAACGGATGCCCCGACAGATAAAACCCGAGCACGCTTTTTTCCTGCGCCAGCCGCTCGGCTTCCGGCCAGGGCAGCACCTCGGCAAGTGCGTGGTGATACGGCAATGCTTCCTCTGAAAACAACGCTGTTTGTGCAGCATGCGCGCTTGCTTGTTCGGCGGCGTCCATCGCAATCGGCACCGAAGCGAGTAGCGCCGCGCGGTTGTCGTTGAGCAAATCGAATGCGCCACCGCGTATCAACGCTTCGATCACACGACGGTTGACCTGGCGACGATCAACACGTTTGCAAAAATCGAAGAGATCGGTAAAAGCACCGCCGGCATTGCGTTCGGCGACGACGCTTTCAATCGCGTGCTCGCCGGCGCCCTTGAGCGCTCCCAAGCCGTAACGCAGCGTCCGCGTATCCACCGGTTCGAATCGCCAAGTCGAGGCATTGATGTCAGGAGGCAGAATGATCAACTCTTGCACGAGCGCATCGTCGTAAAACAACCGTACCTTGTCGGTATCGTGCATCACGAGCGATAAGTTGGCGGCCATGAACGCAGCAACATGATGGGCTTTGAAGTACGCGGTTTGATAGGCGACCAGCGCATAAGCAGCAGCGTGCGATTTGTTGAAGCCATAACCGGCAAACTTCTCCATCAAGTCAAACAACTGATGGGCTTTTCTCTGCGGCGTTCCGTTGGCCTCGGCGCCGCTGACAAAGGTGTCGCGCTGCTTGGCCATCTCCTCGACGTTTTTCTTACCCATTGCACGGCGCAATAAATCGGCGCCACCCAGCGAATAGCCGCCGATCATCTGCGCGATCTGCATCACCTGTTCCTGATAAACCATGATGCCATAGGTCGGGCCGAGAATGGTTTTCAAGCGATCATCGAGATAATCGACGCGAGCGCCGTGCTTGCGCTCGATATATTCGGGGATCAACTCCATCGGCCCGGGGCGGTATAGCGCAACCAGTGCGATGATGTCTTCAAACTGGTCAGGGCGCGCGCGCACCAGCAATTCGCGCATTCCGCGCGATTCAAACTGGAAAACCGCAGTGGTGTTCCCCTCGCGGAAAACATCATAGGTAGCTTTGTCGTCAAGCGGCAAGTCTTTAAGCGTGATGCCGGACACCGGGTCGAGTTTCCTGACGAATTTCAGTGTCCAGTCGAGCACAGTCAGCGTCGCCAGCCCGAGAAAATCAAACTTCACCAACCCCGCCGCTTCAACGTCGTCTTTATCGAATTGCGAAACCGTGGCATCAGAGCCAGGTTGCAGGTACAGCGGGCAAAAGTCGGTAAGTTTGCCCGGTGCGATCAGCACGCCGCCAGCGTGCATCCCGACGTTACGCGTCAACCCTTCGAGCGGTTCGGCAAGCGCCAGAAGCTCGCGTACTTCTTCTTCGTTCTTCTCCCGTTCGGCGAGCAGCGGTTCGGCTTCCCGCGCCTCGGCCAACGTGATTTTATTGCCAGGGGTGAAAGGAATCAGTTTGGAGATGCTGTCGCAAAACGAGTACGGCAGATCAAGCACGCGACCAACGTCGCGCACGACGGCTTTAGCGGCCATCGTACCGAAGGTGGCAATTTGCGAGACGCTGTCGCTGCCGTATTTGTGACGCACATAGTCGATGACGCGCTCACGCTTGTCCTGACAAAAGTCGATGTCGAAGTCGGGCATCGACACCCGCTCCGGATTGAGAAAGCGCTCGAACAGCAGGGCATAACGCAACGGATCGAGATCGGTAATGCCAAGGCTGTAAGCTACCAGCGAACCGGCGCCTGAGCCCCGACCAGGGCCAACCGGTACATCGTTGGCTTTAGCCCAGTTAATGAAGTCGGCGACGATCAGAAAATAGCCGGGAAAACCCATCTGTACGATGGTATTGATTTCAAAATCGAGGCGCGCCTGATACTCGGCGCGCCTTGTTTCGCGCTGTGTTTCATCCGGAAACAGTTCGTGCAAGCGGCGTTCCAGCCCTGCCGTTGCCTGTTTTTTCAGAAACACCTCAACGCTCACGCCATCAGGCGTCGGGAAGACCGGAAGGTGCGGCTTGCCAAGCGGAATCGTCAGGTTGCATCGCTGTGCGATTTCAACTGTATTGACGAGCGCTTCCGGCAGATCGGCGAATTTTTCCGCCATTTCAGTCTGCGTCGTGAAATACTGTTCCGGTGTAAAACGCTGCGGGCGGCGGGTATCCGACAACGTATAGCCCTCGGAAATACAGACGCGCGCATCGTGTGCGCGAAAATCATCGCGACTTTTGAATTGCACCGGATGCGTAGCAACGAGCGGCAAGTCAAGGCGGCGCGCCAGATCGGCGCAGGCAGCCACCAGCAGATCGTCGTCGGCATGACCGGCGCGTTGCACTTCGAGGTAGAAGCGGTCAGGAAAATACCGCGCCCAGGCGCGCGCCGCGGTTTCGGCGGCTGCCGTGTCGCCCTGCAACAAGGCCTCGCCGACCTCGCTGCCGCGAGCGCCGGTGATCAGCAGCAGACCTTCGTGATGTTCGCGCAGCCACTCCGGCGCAATACCGACTTTTCCATGGTGCGCCTCCTGCGTCTGATAAGCGCGCGTCAACAACGTACACAAATTCAGATAGCCGATACGCGACTGCACCAACAACAGTATCCGTTGCGGTGCGGCACGCGGTTTTTTCTGGACGAGGCCGATGTCGGCGCCGACGATCGGTTTGATGCCGGCTTTGCGCGCGGCTTTGTAAAATTTAATCAGGGCAAAAAGGTTGTTGAGATCGGTCAGCGCCAGCGCCGGCATAGCGTCGGCTCCGGCGGCGGCAACAGCTTCGTCGATGCGCAGAATGCCGTCAACGATGGAAAATTCGCTGTGGCAACGCAAATGGACGAAACAAGGGGATACGACAGTCACAACGAAATCTTTCGGCGGCGGGTGTTAAAATCTGGCAATCCTGGGCGCCCGCGCTTCTCAAGTCTCACAGCCGGAGGATTGACTAAACAACGATACAAGGACACGTGGCAAAACATCGGCAAACAGTGACGTAGCTCATGAAACAATCAACAGGTCAGGCGACCATGAAACAACTCTTCTTCAGTTTCGTTATTTTAACAGCGGTTGCGGGATGCGTGACGACGGAATCCGCGAAAACGTCAACGACAACGCCGCCGCCATCGGGCAGCGACGTTTTCATCGGCGCGCCGGCGCCAACGCCGCCTGCCGTCGAGCCGCCGCGCCCGAAATACAACCTTTCCGGTTTCCCGTTGCCGTATCGGCAGGGTTATGACGATGGCTGCAACAGCGCTCAGGGCACAACGCGCAAAGATGTATCGCGATTTACGCGCGATGCGGATTACCGGGTCGGCTGGCAGGACGGTTACGCACTGTGCGCTCCCAAAAAATAAGCCGATAACCGCATGAGCTCGCCCATTCTCTTCATCGCGGTCGCGCTGATCTGGGGCTCAACCTGGCTGGCGATCACGGGACAACTGGGCGTCGTTTCGCCGATAGCGTCAGTAACGTACCGCTTTGCGATTGCGACCGTGATTCTGTTGGCGTGGTGCCGACAACGCGGCCTGCCGTTGCGCTTTCCCTGGCGAGCGCATATCGGCATCGCCGGCCAAGGCGCGTGCTTGTTCAGTCTCAACTATTTGAGCATTTACGTCGCGGAACAATACATCTCGTCGGGGCTGGTGGCGATCATTTTCTCACTGTTGGCGGTCTTGAATGTTTTCGGCGCCCGCGTATTGTTCAACGTGTCTTTGACCACGCGCACGGTATTCGCCGCCGTACTGGGCATCGGCGGCGTCACGCTGATGTTTTTTCCTGAGTTCGGAATGTTGAATAACCATCCGGAAGTGCTCAAGGGCATCATTTTCGGTGCGCTTGGCACTCTGTTCGCGAGCGGCGGCAACATGGTGGCCATTTACAATAACCAGCGCGCGCAAGTGCCGGTGTGGTCGGGAGCAGCGTGGGGAATGGCGTACGGGACGGCGCTGTCGGCGCTGATCGGTCTGGTGATGGGTATCGAATGGACGTTCGATACGCGGCCGATGTATATTGCTTCGCTGCTTTATCTGTCGGTATTCGGAACGATCGCGGCGTTTTTGTGCTATTTGACGCTGCTCAAACGTGAAGGCGCTGGCCTCGCTTCCTATACCAACGTGGTCACGCCCGTCGTGGCTTTATTGCTCTCGACGTTGTTTGAAGGCTACCAGTGGACCGTGATCGCCGCCATCGGCGCCGCACTGGCTCTCATCGGAAATTTCTTGATGATGCGACGTAGCAGATAACAGGAATCAGAGATCAGAGGACAGAGAACAGAAACCGGAAATATTTCATTGTGAGCGCAGCGAAGCAATCCAAAACATCTACCGTAAAAGCACAAAGAAAAAACCGTCATCCTGCGTGAAGCCGTAGGCCGCTGGCAAGCGCGGCGAACCGCGACTTACGCCCTGCTACAGGTTCAATTCTTTTTCTTGTCCTTTTTCTTCTTGTCTTTCTTCTTTGACTTTTTATCGTCTTTTTTATCCTTTTTTTTCTTCTTGAGTTTGATCAGATAGCCCCGGCATTTTTCACTGCCGCAATGGCAGGCGTAGTCTTTCAGCTCTTTTTTCTTGAGCTTGCCGTCAACCGAAAGTTTGTAGTCGTAAGAAAGTTCTTCGTCTTTCGCGATATCGCGGATCGCCTGAATCCATACGCGGTCATTTTCGTCTTCATAGGATTCGCAGTTGGGATCGCAAGAGTGGTTGATCCAACGCGCCGCATTGCCGCCACTGCCACCGTCGATAACTTTACCGTCGGAAAGCTCGAAGAAAAAGGTATGGGTCGGGTTGTCGGGGTCGCTGGGCGGTAATTCAAGCGCCTCGTCCCAGGTCATCCGGCCGCCTTTGTACTCGATGATCGAAGCGCCCTTTGGGATGTCGCGGGCGGCAAATACACCGCGTCCGTGGATGCGAGAAGTCTTGACTCGGTAAAGGGGGGAAGTTTTTTCGCCGCGCTTCGCAGCTTTCGCGGATTTGCGTCGGAGTGTCGTCGAAGCCATATTTGGTCAAAAGAGAGAAAGAAAAAAGCGGGCAGCGGTGGCGCCGCCTCGCAGATGTGAAACAATACCACGTTGGAGCGCGGTATGCACTTTATCGCTACCGTTACATGGAACATTTTTTGTATCTTGATATGACCCCCCGCCTTTCCAAGGAATTGCGGCAAGCGCTGGCGGCTGGCCACCTGCTGGTGACGCCGAACAACCGGATGGCACGAACGCTGGTGCGGACGCACGACGCCGCACAGCGGGCTGTCGGCTTGTCGGCCTGGCCGACAGCGCAAGTGTTGCCGTACGCAGCTTTTGTCGAACGGCTGTGGCGGCAGTTATCGACAATATTGCCGTTGCCGCGATATCTGAATGCGCGAGCTTGCCGGTTTTTATGGTCGGAAATCGTCGAACAGGACGCGCCGGCGTTGTACGCAACCGCCGGCGCGACGACGCTGGCGCAGGAAACCTGGCGGTTGCTGCATCTCTGGCGCGCGGCAACGGATGAGGCGCCCTGGCGGCAATGGCGGCGCGAAGGCAGCGGGATCACGCACGACTCGGCGCGCTTTGCGCGCTGGGCGGCGCGTTATCATGAGCGACTCAATGATAGCGGCTTCATCGACGAGGCACTGATGCCCGATTTCATCGCGCGTCACGCTTACCGGTTACGAGGAACAATCCGGGCATGGACGATGACAGGGTTCAATGATCACACGCCACAGGCATTGCGGCTGATCGGGGCGTTGCGCGCGGCGGGATTCGAGATCGTCGAAGCCCCTTCACTCGATGAAATCATGGGAAAAACCTTTCAATACCGCGCTCGCAATGCCGCCACGGAGCTAAGCGATGCTTTGAGTTGGGCTTGGCAACAGGCGCCTCGTCCAAGTGACAATGCGGCAAACGATCGGCAGGCGGCCATCGTGATTCCGTCACTGGCCTTGCAGGAGCGCGCTGTACGCTGGCAAGTAGAGGATTTATTGCCCGAACCAGCGCTGTGCAATATTTCGTTGGGCGAACCGCTGGCGCAAAAGGCGTTGGTAGCGACGGCTCTGGATGTGTTGACCTTGCTCGATCAGCCATTACCGGCGGAACGGGCTGCGGCATTGCTGCAATCAGCGTATCTGCCGGGCGATGCGCGGCGTCGGGTGAAGCGCGCAGCGGCAGCGCGACAATGGATCGAGCGTGGTCAGCATGAAGTGTCCTGGCGCGATCTGTTGGAAGCGTTGCGATTGACCGACCCTGCGCTGTTCGCCCGCTGGCATGAGGTGGGCAGTGGAGCGGAAGCGCTGCCCGCGCAAGCGGTAACCGGCGCCTGGCCACTCCATGTGTTGACCTGGTGGCAGGCGTTGGGCTGGCCCGGCTCGCAAACGTTGGACAGTGTCGATTATCAAGTGCGTAAAGCGTGGCTGCATTGCCTCGAAGCATTGCCGACAATAGAAGCCGTAGCGCCGCGAATGAAGCGCCCAGCGCTGGCGCAAACCTTACGACAATGGGCGGCGGAAACTTTGTTTCAGCCTGAAAGCAACGACGCGCCAATCCAAATCTTGGGCACACTGGAAGCGGCGGGATTGCCGTTCGACGCGCTGTGGGTGACGGGGCTCGACAGCGATTCCTGGCCTCCGCCCGTCACACCGCAACCGTTGTTACCGCTGACCTGGCAACGCGCGCAACGAATGCCGCATACCGAAGTCGAACAAACGCTGGCTTACGCTAACCGGATACAAGCGCAGTGGCGGCGAATGGCGTCGAGAGTTGTGTTAAGTTATCCGGCGGAACGCGATGGGCAGCCGACGACGGCTTCGCCGCTGTTGACAACATGGCCGTTGTACGAAATGCCAGTGGAAACGTTGCCAAGCAGAATGATGCTGATACCGGAGGCGAAACCAGAAACATTCGACGACAGCAAAGCGCTGCCGGTCGCGCGCGATCAGGAAGGCCGCATCGTTGAGGCAATTCGTCACGGCAGCAGCGTGTTGACGCAGCAAAGCGATTGCCCGTTCAAGGCTTTCGTCAACGCACGCTTGCACGTTTCAGCCTGGCCGGAAGCCAACGATGGGTTGTCGTCGATAGAGCGCGGCCGTCTGGTGCATGCAGTATTGCAAAAACTGTGGCAACGCCTTGAGACGCAAGCGGCGCTATTAGCGCTTGATGTGGCTGCACTCGATCAACAGATTGACGCAGCATATCACGATGCCCTCGCAGAGGGGAAAGCGATTGCGCCGGAACGCTGGCGGAATCTGCCGCCAGCAATGGTCACGATGGAAAGAGATTACGTCGCAGCATTATTGCGGATGTGGTGCGACATCGAGCGAGCGAGAGCGCCGTTTCGAGTGGCGCATACAGAAAAGGCGTTGACGCTCGAATTGGCGGGAATGACTTACACGCTGCGAGCAGATCGCATTGACGCGCTGGAGGAAGGCGGCGTCGCCCTGATCGACTACAAGACAGGGCGAGCGGAATCAACGAAAGACTGGTTCGACGCGCGGCCATCGCCAGTGCAACTCGGTGTTTACGCGCTGGCATGGCAGACACTATCGGGAACTGTCGTGCCGGTGAAAACGTTGGCGTACGCGTACCTGCGCGAAGACGGCGCCAAAGCATGCGGGATGACCGATAACGCCGCGCTGTGGTCGGAGCTAAAAACCGTAGCGCATTTCGGCTTCGAAACCACGGAAGCAGCGCAGCAGCGTTGGCGGGAGATTTTTACGGCGTTGACGCAGGCGTTTCTGGCAGGTGATGCGCGGGTATCGCCGCGCCGCAAGACCGTATGTGAAAGATGCGAATTGAAACCGCTGTGCCGAATCGGCGCCTCAACAAACGGTGACGAAGAGGATCAGGCGGAGGAAAGTTATGAGTGACGCCGCCTATCAAAATCTTATCGAAGAAGATCGACGCGCACGCGCGCAGGCGCTCGATGTCGCGCAGTCGTTTCTCGTGCAAGCGCCTGCCGGTTCCGGCAAGACTGAGCTTTTGATTCAGCGCATGTTGGCGTTGCTGGCGCAAGTCGATCGCCCCGAACGTATTCTGGCAATGACTTTCACACGCAAGGCAGCGGCGGAAATGCGCGAACGCATCGTCACCGCGCTACGCGCCGCCCGCGCCGACGAGCCGCCGGCATCGCCTCATGCACAGCAAACCCGCGACCTTGCGCTGGCGGTGCTGGCGCAGGACGCCAGACAACAATGGCGTTTGGTTGAGCAGCCGTCACGTTTGCGAATGATGACGATAGATGCGTTTTGTGCGCAACTGTTACGGCAAACACCGTTGACCAGCCGCTGGGGCGCGATGCCGTCGCTTGAAGAAGAAGGGTTCATCAAGCCAATCTATGAAGCTACCGTACGCGAAGCGCTACGAGATGCCGATGACAGCGCGCAGCAGCATTGGTGCGAAGTGCTCAAAACATTGGGCAACGACGGCAACCGGCTGGTAGAAACGATGAGCGCGTTGTTGATGAAACGCGAACAGTGGCTACCGTTGCTCGGCAGTGTGTTGCAACAGGACCAACGGGCGATGTTGCAAAAAGTTTTACTGCTCGAGGTCGAAAACGAATTGACGCAAATTCGCAGCGCACTGCAACGGATGTGGTCAGCGACAGAACGTGAAACTTTGCGTAGCGCGATGCGTTATGCGGCAGAGCATCTCGATGCCGCCGATGCGGCGATGGCGCAGACGCTGACGGCGTGTGCGGAACGTGAAGAACTCTGGCCTTCGTCCGAACCAGCGGCGCTGGCCGACTGGCGGCGACTGGCCGATTGGTTGTTGACGAAAGATGAGCGTTGGAAAAAAAGAGCTTGGCGAAAGAGTTTCAGGGAAAGTGAGGGTTTCCCGAGCCAGAAGAAAGGCGGTAATGCGGCGCTGAAAAAAGAAATTGCGGCGCTTCTGGAGGCGCAAAGCAGTGGCAGCGCTGCGTTGGCGCGTGTACACGTTTTACCGTCCGGGCAGTATCACAGCGACGAGTGGCGGTTCATCGACGCATTACTGTATTTGTTGCCGCGTTTGCTGGCGCATTTTCAACTGGCCTGCGCCCGCGACGGCGTGATTGATTTCACCGAGGCGCAGTTAGCGGCAATCGAAGCGCTGGGTGAGGAAGAAGCGCCAAGCGATTTGCTGCTGACACTCGACATGCGGATCGAGCATCTTTTGATCGACGAATTTCAGGACACGTCGCGGACGCAGACAACACTGCTCCGAAAGCTGACGGCAGGCTGGCAGCCCGGCGACGGGCGAACGTTGTTTGCGGTCGGCGATCCGATGCAGTCGATCTACCGTTTCCGGCAAGCGGAAGTCGGACTGTTTCTCGAAGCACAGGCAACACAACGCATCAACGATGTTCCGGTGACGCTATTGACGCTGACGCGTAACTTCCGTTCGCAAGCGCGGTTAATCGAATGGGCAAATGTCGTTTTTCCGGAAGTGTTTGCGCCCGATCAGGACGCCTGGCGCGGCGCGGTGACGTTCAAAGCATCAGCGCCGACCCATGCGGCAACAGAAGATGAAGTGACAGTGCGCGTATTGACCGATGCTGCCGAAGAAGGCGCCTACGTGGCGCAGCAGACGGCGACAGCGCTGAAGCGAGGCGCGCGCGATGTGGCGATTCTGGTACGGGCGCGAACACACTTGAACGCCATACTCCCCGCGTTGCGCGCGAGAGGCATTGCATTCACAGCGGTGCGCCTCGATCGCCTCAACGAGCGGCAAGCAGTTACCGATTTGCTGATGTTGACGCATATAATTGTGCAACCCGACGATGAGCTGGCGTGGCTGTCGGTGTTACGAGCGCCCTGGTGTGGATTGGCCTTGTCTGATTTGACAGCATTGGCGCGAGCAAGAGAAAAAAGCCCTTTCCTCCAGAGGGATGGCAGGGGCGGGGATGGGGTTTCGGCTCCTTCTTCTCTCCCGCAAAGGGAAGCAACCCCCCGCCCGCTTTTGATGGGCGCCCCCTTTGAAAAGGGGGCATTGCGCCGCTGGAGTGAATTACTGACAACATTGCCGGAGCGCGTTGACGGCTTAAGCGAAGACGGACACCGCCGCTTGGCGCGAGTATTGCAATGCTGGCGCGCAGCGTACGAAGCGTGTCACGACCGATTGGCGCAACGGGTTTATCGTTGTTGGCTGGCGCTGCAAGGACCTTCTTGTCTGGACGAGCGTGCCGATGTGCTGGCGGCGACGCGTTTCTTTGAATGCCTCGACGCCGAAGAAATCGCGGGCGGGATATCCGATTGGCCGCTGTTCAAGCGCCGTCTTGAAGAAGCATTTTTGCCGGAAGAGGTGATCGACGCAGAAGAATCAGGCGCTCGCGTCAAAGTGATGACCTTGCATCAGGCCAAGGGTTTGCAATTCGATACGGTCATCATGCCGGGATTGGGGCGGGGAACAGGGCGGTCGGAAATGCCTTTGCTGCGTTGGCGACAGCGACCGCAAGGTTTGTTACTGGCGGCGCGTCAGCAAAAAGCGTACGTAAAAACAGAGAAAGAAACAGCGGTTTCTTCCGACCTGGATGGCTATTTGAAGCTTCTCGAGGAAGAAGAGGCGCGTCATGAATTGGCGCGCTTGCTGTACGTCGGCATCACGCGCGCCGAGCAGCAACTGGTTTTAACGACTGTCGCGAAAGTAAAGGAAGATAAAAAAACAGCGAACGACGACAACCATTTGCCGCAATGGGTCGCGCTTGGAGAAGGATCCGCGATGGCGCTGTGGTGGGATACGTTGTGCGCAAAAGGAATGATTGCGCCGCCCGCAATGGAAGCGACAACATTATTAACAACTCCACCCGCTGAGGTCGAATCCGGCCTGCCATTACGGCGGTTGCCGGAGGACTGCTTCGAGCGCAGCAATGCGTTGATCGCAACAGAGAGACCACGCGCGCACGCAATACCGCTATCGTTCAATGAGGCGAATGTTGCCGCGCGGCACGTCGGAACCATAGTGCATGATTGGTTATCGCGGGTCGGCGTTCCCGATGGCCAGCAGTTGCAAGACTGGACGCCGACATTTCTGGAAACGCAGCGCAAAACCATCGCTTATGGCTTGGCGGAACTCGGCGTGCCAATGGCGCAACAAGATCACGCCAGTAAACGCGTGATCGCAACACTGAACGCGGTGCGCAATGACCCGTTCGCGCAATGGTTGCTCGACCCGACGCGGGAAGAAGCGCGCAACGAATGGGCGCTCTCGGCGCCGTCGGAATCCTCCCATGCGGAGAACCGCCATGCGCGGCTGGATCGGACGTTCATCGACAACGGCGCCCGCTGGATCGTCGATTACAAGACAGCGGAAACCGACGCAGCGGATATCGAGGCCTGGCTTGATGCAGAAGTCGAAAAGTATCGACTACAGATGGAAAGCTATGCGGCGCTGATGAAATATTTTGATGAAAGGCCGTTGAAACTGGTTTTGTATTATCCGTTGCTTCAGCGTTGGCGAGAGGTCAAATGAGCGATTACCCTAAAAACCCCGGTTGAACGCGCTCGCCTAACAGATTGAAGCAAAACAAGCAAGCCCCAGCATCCGCCATTTTGTAAGGCTTATTCTTTGGCTTCGCATTGCGAATGACCGTGTCTGTAAGAGGCATTTGGGGGTAACTCCCGTAAACCAAAAAAGTCACCCCCAAAGTTACCCCCAATTTTTCTGGCTGCCAATGGATGACTTTGGACACCGCTGGACGGTAAGTTACGGTTTTACCTATGAAAAAAGCCGTCCAGTGGATGTTGCTGGACGGCTTTGGACAGTGTCTTGGCGGAGAGAGTGGGATTCGAACCCACGGTAGGCTTACACCTACGCCTGATTTCGAGTCAGGTACCTTCAACCGCTCGGCCATCTCTCCGCGAAGGGGAGATTATAGCGGGAACAGAGGGTTAGGGGTAGCAGCGGGCAAGCGGGCAGTAAAAGGGAAGAGCAGAAGCCAAAGCCTGCCACCAAAATAAATTTTTTGGAACGGAGGCACTATAATCGCTGTACCCGCAATGAGTACCAAAGGCGGCGTCGGAAAATCCACCACCACCGCCAATCTGGAAGCGTTTTGTGCTGACGTTGGCATCCGCGCCCAGTTGATAGATTTAGAAGCTTGCGAGTTTCGGTACGCACTCTGGAATTTTATAGCGAACGGTAAATGGGGCGGCAAAGGCTTCGAGTCCAGCATAGGCGGGCAGACCGCCCAGATTCCCGTCTGGTGGGCATTGATACACTCTCTCAGCAAGGGAATCACAGCGGCGGCGACTGCCGCGATCCCGTGCAATCCCGACATCCGGCAGATGATGATCGAGCTGGATGAAGCGAGGATTCCCAATAAGTTATTGCTGCAAGAGGTTGCGGATTTTTCTCACGATTG
>WQUA01000040.1 GCA_009786025.1 Pseudomonadota bacterium | reverse complement strand
CGTCGTCACCGCCACCACCACTGCCGTCGTCGCCACCACCACCACTGCCGTCGTCGCCACCACCACCACTGCCGTCGTCACCGCCACCACCACTGCCGTCGTCGCCACCGCCACCGCCGCTGCCGTCGTCACCACCGCCACCACCACCTGCTGTGTAAATCACGCGAATCTCACAGGTTTCTTCTTTGTCAAGTTTGAGCCCTGCCTTGCACGTGGTCTCCGCGGAAGAAGCGATGCTGTATTCGTTGGCGCTGCTGTCGCCAATGGTGATACTCAGCAAAACAACCGGTTGTCCTGTTTTGTTTTGCACCAGAACGCTTTCGTTCTGGCCTGCCGTTACTTGCAGCATGGCGGGGCTTGTTATCAGTTCCAGTGTCCGTTGCACTTGTGCCCGTACGGCGTCAATACCGAATAAGCCCATCCCGGCCAACACAAAGCTAGTTGCCGCTGCCACGAACAGGGTGGCGTTGCGCAGTTTTCCTCTACGTCCGGCGATCAGCACGATCAGGACAATGCCCAGCGCCGCCAACAACGGCGTCCACCCCAGAGGGATAGAAGAAAGAGAGCCAAACTTAATAATGATGGGAGGTGGCGCGGCTTGTGCAAACGCCAAGCCAGGAACGATTGCGCAGAGCAGAACAGCGAGCGCGTTTATAAAGCAGCGTTTCATGGGTCTCCCTTTCTAAATATCAAATGTTGGATATCAAGGCATCAGGCTCAGAATCGAGTTCTGGCGTCTGAACCTTGATTTCTGACGGAGAAAAGCAAAACGGCTCTGCTTCCCGTCGGAGAGCAGAGCCGCGAAAATGGCCTCTTTACTGAAACGCGCGCGTTCGTTTCGGAATACGCTTCAGCTTTTACGATAAGTAAGCGCGCGTGTGAGTGAGCAACAAACAAGCCGGAACCACGACAGGCTCCGGCCATCTTTCGCATCACGAGGGCAAACCTTTTTTGCTCCATAGATGTTTCCGTTTTTGCTGACTCTTGATCAAGTCACGAGCGGCGATTCTGGCACACCCTTATGTAAAAAACAATAAGAAAGCGATAAGCGGAGAATTTTTTTATTCTCGCGAGAGAATGTACCGATTTTGCATCACGATAAAAAATGTGAGAACAGACATCAAACCACTTGCTTAATGCTCGATGGCATCACTCTTAGCATAAGTGTTTTCTAAATGCTTCAAACTATTTCGAAGAGGCCATGCTACGCAATCCAGGCCATCATCGCAGCCCTCGCCGATTGTGTGATGGGTAAAGCGGAATATGGTCGCAAAATAGGATATGGCGGATTGCAGCCTTTGCCTTTTCCGCCTGCTTAAATTTCATCGGAACCAGAAGCGCCGGATTCTGCGCCCCCGCTTCCCGCCACGCTTCGCTCGCGGCTAAAGGCTTCGGGCAGAATAACGCATTACGCTGCGCTTTACTCCAGCATTTACAGTTCCGCCGGCTCGCTCAACGAGCCGCTCCTACTGAGCGCGCATGTTTTGCCAGTTCAACCAGCGTCGCCTTGTCCGCCTCGCTGGGTTCAACACCACGCGCCACCCAGGTAAGTCGGACTGCAAGTCCATTCACCTCGAAGCCGACCTCGGCGCGAGGATTACCGCCCTTGCAATTGAACGACAGCTTCGCGTCCTTACCAAGCTCCGGCAAATCGCTCTGCTGGCAACCGTCACCAAGCAATACTCCGATGGTAAGGCCGCGAGACAACGCCATCACAGACGCCAGAAGAACGCGCTGTTGCTTATCGGCTGCCATGCAACTGTTTTCACCATGAACCTGCACTTCGTACGGTTTGCCGCCGAACAGTTTTTTCAAACCCGACTCGTTGAACCACGGGCACGTGGACGCTTTACGCGCCATTTCAGGATCGTCCGCGCCGCGCAACGCGACTTGGCCAAGCTTTATTGCAGAGCGGAAGTCAGCATCCGTCACCGCGCGCGGCAAAAGCAGCGTGATCGTCACCACCAGCTTGTTCTTCTGCGCAACGATGGTGTTTGATCGTGCGTCAGCCGCGAAGCGGAACGCACGGTCGCCAAAGCCGGCAACTTCGGTGATCGTATAAGCATCAGAAAAACCTTTCCGCATGGCGTCGTAAACGCTGCTGGCGTCCCCTTTAGAAGATTTGAACTGTTGTAAGAAACTGAACATCCCCGGCTCTAAATGCGGGTTAGAAAGGAATTTACAACTGCCCACAGCGCCACCGACCATCGTGCGCCAGGGCGCAAATTCGGCGAAGGTCTGATCGACTTCGGAGGTCGGAAGAAGGCCGCATTCTTCTGCAGCATGGGCGGTTACGACGACGCCGGCGAGGGTCAACAGAAACAGCAGGCGTGTGACGATGCGAAACATGGTAACTCCCTGACGAAATATTTTAAAAACTGATTATATAGCGAACTGTTGAATTTCAGATGAGCAGCAAGCTGGCGAACAATAGAAATCGAATGACGGCATCGATTATCGCCTCCATCCCCTTGCGAGAAAGGAGCGAACATTTTAATTATCAATACTATTAGCGCTGTTTTAATTCAATCGCGTACTTTTTTGTATTGTCGCCTCCATCCCGGCCTTCCCCCCGCGTGCGGGGAAAGAAGCATCTTGGTAGGCCAGAACGAATAACGATGCGATAACTTTCCACCGCTTGCGGAGAAAGGGGCTTTTATTTCATCCCCTGCTTGCGTGGGAGGGTTAGGGTGGAAAGAACAGCACAGAGAACGCGGCAAAACCAAACTGCTCTAGCTATAACGTTCCATCGGCCGCACTGCTCGCGACAGCGTCTCGACCAGTGCTCAGAAGTTTTTCAAACGCCTCGAAATATCCGGGAAACGTTTTGGCGACACAACCTGGATCGCGAATGGTAACCGCCGTTCCAAGCAAAGAAACGAGCGAGAAACACATCGCCATCCGGTGATCGTCATAGGTGTCGATTTCAGCATGGCGCAATGTCGCAGCAGGATAGATCTGCAACCAGTCTTCACCGCTTTCGACACGAGCGCCGAGTTTGGCGAGTTCGGTCGCCATAGCGTGAATACGGTCGGTCTCTTTGACGCGCCAACTACCGATATTGATCAGCGTTGTCGACGTTTGCGCCGCCAGCGCAGTGATCGCTAAAGTCATCGCTGCATCGGGAATCGTCAGGCAGTCGATTTCGCCGCCTTTGAACGGTGTGCCGCGTTGCGCCTCGATGAAGTCTTCGCCATAGATAACTTTTGCGCCTTGTGTATAAAGCACGTCGGCGAACGCCACATCGCCCTGAATCGAATCACGACCAACGCCGGTGACCCGCACCGGCCCGCCGCCGAGAACGCCCGCCGCCAGGAAATACGACGCCGACGACGCGTCGCTTTCAACCATCAATGTACCCGGGCTGCGATAACACGCTCCGCGCGGCGCCCGGAAATGTTGCGAGTCCGGTTCTTCGACATTAACGCCAAAGCGCGCCATGAGATGCGTGGTGATCTTGACGTAAGGCCGCGAGATCAGTGGTGTGGTCAACACCACTTCGGTGTGCGTGGCTTCATCGCAACCAACCAACGGCAGCGCCATCAACAGCGCCGACAAAAACTGACTGGACACATCGCCGCGAATCGCTACCGTTTCAGGAAACAACGCTACACCCTTCTCCCCTCGAGGAAGAGAGGCAGAGGAAGAGGGGGAAGCTGAAACCTCATCCCCACCCCAACCCTCCCCTTGAAGGAGATGGTTTTTGTTTTCACGCGGCGCAATTCGCAGCGGCGGAAAGCCTTTCTTTTCTAGATAATCGACGTGGCAATGCAAGGCCCGCAATGCTTCGACGAGGTCGCCGATTGGCCGCTCGTGCATTCGCGCAACGCCGTGAATCCGGTACTCGCCGCCGAGCACCGCCAACGCAGCGGTCAACGGTCGCACCGCCGTTCCCGCATTGCCGAGAAACAAATCGGCCTTCGACTCAGGAAAACGGCCTCCGCATCCATGCACGCACCAATTATTTTCTCCCAGCGCTTCGAGACGAACGCCCAGTTGTGTCAGCGCCTCTCGCATGTAGCGCACATCGTCCGCATCCAGCAACGCATGGAGTTGCGTATCGCCTTCCGCCAGCGCCGCCAGCAGCAATGCGCGGTTGGAGATGCTTTTGGAACCGGGCAGGCGTAAAGTCCCCCGCGCCTGCGCGGCAGGCGGCAGAAAAAGTTCCGCTGGTGTTTTCCCGCTGTTCATGGAACCAGCACGGTGGCGCCACAGGTACCACGCGATTCCAGCAGACGATGCGCCTCGGCGGCATCTTTGAGTGCGAAGCGATGGCGCGGTGTCGTCCGGATTTTTCCGCTTTGCATCAGCGCAAACAATTCCTCGCTCATCGCCAGCAACGCCGGTCGCGTATCAGCGTAGGAAAATAATGTCGGCCGCGTCGCAAAGAGCGATCCTTTCTGCGATAGCACGCCGATCTCGAACGGCGGCACCGCACCGGAGGAATTGCCGAAGCTCACCCATAGCCCGCGCGGTTTCAGGCAATCGAGCGACGCCGGGAATGTGTCGCGCCCGACTGAGTCGTAAACCACATCGACGCCTTTGCCGCCGGTCAGTTCTTTGACGCGCTCGACAAAATTTTCTTTGCGGTAGTTAATCACGTGTTCGCAACCGTGCGCCTTGGCGAGCGCCACTTTTTCGTCGCTGCCAACGGTGCCGATCATTCGAGCGCCGATCGCTTTCGCCCATTGACAGGCAATCAGCCCAACACCACCGGCCGCCGCATGGAAAAGAAACATCTCTCCCTCGCGCAAGCGATACGTTTGACGAAACAGGTATTGCACCGTCAAGCCTTTCAACATCGCCGCTGCCGCATCGGCATCATCAACACCACCCGGCAGACGCACCAGAAATTCAGCAGGAATCACACGTACCTCGCTGTACGCGCCGAGTGGCCCGTTGCAATACGCAACGCGGTCGCCGACGCTCAAATCGGTTACGCCACGGCCAACCGCCTCGACAATACCCGCCGCTTCTTTGCCCAACGCACCAGGCAACGGTTGCGAGTAAAGACCGTTGCGAAAATAAACGTCGATATAGTTGACGCCGATAGCGGCGTGCCGTATCCGCGCTTCTCCGGGGCCGGGTTCGGCAACGTTCACTTCTTCGAAGCGCATGACTTCGGGACCGCCGGTTTGATATAGCTTGATTGCGTGTGACATCCTCATCCTCGAAATAAAAAGTTTACGAAAAAAACGCCCGGTATGCCGCAAAACCGATGATCGTCAATACCAGCGAACCGAACAGGTGCGCCGACGCCAGCGCCAGCCCGATCATGTAATCGCCGCGCAGCAGCAGCATCGACACTTCCGATGAAAACGTAGAAAACGTCGTCAACCCGCCCAGCACACCGGTGATCACAAAGAGCCGGTAATACGGCGGCAGATCATGCTGCGCAACAAAATACGCCAAAGCCACGCCGACGGCAAAACCACCGATCAGATTGCTGGCAAGGGTGCCGAGCGGAAACCTGGGGTAATGATCGTTCAGCCACCAGGTCAACCCCCAACGTATCCAGGCGCCAATCGCCGCGCCCGTTCCGACGGCGATGAATTCTGCGAAAATCAACGGCATTGCTGTCGCTCCTTAACTGTTACGCTGGAGTTGCCAGCGCGCCGCCGCTTCGTCGTCGCTTTCTCTGGCATCGACCCAACGCGCGCCGGTCTCTGTGGTTTCTTTTTTCCAGAACGGCGCTTGCGTTTTCAGATAGTCCATGATGAAGCGGCAGGCATCAAACGCATCGCCGCGATGTGCGCTTTTGACGGCCACCAGAACGATTTGATCAAGCGGCTTCAGTTCGCCAACGCGATGAATGACCGTCACACCCAAAATATCGAAGCGCTGCGCCGCATCGGTAACGATTTTCGCCAGTGCTTTCTCTGTCATCCCCGGATAGTGCTCCAGCGCCATCGTCTGGACCAACGCTGATTCGTTTTCGCTTTCGTTCATCTCCCGAACCGTGCCGATAAAAACAGCGACTGCGCCGGCGCGCGAATCGCACTCGCGTAACTTCGCAATTTCTGTCGCCGCATCGAAATCGTCGTGTTGAACACTAACGCACGTTTTGATTTCCGGCATCTTGTCTTTCATCGCATCGTATCTCATCAACCACCGGTAACCGGCGGAAAGAAGGCGATCTCATCGCCCGCGCGCACTGCCACATCGGCAGCGGCCATTTCATGATTAACCGCTACCCGCACCGCTCTGCCCTCGCCCAGCTCGTATGACCACGGGTCACCACGTTCGCGCAATATTGCGAGCACATCGCCAAGCGTCGGCGCCACTGGTTCCAGCGTCAACACTTCCTCGCTGCGCCCCAACGCTTCGCGCAAACGCGCCAGATAAACCACTTTAACGTCCATATTCTCCTCTCGGTACATCCGCCGCACGAGACAGGATGAAGTCGGCGATCGGCGCAGCATCGTCAAGATTGAAACACGGCAAGCCTTCAGGCCAATCGGTGGGCAACGCCGATGCAACCATATCAGTCGCAACACCGACAATATTCGAATCGCCTGGACACAGCAACGGTTTACCGACGGCCACCCGATGAATTTCAAGTTTCGGCACCGAATATGCTTTGTATCCCTCGATCAGCACCAGATCGCACGGCGTCATTCGCCCCAGTGCTTCTTCGAGCGTCGGCTCCGGCTCGCCGCGCGATTCGTGCAATAACGCCCAGCGTTCTTGCGACATGATCAACACTTCCGAGCAACCCGCGTCACGGTGACGGTAACTGTCCTTGCCCGGCCGATCGAGATCAAAACCGTGATGCGCGTGTTTGATTAGCGACACTTTCATGCCGCGCGCTACCAGAAACGGAACGATTTTTTCGATCAGCGTCGTCTTGCCGCTTCCCGACCACCCTGCAAAACCAAAAACCCGCACGCGCCGCTCCTCATTGTTTCATCACGATGCCCGATATTCTACCGCCGACCTCGCCTTTCGTGGCTCGAGTACAATGTTCACCGGCGAGAGGAGCTTTACTATGACGCAAGATATTTCTTCGGATTTTACGATTGCCCCGGCGGCGACGCGAGATGTTCCCGACCTCGTCGCCATGGTGCGCGCGTTGGCTGAATACGAAAAATTGCAGGATCAATGCATCAGCACCGAAGCCGATTTTCAGCACGCCCTTTTCGGCCCGGAACGCGAAGCCGAGGCGCTGATCGCCCGCGTCGGCGACAAGCCCGCTGGCTACGCCCTTTTCTGCTACAACTTTTCGACCTTTCTGGCGCGTCGCGGCCTCTGGCTGGAGGACTTGTTCGTCCAGCCGCAATACCGCGGGCTTGGTATCGGTAAGGCAATGCTCGTCCGGCTGGCCCGAACCGCGCATGAACGCGGCTATGGGCGCTTTGAATGGGCGGTTCTCGATTGGAACATATCCGCCATCGAATTTTATAAAGCGATGGGCGCAACAGTAATGAACGACTGGCGCATCGTCCGCGTTACCGGCGATGCTTTGAAACGGTTAGCCACACAATAGCCACCCCGAAAACCTCTCGGTTTCGGCTTGGCCATACCGCAACTTTATCCTGAGAAAGAGGATACGCTTATAAGCGTATCCTCTTGAAATCTAACCGCTTTTAACGAGCAGGCTTCGGTCCGGTATTGCCAACCAGGTCCGGCACATTCGCCGCCGGGGCGTGGCATGTTTCACAGTTGTAGCGAGAACCAGCCACATGCAGCTTACCATCCGCCGCCTTGACATAATGTGAAGGTGAAATTGGCGTTGCGTCGTTCTTGTCGCCCGCTTTCTTCTTTTGTCCCGGCCGGTCGTGGCATGTCAGGCATTTATTCTGGTCTCGGCTAATCGGCTGGTACTTCTCGGTGTCGTGCGGCACCAGCGCCGGCATCAGGTAAGCCGTTTCGGCGCTACCTTGTACACCCGTGCCGTCAAGCGTAAAAGCTTTCGGCGTCTGCGTATCAAACGGGCTACTCTTCGACAACCCCATATCTTTGTCGGAAATCGACATCTGGGAGCAAGCAATCAAACCAGCGGCGAGAGCGGCTGCGGCAATCAATGTCAAACGTTTCATGGTCGTTCCTCTTTCAGGTCATCAAGATGGCAGGGTGTGCGCGCTCTTTGCAGAAGCGCCGCCGATACGCGCACGCAAATTAAACTCCAGACATTTTTCGGGACACACGGCAACACACTTGCCGCAGTTGGTACATTCGCCGGCGCGTATCATGCCGTCGCGCTCGGCATTTTTGAAATTCAATACGACGGGTTCAGGGCAAACCTTCACACAGTCGCCGCAATTGGTGCAGGCGGGCGCATCGAACGCAACCTTGACCAGGCCGATCCGGCCAATGATCGACCAGAACGCGCCCAACGGGCAAATATGTCCGCACCAGCCGTGCGCCATGAGCAGCAGATCGAATACGAAGACACCGAGTATGGCGATGAAGCCAAAGCCAATGCCGAAAATCAGTTCGCGATGCATGATGCCGATCGGGCTGACCCACTCGAACGCCGCAACGCCGGTGATGAGCGACAACACCAGCGCCAACAGCAATCCCCAATAACGCGCCTTGTGTGATATGACGAACAGGCTGCGCACGCCAAGTTTTTCGCGCAACACGTTAGCGAAATCGGCCACCATATTGACCGGGCACACCCAGGCGCAAAACACACGCCCGCCGAGAAGAGCATAGAGCAGCAATATCACGCCGGCGCCGATAAACGCTTCAAGGATCGGCCAGTGCAAACTCGCAACGATTTGCAGCACCGCAAACGGATCGGTCAGCGGAATCACGCCGAGAAGTTTGGACGACGACAGGTTACCCGACAGCAACGGCTGTCCGGCGATCTGCCAACCCCAATGCACCGTTCCAAAAAACAGCAGCAAAACGGCAATTTGTACGAATCGGCGGGCAATGACGAAACGCCAGACATGGAGCTTGCCGCCCAATGTTTTCGGCATTACGAAATGCCGCACCGGGCGACCTTGAGCCGACGCAGGTGTTGCGGTGGTGGTAGAAGGCTGTTGCGTACTCATGGCCTCTCACCCGCATGCGTCTTGTTATTGAAATAGTCCATTCCCGGCGCTTGTTGCTTGTGCGTGGGTTTGTATTCAGGCGCGATGTCCGTGCCGCTACGAATGGTTTGCGTCTGAAAGTCTTTACCCAATGTCGGGCGGTAGTGCTCTCCCAGCTTGCCCTTGACGTACTCTGGCCGCAGCACACGAACCGCCGCCTGCTCAGTCGGGCAGGCTTTTTCGCATTTACCGCAACCGGTGCAAGCGTCGCTGTGGATCACTGGCTCGAACTTGGCGTGCTTGCTCGTTTCGCGCTCGACGATATTCAAGGTAATCGCCTTGTCTCTCAACGGGCAAACGCGATAGCAAATTTCGCAACGCAACCCCAGCCAGGAAAGACAATTTTCCGCATCAATCATCGCAACGCCCATCCGCGCCTTTTCGATGTCGGGAAACTTGGCATCGAGCGCGCCCGACGGGCACACCCGCGCGCACGGAATGTCAGCGCACATTTCACAGGGAATGTTGCGCGCCAGAAAATAAGGAGTGCCTACCGGCGCCACATCCGCGATGCTTGCCAGCGATAACGTGTCGTAGGGGCACGCGCGCACACACTGTCCGCATTTCAGACATTGCGCAGCAAAATCGGCTTCTGGCAAGGCGCCAGGCGGGCGCAGCGCGTTTACAGCAGCTTTGGCTTCGCCGCGCACCATGCTTTGCCACACCGTGCCGATGCAGGCGGCTACGCCTACCATCTGCGCGGTGCGCACGATGAACTGTCGCCGGTTGATAGCTTCTTTCACTGCCATTCTCTCGCTGCTCTTCGCGCTTCTGCGTAAGGGTGTCTGTTCACGATCCCGCTGCTACTCCTGGAGAAATTTCTCCAGGAGTAGCAATAAAGGGACCATGCGGTAACAGACTTACGCCTTATAGACCTTGACCGCCGATTTCTTGAAATCGGGTTCAGCCGAGATCGGATCGGCAGCATCAAGCACCACCTGGTTGGTCTGCACCGCTTCGTCGAAGAACGCAGCAAACACCGACCCCTTGGGCATCTTGTTGCGGCCTTTGGTGTCGAGCACGATCTTGATCTTGCCGCGCCGAGACTCAAGCCAAGCAACGTCATTGTGCTTCAACCCGCGCTTTTCAGCGTCTGCCGGATGCATATACAACACCGATGTCGGCGCCGCCCGGTGCAACTCAGGCACACGCCGGGTCATCGAACCGGTATGCCAATGCTCAAGGATGCGCCCCGTGACCAGCAGCAGATCGTAATTGCTGTCGGGCTGTTCCGGGTAAGCCGCGTACGGGCGATAGAAAATCTTCGCTTTGCCCGGCAACGGTTTCGGCGTCGGATCGGTCACCTTGTCGAGGTCGCCGACCGGGGTCGCCTTCATCAACGGACCGTAGAAGTTGAAGCCTTCGCCGGCTTTCACATAGGGATCATTGCCCTCCGAGAAACGCCACATGGTTTCCTTGCCGTTCACGACCGGCCAGCACAGGCCGCGTACCTTGTCGTCGTAATACATATCGAACGACGCCAGGTCATGCTGATGTCCGACGGTGAACTGCCGGTATTCCTCGAACAGCGCCTTATCGACAAACCAGCCATCGCCGAGGAGATCGACCGTCGAATTCTTGGTGCCTTTGGCGATCGGGTCGGGCCAAGCCACTTTCTTGTTGGCCGGCGTCGCAAACAGCACTTCGTACAACGTCATCTCTTCGTTGTAGCCCATCTTCTTCGCTTCTTCAAGCACGTTGGGCAGCTTGTTTTCGGGATAGCCTTCTTCCTTCAATCCCGGCAGCGCCTGCTCGCCCCACACCTCTTTCAGTTTGAAGCGTTTGGCAAATTCGAGCATGATCCAGACGTCGGAGCGCGCTTCACCCGGAGCATCGACCAACTGCCGCCAAACCTGAGTGCGGCGCTCGGCGTTGCCGTACATCCCCCATTTCTCGAAGATCATCGCTGTCGGCAAAATGAGATCGGCGACTTTTCCTGACAGCGTCGGATAAGAATCGGAAACCACGATGAAGTTTTCCGGTTTCTTCGCCGCTTTCAGCCAGTGGTTCGAGTTCGGTGTTGACTGCCATAAGTTAACTGTCTGCGTCCACACAAAACCCACTGAACCGTCTTCCAAACCACGCAACGCTACCATCAGCGGCGTGCCGATCTTCGGGTTCAGCGTGTTGGCCGGCAGGTTCCAAAGTTTGGCGGTCGCCTCACGATGCTTGGCGTTATCGACCAGCATGTCAGCCGGCAAGCGGTGGGCAAACGTCCCCACTTCGCGCGCCGTACCACAAGCCGATGGTTGCCCGGTCAGCGAGAAAGCGCCTTCGCCCGGAAGGCCGTGTTTGCCTTGCAGCAGATGCATCGCGTAGAACAGTTCGTTGACCCACACGCCGCGCACGTGCTGGTTCGCACCCATCGTCCAGAACGACATCAGTTTGCGTTTGGTGATGCAGGCATCGGCCAACTGTTTAAGTTTTTCTTTGAATTTGTCGAGCGGCTCATCCGGGTCGCCCTTGGCGAGTTCAGCGACAAAATCAAGCGTGTACGGTTCCAACGCTTTCTTGAAATCGTCAAAACTGATTTGCCAGTGCGCGCCGGCCGTCGCTGCCGCCTTATGCTCGATTTCCTGACCGGCTTTGTCCGGGCGCCGCTGGGCGATCGCTTCGTACTTGTCGAGCTTGTTCACCAATTGTTTCTTCTGCGTGTCTTTCTCGGCCTCGAATGCGAATTTGTCGGTCGGCCGCATACCGTAGCCGATGTCGTACGGCCCGGTAGCAAAGACGCAATGTTTATTGACGAAATCGGTGTTGACCGCATTGCGCGCGATGATTTCGCGGTTAATGTAGTTCATGATTGCCAGGTCGGTGTTTGGCTTGAAGATGATTTCAAGGTCGGCCACATCCGAACACAGGTTGCGATACGTCGTGACATTGATGATACGAACGTCCTTGTTCGACAAGCGGCGATCAGTTACCCGCGACCACAGAATCGGGTGCGCTTCCGCCATATTGGCGCCCCAAAGCACCATCGTGTCGGCCAGCTCGATATCGCTGTAGTTGTTGGCCGGCTCGTCAATCCCGAACGTCTGGATGAACGCGACCACGGCGCTCGCCATGCACAAACGTGCATTCGGGTCAATATTGTTCGAACGGAAACCGGCCTTCATCAGCTTGGCGGCAACGTAGCCTTCCTGAATCAGCGATTGTCCGGAAGTCAGCATCGCGACCCCGGCTGGGCCTTTTTCCTTATAGACGCGCTTGAATTGGCGTTCCATTTCGTCGAACGCCTGCGTCCACGAAACCGGCACAAAGTCGCCGGTCTTATCGAACTTGCCGTCTTTCATCCGCATCAGCGGTTTGGTCAGGCGGTCTTCGCCGTACAGAATGCGGCCATTGAAATACCCTTTGATGCAGTTCAACCCGCGGTTGACTGGCGCATCGGGATCGCCCTTGATAGCGACGATCTTGCCGTTAAATGTGGCAACCTGTTCGCCACAGCCGGTGCCACAGAAGCGGCAAACCCCTTTATCCCATCTCCACCCGGCTTCCGCTGCATTGGCTTGCGCCAAAGCCGCTTTCGTAACCGGCAGACCGACCGTAGCGGCGGTCGTTGCGGCGATACCCGTTTTAATGAATTCTCGGCGTGACAAGCTGGTCATGTGAACTCCTTTAAGACATCAGTTAGCGCTAAGCGCGGAAGTTGATGAAAAATCAATGCTACTTTGAAACAGAAGTTGTTGAAGCAGAAGCGCCGAGCGTAGGATCCTCGGCGAAATAGTGATAAACCATACTAACGGAAACAACGCCCGGCACTCTTTGCAGCGCCCGGGCGCCATCGGCTTCTTCATCAATAGTGGGCGCCTCCTGCACAACGACGATCTTTCCAGTCGCGGGGTCTTTCTCATACACCTCAATCCCCGGCAGGGTTGCCAGCGTCTCGGCAACCTCCTCACAACGCTCCGGCACTGCCACTACTAAAATCCCTGATAAATTCACGGTCTTTTACTCCCCTTTGGGCTGACCAGACCTAACTATTTAGGCTTACTCGTGATCATTCAAGGGGAATGATACTTGCGCCGCAAAGTCTCATTTTGATCCAAGTCAAGACCGGAACGCTCCTCCAAAAACGTGGATTCAATATATTGTGAAAAACATATCGGGCGACAAAGCGCTTTGCCGAACGCCTCGAAACCTTGCCGCTGTTACATTAATAACTGCCGGGCGGCGCAAAGTTTTCAAAACGGGTGTATTCGCCCAAAAAGGTCAGTCGAACTGTTCCGATCGGTCCGTTTCGCTGTTTGCCGATAATGATTTCGGCAGTTCCTTTTTCTTGTGTGTCCGGATTGTAAACTTCGTCGCGGTAGATGAAAAGAATCACGTCGGCGTCCTGTTCGATAGCGCCGGATTCGCGCAAGTCCGACATCACCGGCCTTTTGTTGGGACGTTGTTCGAGGCTTCGGTTTAGCTGCGACAACGCAACGACGGGTACGTTCAACTCTTTGGCCAACGCTTTCAGCGATCGTGAGATTTCGGAGATTTCGGTAGCGCGGTTTTCGCCGCTCGTACTCGCCTGCATCAGTTGCAGGTAATCGACGATGATCAGCCCGAGTTTTTTGTAGTGCCGTTTCAACCGCCGCGCCCGCGAGCGCACTTCGATCACGTTCAAAGCCGGCGTTTCGTCGATCATGATTGGCGCTTTGTCCAGCCGCCCTAACGCGTGTGACAGTTTCTCCCAATCGCTCTGCTGCAAACGGCCGATCCGCAAATTCTGGCTCGACAAACGACCAACCGATCCGATCAACCGCAGCGCCAGTTGCGTAGAGGACATTTCCATCGAAAACACCGCTACCGGCAAATCGGCGTGTAACGCCACATGCTCACCGATGTTAAGCGCCAGCGCGGTTTTTCCCATCGAGGGGCGACCGGCGATAATCACCAAATCGCCCTCCTGAAAGCCGGAGGTCATCCTGTCAAGATCGTGAAAACCCGTCGGCACGCCAGTCACTTCCGACGGGTCCTCGCGCTCATACAGATGCTCGATTCGCTCGACGACTTCGACGAGTACTTTACTGATCTCGACAAACTGCTTTTGCCCGCGCGCGCCCTGTTCGGCGATGTGCAGAATATCGGCTTCCGCCTCATCGAGCACTTGCGCAGCGCCTTTACCGAGCGGGTTGTAGGCGTTGTCGGCGATCTTCCCTGCCGTCGTCACCAGTTGCCGCAATACCGAACGCTCCCGCACGATTTGCGCGTAGTGGCGAATATTGGCTGCCGTCGGCACGTTCTGCGCCAGCGCGCCGATATAGGCCAGCCCACCGACGTAATCGAGCTTTTGCATCGACTCCAGCGCATCGGCCACCGTCACCACATCAGCGGCTTTTCCTTCGCCGGTCATCCGTTGAATGTGATCGAAAATCAGCCGATGCGCGTCAGCGTAAAAATCCTCGCGCGACAACACATCGCCGATCCGGTCCATCGCTTCGTTGTCGATCAAAAGACCGCCCAACACGGCCTGTTCCGCCTCCATCGAGTGCGGCGGTAGTTTCAGCGATTCTATGTCTCGGTCTTGGTCGGCCATCGGGGTGTTGGATGCAGGTTAACGGCGGGTTGAAAGCTGTAAGGATACTACAGCCAGGAATCAGACATCAGAAATCAAGAATCAGAAAAACGCAAAAGGCTGGGCAACGCCCCTCGACCGCTCACGGGAACCTGACCACCCCCGCGCATAGGGAGAGGTCAGAACAAAGGCGGCAATGCAAAAATAGAGGCCATTGAACAAAAACCGCCATAGTCATAAAACAAAGCCCCAAACAAAAACCGACGCCTGAGCGCCGGTTTTCGCATCACGTCGTCAAGAGCTTGCGGCCATCACTGATTGGCGACATCGCCTACCACATGAACCGTAATCGTCGCCGTCACGTCAGCATGCAAAGCCAATATTACCGAATGATCGCCAACATGCTTCAGATGGCCTTCCGGCAGCCGCACCATCGAGCGTTCGAGATGGACAAAGCCTTTCTCCTTCAACGCTTCGATGATATCAATGTTGGTGACCGAACCGTATAACCGGCCATCGACGCCCGCTCTCTCGGCGATCTGGATGGTCAAGCCTTCCAGCCGCTCGGCCAGCGCCGTTGCGTCGGTCAGCTTTTCTGCTTCCTGTTTTTCCAGCTCTGCCCGCTTTTCTTCGAGCATCTTGATGTTTTCCGGCGTCGCCCGCTTGGCCTTGCCTTGCGGAATCAGGTAATTACGCGCGTAGCCGTCCTTGACCTTGACCACGTCGCCGAGTACGCCCACATTGACGATTTTTTCGAGAAGAATCACTTGCATATCCAGCCCCTCTCAGTGACGGTCCGTGTACGGCAAGAGCGCCAGGAATTGCGCGCGCTTGATCGCCACCGACAATTGACGTTGATAACGGGCCTTGGTGCCGGTAATGCGGGCCGGCATGATCTTGCCGTTCTCCTGCAAAAACTCTTTCAGCACATCCACGTCCTTGTAATCAATCTGCTTTACGCCTTCCGCCGTAAAGCGACAGAATTTTTTGCGCTTGAACAGCGCGTTGCCGCGATCGCGGCGTTGCTTGTTGGCATCTTTGCCTTTACCTTTACCACCCATCATGCGAGGCATAGTTCAATTCCTTTACGTTTCATTCATTTAAAGTCGTTAATCGCTTGATTTGCGAGAGATGCAGCGCCAGCGTAATCCCGCTACGCCAGCGGCGGCACAGAAACCCCGTACAACGAAGCGGGCTGCCGACGGGCATCCGGCTCAGCGCCAGCGCCTCCTGTCCGAAAGCCACAGTGAAAATCTCGAAATTCACCTGGCGCATCGCGCCCTCTTCGGACTGCATCGATTGATGCGACAACATCCCCTCCTGTACCGCCACGCCCGCCGGTGTATGGCGCAATACGCTTTTTTCAATCAGCGTCGCATCCAGTACGATCCGGTTGGTCGGCTCCATGCCCTCTCGCCGCGTTCCGATCAGGCGATGTATTCTTCCGCTGTCGGCGCGCCGTCTTCCGCAAGCTCCACTGCGTCGGCAACATCGGCGGGCATATCTCTGCTGTCGATGTCCTTTTCAGTCAGCGACTTCGCCTTGTCTTCGCGCATCATCGGCGACGGCGTTGTCACCGCGGCGTCCATCGACACCGTCAAATGACGCAACACCGCATCGTTGAATTTAAACGCGTGCTCCAGCTCTTCCAGCGTTTCAAGATTGCACTCGATATTCATCAGCGCGTAATGGCCTTTGTGCATCTTCTGGATCGGGTAAGCCATCTGGCGGCGGCCCCAGTCTTCCAGCCGATGAACGCGCCCGCCGCGCGATTCCACCATCGCACGGTAACGCTCGGCCATCGCCGACACCTGCTCGCTCTGGTCCGGATGGACGATAAACACTATTTCGTAATGACGCATGCAGTTAACTCCTTTCGATCTGATCGCGGCAAAAACAACCCGGCTCCGATGAAACGGGCCTCTGCCGCAAGGCCTCCCCGTCTGCAGCGGGTGAGGCAAGGGAATTAAATATTATATACCAATCAGGCGATTGGCTCACTTTTCTGACAACACGCTTCTGTCAATAAGCAGAACAAAGAACAGGGCCAGAAACCTGCGCGAAGATACCGCCTTCAAGCCCCCTCAATGCATCGGCATCTGCGCGAATGACAGAGGAGATCATGAAAAGGAGTGAAAAACAATTTCATCATCCGCGGGTATCCCGTCGCCCCGATCAAACCGTTGCTTCGACGAAACGCGCGTTTCCCACCTTCGTAGAGCTGCCTTTCCGGATTCCCGTTTTCGCGGGAATAACGCCCCTTGTATAAAAACCGACACCCTCAAGCAGAGCCCTCCTTGCGCAGAAAATGGTGAGGAATGGAGAGAATGGAGCGCCAGAAATGTAAAACTTTGTCTCAAATCTTGGCCAACCAAGCGATTGTCTCTCCAAAGCGACAACCGATTGGAATATTTGACAACCGTTTATCCGTCAAAAACACCCGTTTGTCGGAGCATGCCAGCGCCAAAATAACGAATTCAAGAGCGGCAAAATATGTAAAAAAGAGCCTATTTACAAAACATGAATAAAGAATGCAGCATAAAAACAATACGTTATCTTCTGTGAAATGTTACAAAACTATTTTCGTCGTAGAGCAATGGAAGCCGTTTCTCCCAAAGATTAAAAAGCAAATGTTTCACAACTGTTTCGTGGAAGTGTCTCCAAAAAACGACAATAAATGATGTTGACACCCTTTTTTATGCAGGAATACGATCGCCATTGTCAACGGCATTCGGTGAAACGGTCATCGGATTCCGCGAAACTTTTTCCATCACCAAGGAAGGAAATCGAAATGAAAACCCAGGACGCCAGAGCAACAACAAATCTCAGCCTCTCTCCCAAAGAGCTGATCTCTTTCAGTAAAGCCAACGCACTCATTCGCCTTTTGATGTTGCTCTTGATCGCCCTGGGCATGGCGCTGGCGCCAGCCTTGGTTTCGGCGCAGACGTTGACGGTCGAGGCGTGGCAGAAAGTCATCAAGGACACCCTTCCGTCCCAGCTTGGATGCTTTGAAATATCCTACCCGAACATTAGTGGCAGCAAGCATCTAGCGCCACTGGCACCTGCAAGATTTTATCCGCGGAAGACGTGGCTCAGAGTACGCTGCTTGGAATCCAAAAAAACCTGACGATGGAATCATCGGACAGTGGAAATGATTCATTAAAATCTGTCCAATCATATACCACAGGAAATGGCCCGATAGGAGGATACGGTTATTCAGCCGTTACACAGGAAGGGTATCCAATAGTATCCACAGAAGGCTCCTTTTTGGAAGTTATCGGCGGCAACCCGAATGAATACTCGCTGCAGCTTAATACCGATTGGGTTCTGTTGTCAAAGAAAACGAGAGACAAGCTATGCAAGGGCCTTAATACTTGCAATGAAAATCTATTCGGTTGGACGCAATTTGTAGCTTTTGTCGATAAAAATAATCTGCTGCTAGGGATAGAAATTGAATACGCTGCAGGCGGCAATATATTTCTACAAAACCCTTCCTTTATGTTGACATTGTCGCTGGCGCCGTCAGTCACTGATTTGAGCAAGGTAAAGGTTCGTGGGCAAGCCGTCAATGGCATGGATACCGTCACTGTCATCGTGGACAAGCGAGCCTATGCATTAACATCGACATCTCAATTCGGAGAACTCTCTCAAGCATGGCGCGCATCCCAGTTTAATATTGTTGGAGCTCGCGGATTTGCCAACCTCAACTTCAATAAAAGATCATCATTAACCATCAGAACGCAAATTGACAACAAAACAAAAAACCCGCCATCCTGTTCAACGGACTATGGTACTGGCGAAACGAATAACCTTAATTATAATAGCCCCTGTTGCGCCTATGGCGGAGCTGCGCCGTCGATTGTATTCATTGAAGGCACCGACTCCGGCATAACGACACCCTCTTGCGCATCCCTGGGCGACAACGTGATCACCCCCTCCGTTACTCCTCTCGGACTTGGCACAATAACACCCGCCGATTCCCTTACGGTTCCCAATGGCGTTGCTTCAATATTCACTGTAACGCCCAATCCCGGCTATATGATCGCATCTGCCAACGACGTGAAAGGTTGCGGCGGTACGTTCGATATGGTTCGTAATATTTTCACAACGGCCCCCGCAACGACCAGTTGCACCGTCACTGCGGCATTCACGACCGCGACAGGCAACTACTACACCGTGACGGCCAACGCCGGCGCCGGCGGCGCCATCAACCCGCCGGGGACGATGTCGGTCAACGCTGGGGCAACCAAAACATTCATCATCATACCGAACGCGGGCTACCGAATTTCTTCGGTGGGCGGTTGCAGCGGTACGTGGAACGGCACCAATTCCTACACCACCGGCGCTGTCACCGCTCCCTGCACCGTCACGGCGTCATTCGCTCAGATAAACTACACCGTCACGGCCGGCGTATCGGGCATCGGCGGCACGATCAGTTCGTCGGGGGCGAATTCCGTGCCCTCAGGAACGACTAAAGCATTCACGATTACGCCGAATCCGAACTACCGTATTTTCTCGGTGAACGGCTGCGGCGGCACGCTCAGCGGCAGCACCTTTACCACCGCCCCCGTCACCGCCGACTGCACCGTCACGGCGTCATTTGCTTCGACGACGACCTTCTACACCGTCACCGCCACCGCCGGCACCGGCGGCACGATCAGCCCGCCGGGAAACGTATCGGTCGCTTCGGGAGCGACCCAGGCATTCACAGTGACGGCGAACACCGGATACATCATAGATGTTAATAATGTTACCGGCACCTGTGGAGGTATCCTAATTACGGCCTATATTGTTGGCCATCCCTATAGTCTGGGCACTTATACGACCAATCCCGTCAATGCCAATTGTACCGTTTCGGTGTCATTCAGGCCAGAGCCCACCTACTACACCATTACGCCCAGCGCCGGCCCCGGCGGCTCAATTGACCCGTCAGCGCCCATACGCTTATCAAGCGTGCAGGGAACTCCTTTCACACTCACACCCGACGACGGGTACAAGATTGCCTCTGTCGGCGGCACTTGCGTGGGCACGCTCAACGGCAACATCTACACTGTCTCGAAACCCACTGCCGACTGCACCATCATCGCTTTATTTGCTCCAACCATAACCTACACCATCACGACCAGCGCCGGCACGGGCGGCACGATCAGTCCGCCGGGAACCATCTCGGAGATCGCCCCGAGAACGACCAAAACATTCACGGTCACACCGAACCTGGGTTACTACATTTCCTCGATCAAAGGTTGCGACGGGGTGGCAGTGACCGGCGATAAAACGTTTACCTCGGCGCTCTCCTACACCACGGGCCCCATTACCGCCAACTGCACCGTGACGGCAGCGTTCACTCAACTAAGCTACACCGTCACTGCCAGCGCCAGCACGGGCGGCACGATCAGTCCGCCAGGGCCGATTTCGGCAACCTACGGGACGACCAAGCAGTTCACGGCCACGCCGAACACCGGGTATTACGTTGACACCATCAGTGGTTGCCGGGGAGCGTCGGTACATGGCAGTAGGACATCCGCCACAGCTCTCACCTACACCACCGGCAACATCACCGACGACTGCACCGTTACGGCGTCATTCGCCCCAATTACCTACACCATCACGGTTCGCGCTGATACGAATGGCACGGTCAGCCCGTCAGGGAATGTCACCGTAGGCTATGGAGCAACTCAAAAAATCACGATCACGCCGGACGCGGGTTTCATTGCGTCGGTGTCATCTTCCCCCTGCGACGGCACGCTCAACAATAATGTCTTCACCACCAAGGCGATCTTTGCAGATTGCACCATCACTGTTGCGTTTACCCGAGCCCCCAGCATCGTCACCGCCAGCGCCGGTACGGGCGGCAGCATCAACCCATCGGGAGCGGTATCGACGAAATGGGGATCAAGCCAGACATTTACGATCACGCCAAACCCAGGGTATACCGTTGTTGAACCTGTCGGCGGCACCTGTGGCGCTAGTGCCTTCAATGGTAATACCTATATCACCAAGGCAGTCCTCGCCGATTGCACCGTTACGGTGACATTCTCCCCGATTACCTATACCGTCACCACCATCGCCGGCACGGGGGGCACGATCAGCCCGCCGGGGCCGATTTCGACAACCTACGGGACGACCAAGCCGTTCACGATCACGCCCAACGCGGGGTACTACATTGCCACCATCAACGGCTG
>WQUA01000039.1 GCA_009786025.1 Pseudomonadota bacterium | reverse complement strand
AAATTTCACGGCTTGGGGCTCGATACGTTTGATCGTGAGCAACAAGGACGCAAGCCACAGGCGGAAGTGGTCGAGCCGGGCTTTAAATACAACTTGACCGACATTCAGGCGGCACTGGCATTGGCGCAGTTGCGGCGCTTGCCGGACCTCAACGCGCGGCGCGCCGAACTGGCGACGCTTTATCGGGAACAATTGCACGACTTGCCGTTCAAACCGCTGCAAGCGCCGACGTATCCGCACCAACACGCCTGGCACTTGTTTATCGTTCGCACCGACCCACAGGCGTGTCGGGGATTAACGCGCGATGTGTTGATGAAAGAATTGAAAGAGCGTGGCATTGGCACCGGTTTGCATTTTCGCGCGGCGCACACGCAAAAATATTATCGCGAGCGCTATCCACAATTGTCGCTGCCAAACAGCGAGTGGAATTCTGCGCGCATTTGTTCACTGCCGTTGTTTCCCGACATGCGGGACAGCGATGTCGAGCGTGTTGTCTCGGCGATGAAGGATATTCTGGAGCAACAACGTGGTTGATTTTGACCCTATCCAAACCGTGTCGGTAGTGATCCCAGTTTTCAATGAAGAAGAAAGCCTGCCAGCGTTGCTCGAACGAACGCAGGCAGCGTGCGCCAAGCTCAAACAGGACTACGAAATCATTCTGGTTGACGACGGCAGCAGCGATGCTTCGGTGACGCTCATCACGGCAGCGGCAGAAACAGTGAACAGCCATGTGCTGGCGATTCTGCTCAACCGCAATTACGGCCAGCACTCGGCGATCATGGCGGGCTTCAGGTCGGCGCGCGGCGATTTGATCGTGACGCTCGACGCTGACTTGCAAAATCCGCCCGAAGAAATTCCGAAGCTGGTCGAAGCAGCGGAGCAGGGGTACGATGTGGTGGGTACCATCCGGATGAATCGGCAAGATTCGCTGTTTCGCAAGACCGCGTCCAAACTGATCAATGCGGTCATTCGCAAAACGACGGGGAGGGTGATGAGTGACTACGGGTGTATGTTGCGCGCTTACCGTCGGCCGATCATCGACGCCATGTTATCCTGCCATGAACGTAGCACGTTCATTCCGATTCTTGCCAATATGTTTGCGCGCCGGGTGATTGAAGTGCCTGTGCAGCACGAAGAGCGCAAGTTCGGCGCGTCCAAATACGGCTTGATGCAACTCATCAATCTGATGTTCGATCTGGTGACTTGCCTGACGACGACGCCGTTGCGCATTCTCAGTATTTTCGGCGGCTTGCTGGCGCTCGGCGGGTTTGTGCTGGCGCTTTTGCTGATTGCGCTACGCTTTTTGCTGGGGGCGGGCTGGGGCGCGGAAGGCGTCTTCATGTTGTTTTCGCTGTTGTTTATTTTTAT
The DNA here is from genome assembly GCA_009786025.1 of Pseudomonadota bacterium. Lineage (GTDB taxonomy): Bacteria > Pseudomonadota > Gammaproteobacteria > Burkholderiales > Casimicrobiaceae > UBA931. The sequence goes on along the minus strand of WQUA01000039.1, from coordinate 20,031 downwards.
CGGCGCTCAATTCGTCGGGATGGGGCTGTTAGGCGAGTATATCGGTCGAATTTATCAGGACGTGCGCGCCCGACCGCGCTACTTTATTCAAAAGATCGTCGGACAACGACGTTTCCCCAACAAGCATGAGGATCGAACATGAAAGCAGTCGTATTCGCTTATCACAACATCGGTTGCACCGGCATCAAGGCATTGCTGGCGGCAGGTTATGAAATCGAAGCGGTATTCACACATGTCGATGACCCCAGAGAGAATCGCTTTTTCGCTTCGGCGGCGCGCCTTTGCGCGGAACTGAATTTGCCGGTATTCGCACCGGAAGATGTTAATCACCCGCTGTGGGTTGAACGCATTCGCGCGATGCGGCCTGATGTTCTGTTTTCTTTTTACTACCGCGATCTGATCGGCAACGACATTCTGAAACTGGCGCCGCAGGGGGGCTACAACCTGCACGGCTCGCTGCTGCCGCGTTATCGTGGACGAGCGCCGATAAACTGGGCGCTGGTTCACGGTGAAAAAGAAACCGGCGTGACGTTACACCGGTTGGAATTGAAAGCGGATGCAGGCGATATTGCCGGACAGAAACGCGTCGCCATCACCGATAGCGATACGGCGCTGATACTGCACGAAAAATTGAACACGGCAGCGCAAGAATTGCTCAACGAGCTTTTGCCGAAAATTGCTCGCGGCGCGATCACGCTGACACCGCAGGATTCAACGAAGGCAACCGTTTTCGGGCGTCGCACACCCGCCGACGGCAAAATCGACTGGCAGCAGTCAGCGCAACAGATTTATAACTTGGTGCGCGCCGTCACCGAACCCTATCCCGGCGCATTCTCATTCAACGGCAACCGTAAATTCATCGTTTGGGAGGCGCGCGTGGAAGCGCGCAACCATCAAGCAAAGCCGGGAACCGTGCTGTCAGCACAACCACTGACGGTCGCTTGCGGAAAAGACGCGCTGCAAATCGTTGCCGGTCAAACCGAAGCAGGGCTTTATTCGCAGGGCGAACGTCTGGCCGAAGAATTGGGCTTGGTGGTCAACAGCCGCTTGGGCGAAGCAGTGTCAACGCGGCCGAAGCGGCGAACGCGGGTGCTGATTCTGGGCGTGAACGGTTTCATCGGAAATCATTTGACTGAGCGGTTATTGCAGGAGAATTATGAGGTTTACGGACTGGACATCGGGTCGGACGCCATCGCCCGTTTTCTGAGCAACCCGCAATTTCATTTCGTCGAAGGCGACATCAGTATTCACTCGGAGTGGATTGAGTACCACATCAAAAAATGCGACGTGGTGTTGCCGCTGGTCGCTATTGCGACGCCGATAGAATACACGCGCAATCCGCTGCGGGTGTTCGAGCTTGATTTTGAAGAGAATCTGAAAATCGTACGCGATTGCGTCAAATACAAAAAACGCATTATCTTTCCTTCGACATCAGAAGTTTATGGGATGTGCGACGACAAGGAATTCGATGAAGATCATTCGCGTTTGATCGTTGGCCCGATCAACAAACAACGCTGGATTTATTCGGTTTCGAAGCAATTGCTCGACCGCATTATCTGGGCTTATGGCGTTAAAGAAGGATTGAAGTTCACGCTGTTTCGCCCTTTCAACTGGATGGGGCCGCGGCTCGATTCGCTTGACGCGGCGCGCATCGGCAGCTCACGGGCGATTACTCAGTTGATCCTGAATCTGGTGGAAGGCTCGCCGATCCAGTTGGTGGACGGCGGCGCGCAAAAACGTTGTTTTACCGACATCAAAGACGGTATCGAGGCATTGTTTCGTATTGTCGAAAACCGAGACGGTAAGTGTGATGGCCAGATCATCAACATCGGCAACCCTGACAATGAAGCCAGCATCAAGGAGCTGGCGGAAATGTTGCTCGAGTGTTTCGAGGCGCACCCGTTGCGTCGCCATTTCCCGCCGTTTGCCGGGTTCAAGCTGACCGAAAGCGGCCATTATTATGGGAAAGGTTATCAAGATGTGACGCATCGCCGCCCCAGCATTCGCAACGCCAAGCGTCTGCTTGGCTGGCAGCCGACCGTGCCGATGCGGCAGACAGTCGCGGAAACGCTGGACTTTTTCCTGCGCGGGGTGGAGTCGAATTTGACGGAACGCCCCGCCGATTGAGCAACAAAAAAGAATGAATATCTCACGCGAAGGCGCGAAGGCGCGAAGGGATATCGAGGAAGTTGCTGCATGGGTGATTGATGCAGCGTTAGAGCTTCACCGGGATTTGGGGCCAGGACTTTTGGAAACCGTTTATGAGGCGCTTCTCGCCAGGATACTCGAACAGCGAGGACAGTTGGTTGAGCGACAAAAGCCTGTCCCCATTCAGTACCAGGGAATTGAAATCGCCGAAGGGTTTCGGTTGGACTTGCTGGTCGATCAGCAACTGATCGTGGAGCTGAAGTCGGTTGAAAGCATTCATCCAGTTCACCAAAAACAACTTCTGACTTACTTACGCTTAGCAGATTTGCCGCTCGGCTTGTTGATAAACTTCGGCGCGCCCCTTCTGAAAAACGGTTTGCAACGCGTCGTCAACAAGCACATTAACTTCGCGTCTTCGCGCCTTCGCGTGCATCAAAACACGAGGAGCGATGCATGAGTAAAGCCATTTACTCGAGGCAAGGGGGAGGCAAAAAAGTCGGCCTGCGAATTGATGTTGACACGTTGCGCGGCACCCGCGAAGGCGTGCCGCGTTTGCTGTCGTTGCTGGAGCGCCATCAGGTGCGCGCGACGTTTTTTTTCAGCGTTGGCCCCGACAACATGGGGCGCCATTTGTGGCGTCTGTTGAAGCCGCGCTTTCTGTGGAAAATGTTGCGCTCCAACGCTGCCGCGCTTTACGGTTGGGATATTTTGCTGGCCGGAACCGCCTGGCCCGGCGTTCGTATCGGCGAAGCATGCGCGGACATCATTCGACAAGCAGCTGCAACCGATCACGAAATCGGCTTGCACGCCTGGGACCATTACAGTTGGCAGGCGCATGCGGGCAATTGGCCTGATGACCGCATCGCGCAGGAAATTCAACGCGGCCTCGACACGTTGACGAAAATCACCGGGCGAAAAATAGATTGCACCGCCGCGCCCGGCTGGCGCGCCGATACGCGAATCATCGCTTGCAAGGAGCCATTTCGTTTTCGCTACAACAGTGATTGCCGGGGGACAACGCCGTTTCGTCCGCAACTGGGAGAGATGGGTTTGGGAACCGCGCAGATTCCGGTGACGTTGCCGACGTACGACGAAGCAGTCGGTAGCGTGGTTGATGTGGCCGGCTTCAACGGTTACGTGTTGGCGGCGTTAAAGCGGGATTGCGGCACGCCGGTTTATACCATTCACGCCGAAGCGGAGGGAATATCACAGGCGACGGCTTTTGAAAATCTGCTGAAGCAAACGGCGGCAGAAAATTTGCACCTCTGTCCGTTGGGAGAACTGTTGCCCGAGAATATCAGCACGTTACCGCTTGGCCGAATCGAACGAAAATCTTTTCCCGGCAGAGAGGGCTGGCTGGGTTGTCAACAAGAGGCGCTGCAAAAAAGAAGCGGAGCGCAAGCATGACGGTATCGAAATCGTTGAAAGCGGCGGCATGGTTTCTTTTCTTCGGCCTTTTTTATTTATTGCCGTTGAACGGCCGATTACTGTGGCAGCCCGATGAAACCCGTTACGCCGAAATCAGCCGCGAAATGCTGGCGCGTGGCGACTGGGTCGTGCCGCAACTCCTCGGCTTGCGCTATTTCGAGAAGCCAGTCGCAGGCTATTGGTTGAATAACATCAGCCAATGGCTGTTCGGCGAAAACAATTTTTCAGTGCGTTTTGCTTCGACGTTGTGCACGGCATTGAGCGCGGCGCTGATTTTTTGGCTGGCGATGCGGCTGTGGCAGAACCGTCAAAAAGCCTGGACTGCTTGCCTCATTTATTTGTCGAGCTTTCTGGTTTACGCGATCGGAACCTACAGCACGCTCGATCCGATGCTGGCGCTGTGGCTGACGGCGACGATGGCGGGTTGTTATGAGGTGATCCACGCTGTGTCGGTGCGGCGGAAAATTATCGCAGCGATTCTGACCGGCGCTGCTTGTGGGATGGCGTTCATGACCAAAGGTTTCCTGGCGCTGGCGCTGCCGGTGATCGCGGTGACGCCATACATGCTCTGGCAGCGTCGCATCAAGGATTTGTTCGTTTATGGGTTGGCGATTTTTGCAGCGGCGGTGTTGGTGAGCGCGCCGTGGGTGATTGCTGTTGCGCTCAAAGAGCCGGATTACTGGCGCTATTTTTTCTGGGTGGAACACATTCAGCGTTTTGCGGCAGAGAACGCGCAACATAAGCGGCCGTTCTGGTTCTTCGTGCCGATATTGATTGCCGGCGCGCTCCCCTGGCTGGGGTTGTTGCCGTCGGCGCTGACGCAAGGCTGGCGTCGTCGCCGTGAACAGCCGGGGCTGGCGTACTTGCTGTGCTGGGCGGCGATGCCGTTTCTCTTTTTCAGCGTCGCCAAGGGCAAACTGCCGACGTATATTTTGCCCTGTTTCGTGCCGCTGGCGTTGTTGATGGCGCATGTTGCCATCGAAGCGATCGACAAAGAGCGCTGGCGAATGCTGGCGATCAACGGCAGAATCAATGCCATCTTCGGGCTTTTGGCCGTCTTCGTTTTCATTGGTGCAGTGCGGGTAGAGTCTTTGTATGAACATGATGCGAGCGGAAGTTTCAAGATAACGCTGGCGTTGGTGTGTTTTTTGTTTTGGTCGGCCATAGGGTGGTGGGCGGCGCATCGTGGTTCACGGAAAGAAGCGCGACACTGGCGGTGGGCCGCTTTGTGTCCGTTGTTGTTTGGGTTGGCGGCAGGCCACATCGTGCCGCAGGAAAGTGTGGCGGCCAAGCAGCCGCAATTTTTCATCGGCAATGCTCGCGCCGAACTGGCCGACAGTCGCTACATTCTCAGTAACAACGTCGGCATTGCTGCGGGGCTCGCCTGGGAAATGAAGCGCAGCGACATTCTTCTGTTCGATAAAAAAGGCGAATTGGAGTATGGCGTAAATTATGCGGACAGTGTCGAGCGGTTTGTTTCGGCAGAACAGTTTCCGGAGTGGCTGCAGGAAGCGCGTCGGCACGGCGCAGTGTCGTTGTTGTTGCTCGACGGAAAACCGGAAACAGTACCGCTGCCGGACAGCATGGTGACGGCGGAAGCCCGGTTGTTTCTTCTTCATTACCGACAGGCCCCATGAGCTTGCTGCTGGTTTTGCTGGTGTGTGTGCTGACTTGTTGCGGCCAGTTGTGCCAGAAACAGGCGGTCGAGTGCTGGAAAGCGCCGACGCCGTTGGCGACGAGAAGAAAAAAAGCATTCAGTTGGTTGGTGCTGGCCGTAGCGACGCTCGGATTGGGCTTGTTGCTCTGGTTGTGGGCGTTGCAATTATTGCCGCTGGGTGTGGCATACCCGATGCTCAGTTTCAACTTCGTGCTGATGGCGCTGGTGGCGCATTTTTTCTTTCGCGAGCCCTTGCCGCGTCGCCATATGGTCGGTATCGCGTGTATCGTGCTTGGTGTCGCCCTGCTGGGGGTCAGCTTATGAAAGGAATCGCGTGGGCTTTGGTCAGCGTTGTGCTGGTCTCGGCGGCGCAACTGCTGATGAAGTGGGGTATGGCGCAACTGCCGCCGACCTCTGCCCTTTTTTCGATGGCAGAATCGCCGGTTTGGCAAACGCAGCCGATGGCGTTGGTGAGTATCGCGGTGGGAATTATTTTTTACGCGCTGTCGATGTTGTGCTGGTTGAAAGTGCTGCACGCATTGCCGCTCGGTCGCGCGTATCCTTTGCTGAGCCTCAGCTATGTGTTGGTTGCGGTGATGGTTGCCGCCTTACCGTGCTTCAACGAACCTCTCACGCTACTCAAAGCCGCCGGGGTTGTGCTGGTGTTGATCGGCGTCTGGTTGATCAACACCGAAGAAAAAAGAATTTAACTGCAAAGAGCGCATAGGACGCAAAGAAAGAATGCGCCACCTTGCGCGTGCAGGAGCGGGACCCCCCCTTTTTTATTCTCGCGCGAAGAAGTGGAGCCTCGGAGGAAGGCTTTTTTAACCACGAAAAGCACGAAAGACGCGAAAAAACGAAAGCGCAAACCCCTTCCCCCGCTTGCGGGAGAAGGCGGGGATGGGGGTGTTCACTTCCTGACGCAATACGCCGCACGTTGCCCTGTGGATCGTAAACGGTTTCGGCGGTTTGTTGTTCGTGGCGTCAAGAGTGTGGTCGATTCGATTGCCCTCTTCATCGCGTAGTCGGGTAAGGTTCCCCGGATGACGCTTCGCTTATCCGGGCTACACTCACCGGAATGGGGCGAAACGGAATCCCAGCTTTGGGCGGTTGATTCATTTGCGAGATTCCCAAATTACTTTTCCATGTCCATTCGACCCCGGAAATTGCAAGCCCATGTAGGTAACGGTATCAACAACAGCGCAAATCAAATCCAAAACATGGCTCTGCAATTGGAGCAAGAAAGGAACGTCAATCGCAGTGTCAAATATCTCCTGTTGGCGATTGATAAAGAACGGGACTGAAGCGCCTTCGAAGTTCGGGGGCCTCCAAGAACCATGACAAATCACATTTCGCAATTTTGATGCTTCTTTTAATTGTTCAAGGAGCTCATCAAGATTGAAAATTGTAGTATCTTGGTATTCGCGTACCGCTTTTCCGTAAGACTCAATGAGATTCCAGAGTTGATCAGATAATGCTCTTTCGAGCTTTGGCAACCACTCGCCCAGGGCCTTTTGGATTTCCTTTTCACTATAAGACTTTGTAGCAGTAAATGCAAAATTGCCTTGGCAAGCGTTTCTTCGAGGAAACCGAACGTAGCCACGACTCTTCCTAGATTTTCCCAGAATATCGGCTCGTGGCGGTGGGTAGGATACATCTTTGGCAGTGCATCGCGGTTAACAACGCACCTTTTTAGCTCTTCCATTGGTATGATCTCTCTCAACAAGAAAGCCATCGCCTGCTTCTATTGCCCAATTCGGCGGCAACCAGCCTTGACGGATGTGGCGATGTATCGAACTGTACGGCCATCCCGATGCCCGCACAACCTATTTGTGTTTGATCAGATCGATATGAACGCAACCCATGTACTGCTATCGGAGCGCTTTGCCCGGGGAAGCAATCTGTTTCCCTCCACGCATCGCTCGCGGCTAAAGCCGGCTGGTAGCCTGGACAAGCGAAGCGCAGTCCGGGGAGAGGTGCCTCACGCGAAGGCGCGATGCTGCGAAGGAACGTAAAGCTCTCTTTTCAGTTTGCTCCTTCCCCGCTTGCGGGTGAGAAGAACATTTTTTCGTGGCCTTCGTGTTTTTCGTGGTTGAAGATTTTCTTCGCGTCTTCGCATGAGCCAAAACATCGCGATTCCCGCCACGCTTCGTTTGTGGCTAAAGGCTGTTCACCAGCGACCTATGCGTCACGAAAAATGGGCGGGTTTGAAACCCGCCCCGACACGCAGAATGATGTGTTTCTGATCTCTGTTCACGCCATCGCTTCTTCGCGTTTTGTTTCTCCATACACCACTTCATCGTACGACGCTTCCTTCTCCATGTTGCGGAAGGCCACTGACAGCATCAGTTTGATCCGGTTCAACTGGTTGACTTCCGACGCGCCGGGGTCGTAGTCGATCGCGGTGATGTTGGCGTAAGTGTAGTGTTCTTTCAACGCTTTGATGACGCCTTTGCCGGTGATGTGGTTGGGCATACAGGCGAACGGTTGCATACAAACAATGTTGGCGGTGCCCTGCTCAAGCAGCGACACCATTTCGGCGGTCAGGAACCAGCCTTCGCCGGTCTGATTGCCACGCGACAGAATCGGCGCGGCACCGAACGCCAGCTCGTCGATGGTGTGCGGCGGGTCGAAGCGGTTGCTTTGCGCCAGCGCCTTGCGCATGTCGCGCCGGTAAAACTCCATCGCTTTGATGACGATGTTGCCGGCAAGCGCCGCCAGTTTGCTTTTCGACAGGAATTGATGGTTGAAATCGTAGTCGTAAGCGCAATACAGAAGGAAATCCATCAACCCCGGCATCACCGCTTCGCCTCCTTCTTTTTCAATCACTTTGACCAGATCGTTATTGGCCATCGGGTGGAACTTCACCAGAATCTCGCCGACCAAGCCGACGCGAGGTTTACGCTGTTCGACGATTTCGAGGCGATCGAAGTCGCGAACAATAGCGTAGATGTTCTTTTTATACGCAGAGAAGCTGCCCTCGAAAATCGCTTCTTTGCAACGCTCGACCCAATGTCGATATAACGCCTCTGCTGCACCCGGTACTTTCTCGTATGGGCGGGTGCGGAACAGGACGTTCATCAGAAGATCGCCATAGACAACGGCCATCATCAAGCGACCGAGCAGCGGCAACGTCAGCTTGAAGCCTTCGTGCTTCTCCATCCCGATCACGTTAAATGACAGCACCGGCACATCGGGGAAGCCGCTGTCGTGCATTGCCTTGCGCAAAAAGCTGATGTAATTGGTAGCGCGACAACCGCCGCCGGTCTGCATCATCATCACTGCGGACGTATCGGGATCGTATTCGCCGGATTTCAACGCTTCGACGAGTTGCCCGATGACGATAACCGCCGGATAGCAAGCGTCGTTGTTGACGTAGCGCAGTCCTTCATCAATGGCGGTTGGCCCGACCTCTTCGAGGATTTTCAGTTTGTAACCGAAAGCAGTGAACGCCGGTTCGAGAAACTGAAAATGTATCGGCGACATCTGCGGCACGAGAATGGTGTGCGTCTCGCGCATTGTTTTTGTAAAGGTACGACGTTTGTATTTTGGCGGATGGAAATGAACCACCTGAACCGCTTGTGGTTTGCGTTCTTCCAGCGCTGCTTTCAGCGAGCGAATGCGAATCCGCGCCGCGCCGAGATTTTTACCTTCGTCGATTTTGATGGTCGTGTAAATCTTGCCGCGTTTTTCGAGAATTTCCTGAACTTGATCGGTCGCCACCGAATCCAGTCCGCAGCCAAACGAATTCAGGTGAACCACATCCAGGTTGTGCCGCACTGCCGCCAGTGCAGCGGCGCGGTACAGTCGCGCGTGGTACATCCATTGATCGACGACGCGCAACGGCTCGTCGAGCTTACCCAGATGCGCTACCGAATCTTCAGTGAGCACCGCCATGCCCAGCGAGGTGATGATCTGCGGGATACCGTGATGAATTCCGGGGTCGATGTGATACGGTCGCCCGGCCAAGACAATGCCGCGGGCGCCGGTTTCCGCCAGCCACTCCAGGACTTCCTCACCTTTGTGTTGAATATCTTGTTTGAAACGCCGTTGTTCTTCCCACCCGGCGTTGAGCGCGCGATAGACTTCCGTTGCGTTGAAGCCGAAGGGAGCGAATACTTGCGCCATTCGCTTGGCGAGTTTTTCTTTGTCCTCCAGCGAGATGAACGGCTGGATCAGCGTGACATGATGCTCTTTCAGAAGATCGATGTTGTTGCGGATCAGTTCGGGATAGGAAGTAACGATCGGACAGTTGAAATGGTTATCGGCGTCGTCGAATTCCTTGTTCTCGTAAGGCACGCACGGGTAGAAGATCGTTCTGATGCCCTGCTGTACCAGATCAACGATATGGCCGTGCGCCAGCTTGGCCGGGTAGCAGATCGTATCGGAAGGAAGCGTATCAAGCCCCTGTTCCAGCACCGATTTCGATGACGGCGCCGACAACACCACACGATAACCCAGCGTGGTTAGGAACGTGAACCACAGAGGGTAATTCTCGAAGAGATTGAGGACGCGTGGAATTCCGATCGTGCCGCGCGGCGCTTCTTCAAGGGGTTGATAATCAAATACGCGCTCGTATTTGTAGGTAAACAAATCGGGCAGATCGTTGCCGCTTTTCTTTTTGCCGAGGCCACGATCGCAGCGGTTTCCCGATATGAATTTACGGCCGTCGGAAAAACGGTTGACCGTCATCGCGCAGTAATTGGTGCACTGACCACAACGCGCCATCGACTGTTTTACCGAAAATTCCTGCAACGCCTCCAAGCTCAACATGGTTGACGGCTCAATACCGTGCCAGCGTTCTTTGGCAATCAACGCCGAGCCGAACGCACCCATCAGGCCGGCAATGTCGGGGCGCACTGCATTGCGCCCGGAAATCAACTCAAAAGCGCGCAGCACCGAGTCGTTGTAAAACGTTCCGCCTTGAACGATGATTTTTTCGCCGAGTTCTTTCGGGTTGCGCACTTTCAGCACTTTGATCAAAGCGTTTTTCACCACGGCATACGACAGCCCCGCCGAGATGTCCGCGACCGACGCGCCTTCTTTCTGCGCTTGCTTGACGCTCGAATTCATGAACACCGTACAGCGCGACCCCAGATCGGCTGGCGCCCGCGACTCCAGCGCAACTTTGGCGAAAGCTGCGACCGGCATCTGTACCGATTGCGCGAAAGTTTCGATGAATGACCCGCAACCGGCGGAACACGCCTCGTTCAAAAGGATGTTATCAATCACGCCGTTTTTGACGCGCAGGCACTTCATATCCTGACCGCCGATATCCAGGATGAAATCGACGCCGGGTAAAAAGTGATTGGCGGCTTTATAGTGCGCGATGGTTTCGACTTCGGAAAAGTCGATCTTGTACGCTTCGCGAATCAGCGCTTCGCCGTAGCCCGTTGCCGCTGACGCAGCAACGGTTGTTCCTTCGGGAAGAGATGCATAAATTTCGTCGAGCGCCGCCGCGACAACGCGCAACGGGTCACCTTCGTTGCTGCCATAATACGAATACAACAGCTCGCCGTTTTCTCCGATCAAAACAGCTTTGGTTGTCGTTGAGCCGCCGTCGATTCCCAGAAAAACCGGACCGCGATATGTCGCCAGTTCGGCGCGCGCCACTTTTGCCTCCCGATGGCGTGCATTGAAAGCCTGTTGCTCCTCAGCGTCGTTGAAGAACGGGCGCAGCGTGGCAATCTCAAGGGAGCTGCTGTTCTGCAATCCCTCGAAAGCATCGACGATCTTCGCAAAGGGCTTCGCTTCTTTCGGCTTGCCGTACAGCGCCGCGCCCAGGGCGACGAACAATTCGCTGTTGTCTGTCGCCACCACATCATCGGCGCTCAACTGCAAGGTTTCGATAAAGCGTTTTTTCAGCTCGGGCAGAAAGTTCAGCGGGCCGCCGAGGAACGCCACCTTCCCTTTGATCTTGCGGCCGCAGGCCAAGCCGCTAATAGTTTGATGTGCGACCGCCTGAAAGATCGATAACGCAATGTCGCCGCGCGCCACGCCTTCATTTAACAACGGCTGCACATCGGTTTTCGCAAACACGCCGCAGCGCGCCGCGATCGGGTAAATATTTTTTGCACCGCTCGCCAGTTCGTTTAGTCCGACGGCGTCAGTGCGCAGCAGGCTCGCCATTTGGTCGATGAAAGCGCCAGTACCGCCGGCGCAGGCGCCATTCATTCGTTGCTCGACGCCGCCGGTAAAAAACGTGATCTTGGCGTCTTCGCCACCCAGTTCGATGGCCACATCGGTCTGCGGCGCCAGCACTTCAACGGCGCGGGTACAGGCAATGACCTCTTGTACGAACGGAACGCCGGCGATCTCCGCGATGCTGAGGCCACCGGAGCCGGTGATGACCAGCGTTGTCGGCGCATCGTCGGGGAACAGGCTACTCTGCCGCAATTGCGCCACACTGTCGGTCACTGTTCGGCGGACTTCAGAGAGGTGTCGGGTGTACGCCTTGTAAAGAAGACGCCGCTCTTGATCGACCACGACGACCTTGACGGTAGTGGAGCCGACATCAATACCAATACGTAAAGGGGCAGACATACGCAAATCGGGAGGGAAGAAAGCTGTAAGATGACTTTTACCGAGTTTTTAGTCTAGCATTAGATGCCGAGACTATTTTTATGATACCACCTGACGACTCTTTTGCTACCGCCCCACTGTCGTGGAAAAGAGACGGGCTGAGCCGTTGCGGGCAAAAAAATCCCCGCCACAAACTGCGACGGGGAACACCCCCCTTTGGATGTCTTTCTTCGGCAACCTTTGTGCGGCGCTATGCCCGTACAGCTTTTATTTCCCAAACGGCTACCATCGTGATAAGCACAGCAAAAATCACGCCAAAAGCCAGGAAGCACGCTTGCGCCATGTTTATAAATTTTAGCGGGGGGATCAGGTACCAGCCGTCCGATGCTGTGTAAAGATTGACGAACCATTGCTGAACGCCGCTCAGTGCTGCGCCTGCCGGCACGATGGGCGCGTCAAATCCGCAGTCGCCGGTCGGCTTGAACCATTCCGGCGCCCACTGCGCCAATGGCAACCCGAACGGGAAATGAGGTTCCATCGAACATCCTTGCACGCCGAAAAAATTCTCCGGGTCGTGCGCCGCATGGTGAATCTTGTTGAGTTTGATGGAATTGATGATGCCGACCGTCGATCCGTAAAAAGCAGTCGCGGCGCCGAGCAGTTTCAGTGGAATATTCTTTGGAGAAATCGCAACGATCAAACCGCCTGCCGCCACCGTCAGCATCAAGAAACGGATATAAACACAGTGCTCGCACGGCGCCATGAAGAGGAGGTTCTGAAAGAAAACGTGACTGACGAGCACCAGTCCGGCCATCACGATTGCCATCAAGATCCATGGAAATCGCTGATTCTGCCACTCGAAAAGCGTATCGACCGGCGACAAGCGTAGCGCCATCTCCCCCCCTTATTTATCCGCCAGTTCTTTGATCAAGTTTGCCAGACCGTCTTCCGACCGGATGTTTTTGGTGTAAATCAGATACTTGCCGTTGACGACGTAGGCCGGAATGCCCTGGATTTTGGCAACATCGTAACCAGCCTGCCATTTTTTAAGCATTTCCTCAACCTTGGAGTCTTTGACCGCTGCGTCGTATTCGGCGCGGGGCATTCCTGCCGCGTCAAGCCCGGTTTTCAGGAAATCGTTTTCGCCGCCGTCCCAGCGCTCCCTGTTGTCGTGGTACGCCGTGTAATACGCCATCTTCGCCTTCTTGAAGAGCGATTTGTCGTCAACCAGTGAGGTCCCGTTGGCGCGATCTTTGAGAATCAGCACAGCGAAAAGACGAGCGGCCGGCAAGCTGTATTTCGCTTTGGTTTCAAGGGGAAAAGGCTCGAACGTGACAATACCGTCGAGTTTCTGCACGACCGGCCCGGTAACTCTTTTGTCGTACCTGTAGCAAAACGGACAATCGTAGCTGAACACCTTGATCAGCGTCTTGTCTGCGTTGGGGATCGGCTTTTCCAGAGTGACGTAATCCGTTCCTTCGGTGAAAGCCGAGGCTGGAAGAGCCGCAGCAAGAAAAGAGGCGGATAAAAGGGACGGCAAAAAAAAGGTTAAGAATTTCGATCGCATAAATCGCTCCTGGTCGATAGAACTTTTCGTTTGCTAGAGATCGTGATAATTTTAAGGAATCAGACACATTTCGGGGTAACACTTTTTAACTGTGCTCCGCGCACTTATACTGATACCGATTGTCTTGATAAGGTAAAAGCGCTGTCGCATCGTATTCCTGCTTAAATTGTATAAGTATTGAGACGATTGTAATAGGAGTTTCCGAGAAAACAAGCTCCCGCTTCAAGATAAGGGCAATTCGCGAAATGAAAAACCTCTCTCTCGACACCGAACTTTTGTTGCTGTTCAAAGCGCTGCACGAAACCCGTTCGCTGACGCAAGCAGCCAGTCGCCTCGATATAAGCCAGGCTGCGGCCAGCCGGGCGCTTTCCAAACTTCGCGCCATTTTCGGCGACAACCTCTTTCTCAAGTCCGGATACGGCATGCTGGCAACGCCCCGGGCCGATACCCTGTATCCACTCGTGCTGGATTCCCTGACCGCCATCGAACAACTGATGGCGCCGGAAAAATTTGATCCTGCTTCGCTCACGCGCGTTTTTCGGGTCGGCGGCACCGACGACGGCGTTTTCACGATTCTCTCACGTGTCCTGCACGAGCTTTTTTTGCAGGCGCCGCAGGCGAGGCTGGACATCATTCCGATCAACGACGACCTGTACACCTGCCTTAAAGATGGGCGGATGGATATCGCGATTCATCCGGTGCAACCGCTGCCGCCCGATTTTCATGAGTACCGCCTTTCCGAGGAGCACTACGCCTGCCTTGTGCGCAAAGGCCATCCTTTGGCACATTATGCCGAAAAAGGGCAATCGCCGCCGCTCGACGAAATCACCCGTTATCGGCGGATGCAGATTTCCATTCAACAGGGCGGGAAGCCGAGATACTTTATCGACGACGTGGCTTTCTACGCGCCACCGCCCCAGGAAGAAGTCGCCATGTGGGTTCCCTATTTTCTGGCGGCGCCTTTACTGCTGACGGAAACCGATTTTGTTTTAACGCTCCCCCGGGAAACAGCGGAACATTTCGCCGAAATGGCGCCGCTGGTCGTGCTTCCTTCCGCCATTCCGACCAGAACGTATTTCACCCGGTTGATCTGGCACCACCGCGTTCACCACGATCCGGCGATTCAATGGTTGCGCTCGCTTTTTGTGAAACACGTCGCTGACGGGGCGAAGGGGGAGGGTGACGCAGGGCGGGCAAAGTGAAACATGTCCGCCGGGCGTCAGCAAATGCGGTGGGTGATACCAAAGGCCAAGAGGCTGTTCGCGAAATTGAGGTGGGCAACGGCGGACCCCAACACCATCATCGTTTCCGGTATAAACAATATATTTGGGTTTGCTGACAGCAAGTGCTTCGATACTCTGTTACGAACGTAAACCGGATCTCCGTCTATGTATGGGCAGTGATTCCTGGCCGCTGTTGCTCGTCACATCGGCACATACCCCGCCGGCGCTTCCGCACCCTCGCCGAAAAAATGCGCTTCGGTTTGTTGCGCCAGCCAGCGCCGCGCTTCGGGATCGGCCATATTCAGCCGGTGCTCGTTGACCAGCATCGTTTGTTGACGCACCCATTGCTGCCAGGCTTCTTTCGACACATTTTCAAAAATCCGCTTTCCAAGCGTACCTGGATACGGCGGAAAATCCAGCCCCTCAGCTTCCCGACCCAACTTCACGCAATGTATTAACCTCGCCATGTTTTACTCCTCGATAAAATTATAAATCTTTCCAATACACCTGCGACTTGCGTTGATAGTTATACAACGCCTGCTTTTGCTTCGGTAGGCGCGAAACCATCGCTGGCCGGAAGCCGCGTTCAACGAACCAGTGTGCTGTGCGCGTGGTCAGGATGAACAATTCTTTCAAACCGATCTTGCGCGCCCAGACTTCGATATGTTGCAGCAGCGATTCGCCGTAACCTTCGCGCTGAAATTCAGGGTGTACGGCCAACGCCGCCATTTCGCCGGCTTTCTCTTCGGGGAACGGCGTCAATGCTGCGCAGCCGATAATCAGATTGTCGTACTCGACGACGATGAAGCGCTCGATTTCGGCTTCCAGCCGTTCGCGTGAACGGCGCACCAGAATACCTTGTGCTTCGAGCGGTTCGATCAACGCCAGAATGCTGCCGATGTCGTCGATGGTCGCGGTTCTGAAAATCGCCAGCGGTCGCGGCGCCAACATCGTACCCACCCCTTGCCGCGTAAAGAGTTCGAGCAGCAGGGAGCCGTCTTTGCGACTCGACAGAAAATGCGCGCGCGGCACGCCGCCACGACAAGCGTACATCGCCTGCGGCAAATAGACGCGATGCTGCGGTGACAGTTTGTCAGGCGCTTTCATCAGCTTCTCGGCGTCGTCCATCGAAATGCTATCGAGCATTTTCCGCCCTTTGCGAATTCCATCGTCTTCGGACAGGAAAATCAATTTCATTGCTTTCAACAATACGGCGACTTTGGCGGCAACTTCTTCCAGTGAAAGATTGAAAATCTCGCCAGTCGGCGAATAGCCGAGCGGAGAAATCAACACGATGTCGCCGTCGTCGAGTCGTTGCTGGATCGCCTCGCGGTCGATGCGTCGTACTTCTCCGGTCAGTTGCATATCGACGCCATCAATTACGCCCATCGGTTTCGCCGTCAGGTAATTGCCGCTCGACACGCGGTTGCGGGCACCGGCCATCGGCGAATTGGCCAGACCGAGCGACAGCAGCGCTTCGATACGGCTGCGCACTTGTCCCGCCGCTTCCAGCACGCAGTCCATCGTATCAGCGTCGGTGATGCGCACGCCATCGGAAAAGCGCGCTTCAATGTTTTGTTGCGCCAGAATCGCGTCGATCTGAGGACGCATTCCATGCACCACGATAAGGCGTATGCCGAGACTGTGCAGCAGATTCAAATCGTGAACGATGCCGAGAAAGGCCTCGTCGGCCACCACTTCGCCGCCCAGCGCGATGACGAACGTGTTGTCGCGAAACGCATAGATGTACGGCGCTGCCGCGCGAATCCCCAGCACGAAAGTGCGCAGCGCGGTCGGCGAGGTGAGTTCGAGGGTGCTCATGGCATTCCAGTCAACGGAAAGAATTACGGAAGGATTATAGCGTCGCCTTCTTTTCAAGATGGTGGGTTTCCGCGAAAATCGCCCGCTTTGTTCATCCCTTTACCGTTCTGACAACACCCGCGGCGGGGCGGGATGCACCGAGCGCCCGTTTCCGGGATAATCTCGGGATGAACGCTTCGTCAAACACCATTCTCGAATCCCTGAACGCCGAGCAACGCGCCGCCGTCACGCTGCCGCAGGGTTCGGCGCTGATCCTCGCCGGCGCTGGCAGCGGCAAAACCAAAGTGCTGACCTCCCGCATTGCCTGGCTGCTAGCGCACGGTCAGGCGTCACCGCTGTCGATCCTCGCCGTGACCTTCACCAACAAAGCGGCGCGCGAGATGCTGACGCGGCTGTCAACATTGACGCCGGTTCACACCCGCGGCATGTGGGTCGGCACCTTTCACGGCTTGTGCAACCGGATGCTGCGCGCCCACCACCGCGACGCTAACCTGCCGGCACTGTTTCAAATCATCGACACCGCCGACCAACTGGCGGCGATCAAACGGCTTTACCGCGCGCATCAGATCGACGACGAGCGCTTTCCGCCCAAAGCGTTGCAATGGTTCATTCAGGGCGCCAAAGAAGAAGGCTTACGCCCCAACGCCGTTGAAGCGACGCACGATCACGCCCGCCGGATGGTCGAACACTATGCACTCTATGAAGCGCAGTGCCAGCGCGAAGGCGTTGTTGACTTCGGCGAATTGTTGTTGCGCAGTTATGAATTACTGGAAACACGCCCGGCATTGCGTGAGCATTATCGGCAGCGCTTCACGCATTTGTTCGTTGATGAATTTCAGGACACCAACGTGTTGCAATATCGCTGGCTGCAACTGCTGACCGGCCCGGAGGCATCGGTGTTCGCTGTCGGTGATGATGATCAGTCGATCTACGCTTTTCGCGGCGCCAACGTCGGCAACATGCAACGCTTTGAGCGCGATTTCGCCAGACCCGGCCAGCCGGTACAGATCGTCAAACTCGAACAAAATTACCGTTCACATGGTCATATCCTCGACGCTGCCAATGCGCTGATTCGCCATAATCAGGCGCGGATGGGAAAAAACCTGTGGACAGAAGCGCCGCACGGAGAGCCGCTGTCGGTATTCGCCGCCGACAACGATTTTGAAGAAGCACAGTTCGTCGCCGATACCGCCAGAGAGCAAAGCGAACAGGGCGTGCCACTTTCCGACATAGCCGTGTTGTACCGCTCGAACGCGCAATCGCGCGCGCTCGAACACGCTCTCTTCTCCGCCGGTTTGCCCTATCGGGTTTACGGTGGTTTGCGCTTCTTTGAACGCGCCGAAATCAAACACGCGCTGGCGTATCTGCGATTGATCGCTTCCCCCGATGACGACGGCGCCTTGTTGCGCATCATCAACTTCCCGCCGCGTGGCATCGGTGCGCGCACACTGGAACAGTTGCAGGACAGCGCCCGTGTGCAAGGCGTTTCACTGTGGCAAGCGGCTTGTTCGGGCGCGGTCGGTGGCAAAGCCGGCGCTCATATCGTTGCCTTTGTTCAATGCGTCGAAAAATGCCGCAACGAAACCGCATCGCTTCCCCTGCCGGAAATGATCGAGCAAATGCTCGAAACCTCCGGCCTTAATGCACATTACCGAGCAGAACGCGAAAGCGAAGAACGCCTGCAAAACCTCGACGAATTGATCGCCGCCGCGCGCTTGTTTCTTGAAGAGCGCAACATTGCTTCTCCTCCTCCCCCTCGCGGGGGAGGGGCTGGGGGAGAGGGGGATGAATTTCCACTCCCTCCCCTTCAAGGGGAGGGCTGGGGTGGGGATGGGGTTTCAGCCGAAAACACCTCAACCCCCGACAACAACCTCGCCACACTCATCGCCTTCCTCACCCATGCCGCGCTGGAGGCAGGCGACGCCCAAGCCGACGAAGGGCGTCCGGCGCTGCAACTGATGACCATGCACGCCGCCAAAGGATTGGAATTCCACACCGTCTTCATCACCGGCCTTGAAGAAGGATTGTTCCCGCATGAAAACAGCTTGCAGGAAACCAATGGACTCGAAGAAGAACGGCGGCTGATGTACGTTGCGATCACCCGAGCCCGCCGCCGTCTGTACCTGACCTACGCGCAAAGCCGCCGATTGCACGGACAAACCCGCTACAACCTGCCGTCGCGTTTCCTCAGTGAACTGCCCACCGAGCTGATGCAATGGTTGTCGCCAACGCGCTTGCAATCATCTCTTTACGAAACCTCGACACGTACCCAACAACCTTATCGCCAAACCTTTCACGACGAAAGCGACGCTTCCTCTCACACCGGCGCCCGCAATCGTTCACGAACAACATCAACAACGCGCGGCGCCAGCACCGTGCCGCGCGTCAATTCGCCCAAACCGATGCCATCGATTCACACCCGCGCCGGCAACTTCAGAATCGGCCAAAGTGTGCGTCACGCCAAATTTGGCGATGGCATGATTGTCGATGCCGAAGGCGGTGGCAACGACACGCGCGTCCAAATCAACTTCCGCAATCACGGTATTAAATGGTTGTCGCTGGCGCATACGAGGCTGGAGGCGTTGTAGATTGCTGGTGCGCAGATCACTATGGCCGTTGGGTTTCACGGCGCCAGGGTGCTCGACCACATACTGCGGGGTAACTCATTTAGCGACAGGATGACCTTTTAATGCTGTTTTGGCATAGCCGAAAAAGCTTTGCATAATAACTGCAGATAATTTTATGGTATGGTGTGCTACGCACAACCTTGTTGTCTTGCTCATCACAAGAAGCGAACCATGCTCTTGGAGGAGCAAGACTTCTTCTGTCGACATTGAAAAAACGGAGGAACTTTATGAAGGTCAAGCATTCAATTTTCTCGCAAGTTATTTTGGGAATGGTGATGGCCTCGGGGCTGCACGCCCAAACGGTTGACCCCATGTACTTGGTTTACATGAACCCGTTTTTTGTCCAGAAATACGAGCAGGAGGCCATTGACACAGGGTATGTCCGCCCGGAGATTCCAGCCATGATCCGGGAAGAGGAAAGAAATAATTATCTGTTTCGGAATTTGGATCAATTCAAATACTCACCGGGCGTGGAGCGGGCAAAATATGAAATCACCAAACAGTTTTCCCTGCGCTACGTCAAAGAAACTGTCGTACAGATGCCAGCATTTTACGCGCATCTAAACGAAAGCGAGGTTCGAGAATTAGCCAAATCTGATCGTGTCGTTTCAGTGGATCGGATAGACATGGACGGGAAAAATATCACTTTTTCTTCATACTACGATTACACGTCCGGAGGCGAGGTAATTCCTTGGGGGAAGCAGGCAGTCGGCGCCGACAACCTCTTTTTGGTCACCAATAATTTCTACATCGTAGATACGCCATACAACAGCCCAGCGTTAAACAACGAAATAACCCTATCTTATACAGATACTACCGGACCAGATGGGTATCACGCGGCAAGCGCCCTTTCGGTTGCCGCGGCCAAAATAAATTCGTTCGGAATTAGAGGAATAAATCCAGGACAGCCAGTAGTGCATCTTGAAACCGATCTCACCGGCTCACCTATTATTAACAAGATTGCTCTGATAGCGGCCATGTCGGAGTGGCGGGGGCAGTTCTCCACGTTGAATTTGTCGTTACATGAAACATCCATAC
>WQUA01000038.1 GCA_009786025.1 Pseudomonadota bacterium | reverse complement strand
ATATCTCCGGATGCGCTCCCATTGTTCATCACTCAGTTTTAGCATGAACGGTATTGTAGGCAGACATTTCTTTCCGTACAATAATTTTGAGATAGGTTCTACTCAAGCCAGGCAACCATTTACAAAGAAACTCGGGAAGAAGAATTTTTTTAGGCCGGGTTTCTTCCCACTCGCCATATGCGCACAATGCAGCAAAACCCGACTCTGGCCACACTGGAAAACCGAGCGCTCCAGAAGCAGTTGCACATGTTACCCAACCCGCTTTCGAGTAAAGCCCCCATACTTCCTCAAAATCAGCAACTTTTCTTACGAAATAAGAAGCCCTCTCTTTTGACGAAAGGCTTATGATGTTTTTAACTTTATCTTCATTCATTACCGCTCCAATTCCATGTCGAAAAAAGCATCGCTAAGGAATCAAAAAATGGTTTAACCACAAAGAGCACAAAGCAGGCGTAAGGTGGATAAAGCCGAAGGCCCCAATTCGCCGCCGCCGGAATCAGCCATCAAAAATTCGTTCGCCCTCGCGCCAGGCACGCCTGAAGCATCGTCTGCCAGGACGGTAGCGAAATCCCGAATATTTGCCATAGCCGTTCTGACGACAACACACCATACGCAGGTCGTGTTGCCGGCAACGGATACTCTGCGGTAGTGATCGGAATCAGGCGAGGGCGTTTGTTACCCTCGGGCAATGCGGCAAAGATCGCCTGTGCAAAACCGAACCAACTCGTCGCGCCGGTCGCCGACAGATGGTACAAGCCCGCATGCTCGCACAAGCGCGTTTTTCCCAGAGCAATGAGTTTTACCGTCGCCGCCGCCAGCGCCTCGCTGTCGTTGGGTACGCCGATCTGATCGTTAACGATACGTAACTCATCACGTTCGTTCGCCAGTCGCCGCATCGTCAACAGAAAATTGCGTCCGGTCAGCCCGTAAACCCAACTCGTTCGCAGAATCAACGCACAGGCCCCTGACTGTTGAACCACTATTTCTCCGGCGCGCTTGCTGAGGCCGTATTCGTTGAGCGGATGAGCCGCATCGCTCTCGACATACGGCGTTCGTTTGTTGCCGTCAAACACATAGTCCGTCGAGTAATGAACAAGCGCTGCGCCGCAGCGTTTCGCTTCTTCGGCGAGAATCCCCGGTGCAACGCCGTTGATCTGTTGCGCCAGCGCAGGCTCCTGTTCGGCGCGGTCAACGGCGGTATAGGCAGCTGCGTTGATGATGAGATCGGGGATAAATTCTCGAACCGCTTTTGTCAGTGTTTCCGGCTTCGTAAAATCAACGCGATCTTGCGTCGTCGCCATCACCGTTGCTTGCGGAAAAGCCTGCGGCAATCGTCGCGCCAACGCGCTGCCGATCTGGCCTTCGCTACCGATCAGCAGAAGGCGCGTGAATGTTTCAGTTTCGCTCATGACGCCCCACTTTCTTCGCTTTTTTCACCCACCCTCTCTTCCACGAGGGGAGAGGAGAGATTAATGATAAACCTCGGCATCTTTCAGCAAAACACCGGCGGCGTCTTTCGCAGCCAAAACCGGCGCTTCGACAACGCCCCATTCAATCGCCAGCGCCGGATCGTTCCACAGTAAAGTGCGCTCGTGTTCAGCGTGCCAGTAGTCAGTCGTTTTGTATAAAAACTCGGCGACTTCGGAGCGCACAACGAAGCCATGCGCGAAGCCGGGCGGAATCCACAGCATTCGTTTGTTTCCCGCCGATAGCGTAACGCCGACCCACCGTCCGAACGTCGGACTGTGACGACGCAAATCGACGGCAACGTCGAACACTTCGCCAACAATAGCGCGCACCAGTTTTCCTTGAGCGTGTTGAATCTGGTAATGCAAACCGCGCAATACGTTTTTCACCGAGCGCGAATGATTGTCCTGCACAAAATCGAGGTCGAGTCCGGCGGCGGCCAGCGTTTTGCGGTTCCAGCTTTCAAAGAAAGAACCCCGCGCATCGGCGAACACGCGTGGCTCGAGAATTTTAACGTCGGGAATGGCGGTGTCGATGATGTTCATGATGGCGGTCAGTCGGGTTTTCGACTGCTCCATACCGGCACGTCGAGCAAGCGCAGCAAATACTGTCCATAACTGTTTTTCGCCATCGCGTTTCCTAACGCACGCAATTGCGTTTCGTCGATCCAGCGTTGACGGTACGCAATTTCTTCGGGGCAGGCGATTTTCAATCCCTGCCGACGCTCGATGGTTTCGATGTATTGTGCCGCTTCAAGCAATGACTCGTGCGTGCCGGTATCAAGCCAGGCCATGCCACGCCCCATCAGTTCGCAACGCAAATCACCGCTTTCCAGGTAAGTGCGATTAACGTCGGTAATTTCCAACTCGCCACGCGCCGACGGTTTCAACTTCGCCGCGATGTCGCATACCCGCGCATCGTAAAAGTACAAACCCGTCACTGCATAGCGTGACTTCGGGGCTTTCGGTTTTTCTTCGAGGCTGATCACTTTCCCCTGCGTGTCGAACTCAGCGACGCCGTAGCGCTCGGGGTCCGACACCGGGTAAGCAAAAACCGTCGCACCCTCATGTTGCGTATTGGCGCGATGCAGTTGTGTGTGTAAATCATGGCCATAGAAAATATTGTCGCCCAGCACCAGCGCCGAAGGGCCGTCATTGATGAAATCGCGGCCGATAATGAATGCTTGCGCCAGTCCGTCGGGGGAAGGTTGTACCGCGTAAGTAAAATTTATCCCCCAAGCGTGACCGCTACCCAACAACTGCCGAAAGCGCGGCGTGTCTTCCGGCGTCGAAATCAACAGGATGTCGCGAATGCCGGCCAACATCAGCACTGATAACGGATAATAAATCATCGGCTTGTCGTAAACCGGCAAAAGTTGTTTGGAGATGACTTGTGTCACCGGATACAGCCGCGTTCCCGAACCTCCGGCGAGAATGATGCCTTTGCGCGCGCGTTGTAGTGAAGTCATCGTTGTTCCTGTTCGGTGTATTGTAAGTCGATCCACTGCTGATACGCTTTGCTGGTGATGCTCATCAACCAGCTTTCGTTGTCGAGATACCAGCGCACGGTTCGGGTCAGGCCGCTCTCGAACGTTTCAACCGGCTTCCAACCGATGTCGCGGCGAATCTTGTCGGCGTTGATCGCATAGCGCCGGTCGTGTCCGGGGCGGTCTTTGACGAACGTGATCTGCGAGGTGAAATCGCGTCCGGGGCGCTGTGTTGCCAACACACGACACAATGTATGAACCACGTCGAGGTTGTTCATTTCGGCGTTGCCGCCGATGTTATAAACTTCGCCGGGAACGCCTTTTTCGAGCACGGCGCGGATCGCCGTGCCGTGATCGCCAACATACAGCCAATCGCGCACGTTTTGCCCGTCACCATATACCGGCAGCGGTTTTCCGGCTAACGCATTGACGATCATCAACGGGATGAGTTTTTCCGGAAACTGCCGCGGCCCGTAGTTGTTCGAGCAGTTGGTGGTCAGCACCGGCAAACCGTAAGTATGATGGTACGCGCGCACCAGGTGGTCGGATGACGCTTTCGACGCGGAATAGGGACTGTTCGGCGCATACGCTGTGGTTTCTGAAAAAGCCGGATCGTTTGCGCCGAGCGAGCCGTACACCTCGTCGGTCGAAACATGCAGAAAGCGAAATGCCTTTCGCGCACTTTCGGGCAACGCGCTCCAATAAGCGCGCGCCGCTTCCAGCAAAGTGAACGTGCCGACCACGTTGGTTTGGATGAATTCTGCCGGCCCATGAATCGAACGGTCAACGTGACTTTCCGCCGCGAAATGAACGATGGCGCGCGGTTGATATTCATCCAACAGCCGCGCAAGCAATGCCCTGTCGCCGATGTCGCCGCGCGCGAAAACGTGGCGCGCGTCGTCCTTGAGCGTCGCCAGATTACCGAGATTGCCGGCATAGGTCAGCTTGTCGAGATTGAGCACGGGTTCGGCGGACTGCGTCAGCCAATCCAGAACGAAATTCGAGCCAATGAAACCGGCACCGCCGGTAACGAGAATCATGTTGTTCCTTGAGAAGCAAGAGCCGTTATTGTACAGGCAGCGTGATTTTAGCTCTGTGCACGACTTGGCTTTGCTGCGCCAACACAGACGGCCCAGGCACGTTGATAAGCTGTAATTTGTGCTATCATGGAGTAATTGTGTAACACACAAGAGTTTGTTATGCGCGAAGCAACCTTTACTTTCCGGGTCGATGAAGCCCTGAAAAATGAGTTTTCTATGGCCGCAAAAGCGCGCGATCGCACTGGCGCGCAACTCTTGCGCGATTTTATGCGCGAGTTTGTAGGGCAACAAAATGCCGCGAAACATGACGAGTGGTTTCGTCGTCAAGTGCACATTGGTTTGAGTGAGGCTGAAGCGGGGCGTCTGATACCCGCCGCAGAGGTCGAAGCTGAGGCCAAAGCTTGGCGCGCCAAAACACGTCGGAAGGTGGCCAGCGCCGCATCGTGAATCTGGTTTGGACACATTCGGCGGTTGTTGATCGGAGAGAAATTCGTGCCCACATCGCACAGAGCAACCCCGCTGCAGCGCTGGCTCTAGATGAATCGCTCTCGGAAAAGGCTTTGCTGCTTATCGATCACCCCCAACTTGGCCGGCTCGGTCGAGTTGTAGGGACGCAAGAGTTGGTCGTGCATCAGAATTACCTCCTGATTTATGATCTGACCAACGACACAGCGCGCATCCTTCGCATCCTGCATGCAGCCAGACAGTGGCCGCCCGATCAAGTGTAGTTCCCTTTATCGTGTACTACAAAACAGAACCATGAGCGGCTTAAGTAAAAGTTTTTTTGCCTTGTTGTCGATTGCCATGTTTCTCGCGGGAATACCGCTCGCTTCGGCAAAACAGGATGTTGCTGCGCAACAAACAGCGCAGAAAGCGCGCAACGCCTCCTGGGCTGTTTTGATCGACAAAGAATATAATTTATATCAGGTCACACCGCTTTTTTACCGAAGCGCACAGTTCGACAAAAAGCAAGTTGCAAATTTGACTGAATTGAAGATTCAAACCGTCATCAATCTGCGTCATTTTCACTCCGACGATGCGATTCTGGCCGACTCCGGCATTGCTGCCGTTCGCGTGCCGATGAGCGCTGGGGAAATCGGTGACGATGAGGTGGTGGCGGCATTGCGCGCTATTCGGCAGGCCGAGGCGAAAGGCGCGTTTTTGTTGCATTGCCAGCACGGCGCCGACCGCACCGGCATGATCACGGCGATGTACCGGATGCTTTATCAGGGTTGGACTCGCGCGCAAGCGCTCGACGAAATGCAAAACGGCGGTTACGGTTATCATACGATCTGGCGAAACATCCCAACCTACATCGAACAAGTCGATCTCGACAAAATTCGGCGCTCGGTAGAAGCTGAAACCCTATGAGTATGGCTCCCTGGTTATTACGCTACCTCCGAAGACATCGAAAACTTTTTCACCCCGTAGGTTGCCTTTTCTCTCGTAATGCTACTTTAGATTATTGGTATCGGAGCTGTGCTGAGAAGCTGCGGTATAAATATATTGCTGGGATTCATGACCTCCCGCCCATTTTTCACTACTGGTCGAACAAGTACCTCCTGCCCAAATGTCAGGAATTCGGGTTCAGCGACCCGGATTCTTTTTTTGTCAAACACCTGCACGAAGCGGCGCTGAATTCCGGCAAAGACGAAGTGCGGTTTGCCAGCATCGGCTCCGGAAATTGCGATACGGAAATACGCATCGCCTTGTCTTTGCGGCAACTTGGAATGAACCACTTCACCCTCCGTTGCATTGATCTGAATCCGGCCATGCTCAAGAGGGGCGAAGAACTGGCAAAACAAAACGGACTCGAAAAACATATCTTCACCGAGAAAGCCGATTTCAATCACTGGCGCCCGCGCCATGATTACGATGCGGTGATCGCCAACCAGTCTTTACACCACGTCGTCAATCTGGAAGGACTTTTCGACGCCATCAAGGAAGCGCTGACGCCAACGGGATTGTTCATCATCTCCGACATGATCGGTCGCAACGGCCACCAGCGTTGGCCGGAAGCCCTCGCCATTGTCGAGGCGTTCTGGAGCGAATTGCCGCGAAATTACCACTACAACCGACTGACAAAAAAGCAGGAAGATATTTTTATCAACCGGGATTGCTCCACCGAGGGATTTGAAGGCATCCGGTCGCAGGACATCCTGCGCCTTCTTATCGAACGCTTCTCCTTTGAATTTTTTCTGGCGTTCTCCAATGTGATTTCTCCGTTCATCGACCGTTGCTTCGGGCCTAACTTCAATGTCGATAACGAATGGGATCGTGCTTTCATCGACCGGATTCAGGCGCGCGATGAGGGCGAGATTTCGTCCGGGCGCATCAAGCCGACGCAAATGCTGGCCGTTGTCAGTAAGAGCGCGCAAGGAAAAGAAATTTACTTCAGAAACATGAGCCCGGCTTTTTGCGTGCGCGATCCTGATCTTATGCCGTAATTACTTCGCCACGCCAGGGTTTGATCGCCTTGGGTACGGAAGAAAGCGCATCTTTGGCGATTTCCGTATCGCAGTGCGCCAGCCCGCGCTATCGTTTGCGAGCAATGAACTTTTCAGGTCACTTTCCCGAAGGCGGCTTTACCGTCGTTCTTCCCGCAACAGCTTTTTCGTACAGTGGCATCACGATTTCGGCGTAATGCGCCAGATCCGATTGTCGGTTTTCGCTCGACGGGTGCGTTGACAAGAAAGCAGGCGTGCTCCCTTTTTCCATCTGCATCATTTTTTGCCACAGCGAAATTGCTGCTCTTGGATCAAAGGCAGCGCGCGCCGCCAATTCGACGCCGATACGATCCGCCTCAGTTTCCATCTCGCGGGAATGGGGTAGTTGAAAGGTGACGCTATAGAGCAACCCGCCGAGATCGGAATAGCCTTTGCCAACGACCGCGCCGAGCACACCCAATCCCACATTAGCGACGGCCATTTCCGACGCTTTCTCCCATGAATGCTCGCGTAACGCATGGGCGATTTCGTGCCCAGTCACCGCCGCTACTTCATCGTCGGACAGTTTCAAACGGTCGATCAGCCCGGAATACACCGCGATCTTGCCGCCGGGCATACACCAGGCGTTGAGGTCGTCGGCCTGAATGACGTTCACTTCCCAGTTCCACTGCTGGGCATCGGGGCGAAACACCGGCGTTTGTTCGATCAACCGCGCCGCAATTGCGCGCACTCTCTCAGTCATGACCGGGTCTGTGTTGAGCGAAGCCTTTTTGTCGGCGTTTTTGAGCGTCTCGGTATATTGTAATGACGCCTGTCGGGTCAGGTCATTGCGATCGACCAGCGACGACACCCGTTGCGGGCGATCAATGCCCACCGCGCCGGCCTGTGTCGTTTGCACGGTCTGACAGCCCGTGGCAAAAACGGCGAACAGCGTGCACAATCCATAGCCCAGAAAAATGTGGCGTCGAAAAAGTAGTGAGAACACGACCGCTCCCTTACATTCAAATCAAACCGGAATCCCTTGGCAGATTCGCCCGAACAAAAGGGATATAATACTGAAAAAAGTGGTCGAAAAACCGGCGGCGATCAGCGGCCATGACGCCGGGCGGAAGTGCTAACGCATTGTAAACCGTGGCTTGGCCGCGGATGAGTCTGTGATGCCGGGTTGGTTATATTTCCCTATTGTTTTTCCTGCTTTTGTCCCCATTTTCTGTTGGTTGGCGTTTTTGGAAACGCTGTATCATAATAATCCATTGCTTTAAGGAGTCCTCATGAAACGGATTTTTTTACTTATCGCCACCAATATCGCCGTGATGGTGGTGCTGTCGATTGTTTGCTCGGTGCTGGGCGTCGATCGTTTTTTGACGGCGGAAGGGCTTAACTTAACGATGTTATTGGCCTTTTCTGCCGTTTTCGGCTTCGGCGGCGCTTTCATTTCGCTGCTGATGTCGAAATTCATCGCCAAATATTCGATGGGCGCGCGCGTCATCACGGCGCCGCAGAACGACACCGAACTCTGGCTGGTGCAGACCGTTACCAAGCTGGCGCAGCGCGCCGGCGTCGGCATGCCGGAAGTGGCGATTTACGATGGCCCGCCAAACGCCTTCGCCACGGGCGCCCGCCGCGACGCTTCATTGGTCGCCGTGTCTACCGGTTTGTTGCAGAGCATGAGCCGCAACGAAGTCGAGGCGGTGCTCGGGCACGAAATGGCGCACGTCGCCAACGGCGACATGGTGACGCTGACGCTGATTCAGGGCGTCGTCAACACTTTCGTTTTCTTCCTGGCGCGAGTGATCGGCTTCATCGTCGATAAGGCCATCTTCCGAACCGAACGCGGCGTCGGCCCAGGATATATGATTACCGTCATCATTTGCCAAATCGTGCTCGGCATCCTGGCCAGCGCGGTCGTCGCCTGGTTCTCGCGGCAACGCGAGTTCCGCGCCGACGCCGGCAGCGCAACGTATCTGGGTCAACCGCAATCAATGATCAGTGCATTACGCCGTCTGGGCGGTCTGGAAACTGCGGAGTTGCCGGAGTCGATGAAAGCAGCCGGGATCGCTGGCGGCAAACTGTCGTCGCTGTTCGCAACGCACCCACCAATTGAAGAGCGGATCGCCGCATTGCAGGGTCGCGATCCGTCGGCGTCTTTTTGATCGCTGGTGTCTCTGTATAAAGGGCGGGTTTCAAACCCGCTCTTTGTGTTTTACTGACGCGAAAACGCGACGCTGCAAAAAAGAATATAACCCTCACCTGTGACCGCTGTTTTTCGCGGTTTTCGTGTCTCTCGTGGTTCATCATGACACTTCACCGAGATAGCGCGCTTCCACGGTCGAGAACAACAGATCAATATTGTTCAGCGCGACGCGGATGACGGCGCCCGGAGCTATCGTGTTCGGCAAATCGGGTAACGTAATATTGAGCGGAATGTCGTTTAAGCGCGCGCTGTTCTCGCGGGTAACTACCGCGTTGGCGCTTTCAACGTTTTCCTGCAACAACCAGCGTAAACACCAGTAGCGCTCCATTTCGCTCTGGAATTCGGCATACTGGCGATAAACTGTTTCAAAGTCGGCGATGATCGCCAATAACTCGCTGTCGCCCGCTTTGAACGGCGGCGCTTCATTTTGCAAAACAGCAACCAGTTGCCGCTGATTGACAAGATCGCTATAGCGCCGCAGCGGCGAGGTCGCCCATAAATAGTGGGAAACCCCTAGGCCTTGGTGTTCGCCGGGCCGCGTATTCATTTTGACGCGACCGTTGTTCTGGATACGATAGATGCCGACGATATTTCGTTCGGCGAGCCACTGTCCCCAGGCGTTGTTGACGAAGATCGCGCATTCAGCAATCAAACGGTCAAGCGCCGCGCCGCGCAAGCGCGGTTCAATTGTGACAACGCCTTCGGGCGCTGCTTCCCAACCGACGTAAAACGAAAACTCGATACGCGGGATTTCGCTCTTGCCGCGGGCTGCCGCCCGGCGCTGGGCGAAGCGCCACAACGCGCGCAGTGTTTCCGTATGAGGAGGGTCGTTCGGCGCAGCGTCGCGCGTAAATGCTTCACCGATTTCATGAAGCCGCAAATTGGCTGCAATGGAAATGCGGTTCAACCGCGTTTCCTGATGCAGAAGCGTGCCCTCCGCATCCATCGTCACGTACAACGACAACGCTGCCGGCGACGTTCCTTCCGCCAGCGTGAACGCTTCGATGACGGCGTCTGGCAGCATGGTAATCTTGCGCCCCGGCATATAGACCGTGGACAGACGGCTACGGGCAATGGCATCCAGCGGCGCGCCGTGTGCCATCGCCAAGGCCGGACAAGCGATGTGCAAACCGATTTCGGTTTTTCCATCGCCCAACGAACGCACCGAAAAAGCATCGTCGAATTCCGTCGTGGCGCTGTCGTCAATCGTAATCGCCTGCACATCGTCGAACGGCAACTCCGGCAGTTCCGGTAGCGCGCCGTAAGAAGGGAACGCCGTGCCGCGCGGAAACGTATGCGCCAGAAAACGGTTGAAATGATATTCGTGCGTCGATGGCAGCGCGCCGCAAGCCTGCGCCAATACGACCGGATGCATTTTCAGCGCATCACAGGCGGCAGTAAAGGCTTTGTATTCGAGCGAAGCTTTGTCCGGCGTATAAAGCAACATCGACAACTTGTCGCGCAGCGCATCGGGCATTCGTTTCTCACACAGGTCTCGATACCAGACATCCATCTGCGCCGCTTCGCGCGCCTTGCGCTCGCGCGAAGCACGGGCTGCCGCCAGTGCTTCCGGCGGCGCTTTTTTATAAAGCCCGCGCCCTTTTTTGTAGAAATACATCGGTGCGCCGTACAGCGCCAGCGCGATTGCCAACGCTTGCGGCGGCGAGGGCGACGGGTGAGCACCGAAATAATCGCGCGCCAATTCCTCGAAACCGAATTCGGTTTCGGCGCAAACCTCCCATAAAAAATCGAGGTCGATCTCGGCGCGCAGGCGTTGTGCTTCATGCAAAGCGTCGGCTGCCGAAGGAGAAGCAAAGCGAAGCAATACCCGATCACTGCGAACCTTGAGGCGGCGAGCGCTGGGTAATTCAATTTGTAATGAAGCGGGCTGTTCGGAGAGGAGCGTCCCCGTTTTTAACTGGCCGTCATCCTCAAAGAAAACGTACATGAACCGATATCCGAAAAGCGGCGCGTGTCGCCGCTACAATACGTATTATAACAGTTAGGATTTCTTGCTACGCTTCGCCCCCACGAGCATGGGAGGCATGGTTTGGGTTCGCTGCGCTCTTCCGTAACCTGTCGCTGCCCCCTTGACCCAAAATCGCTCTCGCTTTTTCGTTACACGCCAAGAAGCCGATCCCACAGGGCGCGAACCGCGGCGCGCTCCTCCGTCGCCAGCGAGGGGTCGATCATGGCGCTGTCCGCCTCTTGCAATTGCGCAGCGTGTTGCTGGCGACGATAAAGGCGATAAGCCCGAATCGCGGCATCGGCTTCGCCGGTTGTGATAAGACCGAGCGTGGCGGCGGCAGTCAGCAGAGCGACATTGCCGGTATTGCGGGTCAGCGTCGGAAAACGATGGGCATGCGCGAGCACCAGAAACTGCACCAGAAATTCGATGTCAACCATGCCGCCGCGACCGTGTTTGACATCAAACAGCATCGTCGAATTGGGATGCCCTTCCGACATTCGCTCGCGCATGGCAATGATGTCCCGGCGCAAAGTGTTGATGTCGCGCGGCTGTTGCAACAACGCGGCGCGTTCGCGCATGAATGCTGCACCCAATGCGTTATCGCCGGCAATGAAACGGGCGCGGGTGAGCGCCTGATGTTCAAACGTCCAGGCTTTTTCACGCTGGTAGCGAACGAAAGCGTCCCAGCGCGAGATCAACAAACCACTGCTGCCGTCGGGACGCAAGCGCAGGTCGGTGGTATAAAGGTTGCCGGCGGCAGTGGTACTGGTCAGCCAGGTGTTCATCCGCTGCGCCAGCCGCGTGTAATGAGCGACCGCTTCGTCACCCTCGTCGCCGACTTCGTAGAGAAAAACCAGATCGAGGTCGGAACCATAACTCATTTCTTTGCTGCCGAGTTTACCGTAGCCGATGATGGCGAAACGAGGAGGTGCACCTTCGGGCATCAGTGTTTGCCAGCAATGCGCGAGCGTCGTCTCGAGAATGAGGTCAGCAAGCGCCGTCAGATGGTCGGCCAGTCGCTCAACGGTTAATTGCCCTGCCAGGTCTTGCGCCAGCAAGCGGAAGGTTTGGGCATGTTGAAAATGACGCAACTCATCCATCTGCCGTTCGGTGTCACCGTTATGCGCGTCCAGAATTTGCGTCAGCTCATCGCGCCAGGCGAGCCAGTCAGGTTCGGCAAGAAGAACCTGTGGCGCCAACAATTCATCGAGCAGAATCGGATGGCGGTTCAGATAATCCGCCGCCCATGAAGAAGCGGCCAGTAAACGAGCGAGCGTCGGTAGCGCTTGCGGATGCTCGGAGAGCAGCGCCAGGTAAGCGCTGCGTCGGCTGATGGTTTCGAGCAGCGTGAACATCCGCAGGAACAAGGTGTCAATGGCGTTTTCCGCTCTCGGCGGGCTTACCGTCGAAACCGTGAACGGCGCAATGTCGATGATCTGTCGCGCGAGCGCATCAAAGCGTTGCCGCGAACGCTCCGGCAGCGCCGCGTAACGTTTGCTTTCGCGCGTGCGCACAATGCGGTCGGCGATAGCGGCAGGATCGGCAAAATGATGGGCGGCGAGCGTTTGGCGGAGAAGTTCCAGTTCCTCCGGAGCATCCCACGAAGCGTCAGCAGGCGCTGGGCGGGTCGGCACGGCGAGCGTCGATGAAAGCGCGTCGTAACCAAGCATGGCTTCAAAACGGCGGGTAACGCGCCGCCGATGGGCGTCGAGCGCCTCCTGAAAAGCTGCAGAAGAAGAGAAGTTCATGCTCTGCGCCAACGCGACAAGAGAGGCTTCGTCCTCCGGTAAAGTCTGCGTCGCCAGATCGTCCCGGTATTGTAGCCGGTGCTCGACGCGACGCAGAAAATCGTAAGCCGCCAGCAGTTCATCGACCGCTTCGCTCGGCAGCAACGCACGCTCACCAAGCACGCGCAACGCCGCGCGAGTGCCACGCAGTTGCAGCGCCAGAATCCGGCCGCCGCGAACAATTTGCAACGCCTGCGCGATAAATTCGATGTCACGAATGCCGCCGCTGCCCAGCTTGATATTGTGCGCGTAGCCGCGCGTTTTGCCCTGCGCGCGGATCTGTTCGCGCACGTCGCGCAGCCCTTCGTAAGCATCGAAGTCGAGATATTTCCGATAGACGAACGGCGTAATCAGTTGTTGCAACTCATCGTGACGACTGCCGGTAAGCGGTTGCGCTTTCAGCCAGGCATAGCGCTCCCACATCCGCCCCTGCGCCGTCAGATAATGCTCGAGCGCATCAAACGAAACAGCCAGCGGCGCAGATTCGCCGTAAGGACGCAGCCTCATATCGACGCGAAACACGAATCCGTCGGCAGTTACTTCATCGAGCGCGGCGATCACGCGCTGCCCCAGCCGAACAAAAAATTCATGGTTGCTGAGCGGGCGGGAACCGTCCGTTTCCCCGCCCTCGGGGTAAAGAAAAACAAGGTCGATATCGGACGACACGTTCAACTCTCCGCCGCCCAGTTTGCCCATACCGACGATAACAAACGGCTGAATGTCGCCGTCCTCGCCGCGCGGCCAACCGCGCGTCTCGGCGAGCTGCGCCTGATGCAGCGCGACCGCCGCCGCGAGGCCGTCGGCGGCGAGCCGTCCCATGTTGCCGCACACCTCATCGAGGTCAGCAATGCCGATCAAGTCGCGCGCCATCGTGTGCAGCATGACGTGCTGACGAACTTGCCGAAGCGTCGCGGCGAGACCATCCACGTCGCCACCGGCAAGCGCGGCGGCGACGGGGCGCGTCACGACCGCGTCCCAATCAAGCGACTTGCCGGGCGCAGCTTCCCAGGTGGCGCGGTATTCAGGGCGCGCCACCACCATCCGCCGGGCGTAAGCGCTGAACGAGAGAGCCTGAGGCAGATCCATATCGGAGGAATGGTCCTTCCATTAAAGGTTATCAAAATGTGAGCGGTTACGCATGTGCAACAGAAACACGCGCGAACGGAGTACAATCGCCCAACCTTTATTATGACCTAGCAGCCTGCGGAAAATACAGGGTTTTTCATGTCGATAAGCACAAAGCATGCAGGCTTGAAACCGCGCCACTTCTTTGTCCTTTTCCGTTTTTTACGGTTTCTCAAGTACATCCTGATCGCCGCAGGAGTGCTGATCGCGGTCTTTATCGCCAGTTTGCTGGTGATCCGTTTCGTGCTGCTGCCGCAATGGGAAGCGCAGCCACAGAAAGTGGCGGATTTTTTCGGCGAGCGGATCGGTTTGCCGGTAACGCTCGGAAACCTCCAGACCGGCTGGGACGGGTGGAATCCGCAACTGACCGTCCATGATTTACAAATTTATGCAGCATCCGGTGAAGCCGCCGGCGCTACCGCCCCTGCCTCCGCCGCGCAACTGACGTTGCCCAACGTCGGATTGCAGGTGGACGCCTGGAATTCGTTGCTCCATCTTGATGTTCGCTTCAAGCGCCTGCGGCTTGAGCAGCCGGCGCTGATCGTGCGACGCGACGCAGCGGGACAAGTGTTCATCGGCGGCGTGTTGCTCGCGGCGTCGCCGGAAGAAAAAAACGCCGACAACAGCCCGTTTGTTGACTGGCTGCTACGGCAGCGAACCATCGAAATCGACGGCGGAACAGTCGAATGGCGCGACGAGAAACGCGCTGCGCCGCCGCTGATCATCGAACAACTGAATTTCCGCGGCGAGCGGAGTTTGACACATTATCGCTTCGGCTTGCGCGGCGATCTGGTATCGGAGACGGGCGCGACTTTTGAAGTGCGTGGCGACACGTCGATCGGTTTGCTGCAACGCAGTTTCGACCACGACTGGGGAGGATACCTACGACTGGACCGCGTTGACCTCGGCAGCTTGCGGCAGTGGATTGATTTGCCGGTTGCGCTGACACGTGGCGAGGGCAGCGTACAAACGTGGGTGTCGTTGTCGAAGCAACGGATCACGTCGATAACAGTTGATCTGGCCTTGCATGATGTCAAAGCAAATTGGGCGCCGGGCCTGGCAGCCTCAAACGCTACGGCCGAACCGGCGATCGCGCCGCTGGAATTGCAGGAAGCACGCGGCCGTTTCACGGGGCGCGAGGAGCGCAATCGCTCTGTTTTTTCGACCGATGGCCTGACGCTTGTCGAAAAAAGCGGCCTGCGCCTGGGGCCGATGACGGCAACGCTGACGCTCGAAGGCCTCAGCCCGGAAACGCCGTTGCGGATGACGGAATCGTTGACGCAGGCGCTACGCGGCCATCTCGAATTCGATCGTCTCGATGTATCGGTGCTGACCGGGTTGTTGCAATTTGTCCCGTTGCCGAACGGCTGGCGCCAAACACTGGCGGCGCTTAAGCCGCGCGGAGTGCTGGAGAACGGCAACGGCCGTTGGGAATTTGCTCGCGAAAGAAATGGTGCGGAGGAATCGCTACGCTTGATTCATTACAGCGCACGCGCCGCCGTACGCGACGCCAGCGCACAAGCCTACGAAGCTTATCCGGGCATACGCGGAATCAGCGGCACGGTATCGTTCGACGAAACGCGGGGAACAGTAGCGTTAACGGGCCGCAATGTCGTACTCGATCTTCCGCGCGTGTTTCCTGAAACGCTATCGCTGGACACAGCGGATGGTCATATCGGCTGGACGCACAAGCCGGAAGGACTGCTCGTTCGGATCGACACTCTTCACTTCGCCAACGCCGATGCCGAAGGAACGGTTCAAGGCAGCTGGCAGGCCAATGGCGGCGACGGCATTGCTGATCTGTCAGCGCAATTGCAACGCGCCACCGCTGCCGGCGCCTACCGCTACATTCCGTACGTGGCCGGGGAACATGTTCGAAAATGGTTGCAGGAAAGTCTCAAGAGCGGCGCCGGCGATCACGGCCAGGTCGTTTTGAAAGGCGATCTGGATCGCTTTCCTTTCCCGGGCGGTAAGGATGGCAATTTTTCGGTTACGGCCCATGTCGCGAATGCGCGGCTGCTTTATGATCCGGCCTGGCCTGCCATTGACGGGATAGACGCCGATCTTCGCTTTGTCAACGAGAGCATGACCATCTCCGCCAAACGCGGTTCGATTTTCGATGCGCCGTTGGGCCCGACAAAAGTGGTTATCCCCGATCTCGGCGCACAACATCCGCACTTGCGAATCGACGGTTCAGCCGGCGGCCCGGTCGCAGCCTATTTACGTTTTCTCGACGAAAGCCCGGTCGGCGGCTGGCTTGATCACATGTTGACGGGGACGCAAGCAACGGGCGACGGCGCACTGACGCTGAAGCTCGATATTCCATTGGACGGTGAAGAAACAAGCAAAGTCAACGGCTCTTTTAAACTTGCCGGCAACACACTCGACCTTCCGGAAATGCCGTCGCTGACCCAAGCGCAAGGCATCGTGACCTTTACGGAGCACGATGTCAGCGCCGATGCTTTGACTTTCGAAGCGCTGGGAGGAAAGGGAACGTTAACATTGACATCGCAAAACGGTGGCGTCGTATTGACGGGAACAGGAACAGCAAACCTCTCAACACTGCACACGAATGCTTCGCTGCCGCTGCTCGACCGCCTGTCAGGCACAACACCCTGGCGATTGACACTCAACACCGGCGGCAAAAGAGGATTGCACTGGCTGTTGACAACGCCGCTGACCGGCGTAACGGTTGACTTGCCCGCGCCGCTGGGAAAAGAAGCGTATGCCGTCGCGCCATTACAAATCATGCACGACACGCTGGCAGCAACAGCGGGCAAAGACGCCCCTAAAGAAGAATATTGGCGGGTCGATTACCAATCCCCGGGAGCGCCGCTGACCGTTATCGCCAAGCGTGTTCCCAACGGAACAGCGTGGAAGCTGGAAAGCGCGCTGGTCAACATCGGCGAAACGAAGGGTTCATCGGGCGTTGTACTGCCGCCAACGCCGGGACTGTCGGTGCGCGGCGCTTTGACGCAACTCGATATCACCCCCTGGTATGCGCTGTATCAAACATTGCCGCGCAACGAAAAGATGGAGGGCCTAGCGCTCAGTGACGTGGATGTCAACATCGGCACTTTGAGCGCGTTAGGTCGGCAATTGCACGAAGTCCATTTTTCGACACGCCAGGCAGCGGGCGTCTGGGGAATTAACCTCGCCAGCCGCGAGGCCGAAGGGCGCCTGGCCTGGGAACACGCCGACGCCCACGGAACGGTGAACGGCCGCTTGAAGGGAAAATTTTCGCGGCTGGCGCTTCTCGAAACGGAGAAACCGTCGCCGCGGGATAGGCGCTTCAGTAATGGGAAAGGCAGTGATGAAAAAAGCGGAGGGGAACAAAAAGCCAGTACCGTCCTGATTCCCGGCAGCGTCAATCCCTGGCCGGAAGTCGATTTTGAGGTTGACCACTTTTTTTATAAAGAGAAAGACCTGGGACATCTTTCCGTTCAGGCAGAACCTCGCGGCCCCGATTGGCACATGAACAGTGTCGTCTTGTCCAATCCCGATGGCGTGATCACAGCAGACGGATGGTGGCGCACGGCCAGGCAAGCGCAACGCACTGAAGTCAATGTTACGGCGCAGGTCAACGACGCCGAAAAATTTCTTGAACACTTTGGCGTGCCGAGAAGTATTGTCGCCTCTGATGTGCGTCTCGACGGAGCGCTGTCCTGGGCCGATGCGCCGAGCGATTTTAATCTCGGCACGCTTGACGGCCATTTGACCCTGAACGTCGGCAGAGGGCATTTCACCAGAATCGAACCGGGAATCGGCCGCTTGTTGGGCGTGTTATCGCTACAGGCGTTACCGCGCCGACTCACGCTGGATTTTCGCGATGTCTTCAGCGAGGGCTTTGCCTTCGATTCGATTGTCGGAAGCACCGAGATCAACAACGGTATTTTGCACACCTCCGATCTGCTGATGGACGGCGCTTCCGCCAAAGTCAAGCTCACCGGCACGGTCGATCTGAGTAAAGAAACGCAGGATTTGAACGTCTATGTTCAACCCAGCCTGACCGACAGTCTGTCGGTGGGTGCAGCCGGAGCATCGGTGTTGCTGATGGCCAATCCGGTCAGCGCAGCAGCAGTCGGTATCGGCGCCTTGATCGGACAGATTGTGCTCGGCAACCCTTTTGAAAAAATCTTCAGCTACGAATATACCGTTAAAGGCTCCTGGGACGATCCGACGGTTGAGAAAAAAACGCGCGAAGGCGTGCAGCTTCCTCCTGCCGAAGCGCTGACGCCCGAACGGGCGCATTAGGGGAAAATCATGCGGCATATGAGGGTTGCAACGGTGCAAATGGTGTCCGGCCCTGAAGTCGAGGAGAATCTTGTCGTAGCGCGTCGCTTGATTGATGCCGCTGTTGCGGGCGGCGCCGAACTGGTGCTGTTGCCTGAATATTTTGGCATCCTGGGCGCGCCGCTGGCCGCGCGGCAAGCCGCCTATGAAAACGACGGCGATGGCCTGCAGCAACGTTTTCTTTCGGAAACGGCGCGAACCCATCGTATTTATCTGATCGGCGGCTGCGTCCCGATCAAAAGCCCTCCCCTTCAAGAGCCTGCCGTCGAAGCGCGAGCGGATGGGGTTTTGCCCCCCTCTTCCCCAACCCGCACCAGAAGCGCCTGCCTTGTTTACAGGCCGGACGGTGAACGCGTCGCGCGCTACGACAAAATTCATCTTTTCAAATTCACCAACGGAGATGAAGCGTACGATGAAGCGGAAATGATCGAAGCCGGCGATATACCGGAGGCCAACAGCGCATCAGGAACTTTCGTCGCGCCATGTGGGCGCGTTGCTCTGTCGATTTGCTACGACCTGCGTTTCCCTGAACTTTATCGACGTTTCGGAGAAGTGGCGCTGATCGTTGTCCCCGCCGCGTTCACGGCAGTGACCGGGCGCGCGCACTGGGAAGTGTTGCTGCGCGCCCGCGCCATTGAAAATCAGTGCTATGTTCTCGCCGCCGGTCAAGGCGGCAGCCACCCGAACGGACGTGAAACCTACGGACATTCAATGCTGATCGACCCCTGGGGGCAAATCGTCTCCTGCCTGCCGCACGGCGAAGGCGTCGCCGCAGGCGTTGTCGATCCGATGCGGATTGAAGAGGTGCGCTGCCAGTTGCCGGCGTTGCAACACCGGCGGTTGTAGGAGTTCCTTCCCCCGCCTGCGGGAGAGAGGGTTTTCTCTTCGCGTTCTTCGCGCCTTCGCGTGAGAATTTCTTTGCGCTCCATGCGCTCTTTGCGGTTAAAACAAGGGCCGACGTTCTGGAACCCTTCAGCGCTTCAGCGCCAGCACGAACACACCGGCGCCGACCATCAGAATGCCCGCCCACTCGCGGACGGAAGGGCGCTCATCGAGAAAGAGAACAGCGAACACAGCCACCAGAAGAACGCTGAGTTTATCGACCGGCGCGACTTTGGAAACTTCACCGAGCTTGAGCGCGCGGAAATAGCAGACCCAGGAAGCGCCGGTCGCCAGCCCCGACAACACCAGAAAGCCCCAGGCGCGCGTCGGCAGTTCAAGCGGAAAGCGCCACTTCCCGGCGAAATAAACAAACCCCGCCAACACAATGAGAATCACCACCGTGCGAATCAGCGTCGCCAGATCGGAGTCAATGTTTTCGACGCCCGCCTTGGCGAAAATGGCCGTCAGCGCCGCGAAGACAGCGGACAACAAAGCCCAGAAAACCCAGTTTGACGTTAACGACATGATTGCCTCCTGCGAGAACGATACCGCTACATTAACGTGTTTTGGGGGCGGGGTACAGAGGAGGAGATGGAGCGCATCAAAAACCCAACAGCCCCTGGCAAAGCCAAGGGCTGTTTGTTTCTGTTTAAAAAACCGAAAGACTTACTCAAGTTTAGCAAGGTTGATGGTGCGGCTTGATCCCTCAACGTTGTAGGTAAACGTTGCTCTCGTCGCCGAGGTAAATGTCAACGTAGCCGTCCCTACTTTAGCAGGAGCAACTCTACTGTTGTTATAGGGAAACACGCCCCAGCTCGGCCCCGAATAGCGGTAAACGTCCGCTGAAAACACATCGTTCGCCGACCATACGTCGCCCTGGAAAATATACCACGACGCTTTGCCGGTGCTGTCGTAGGTGTACCAGGGGACGAAGATGTAGCGCGCGTTTCCAGGGAAGTTCAGAAGAACCGTCAACCCCCAGGCGTTTTCATCGTTGTTGCCGTTGCCATCGACTTTGATCCATTGCCCGGTGTATTGCCGGGTCGGACCAGGCTGTGTGGGCGTGGAGCTCGGCGCCAGCCATTGTTTAACGTCGTCGTAAACCAGACTAAGGCTCGAATAGCAATCGGCGTTGCCGCTGTTGACGGAGGCGCCCGTGGTCGAGCAAGAAGCATAGCCTCCCTCAAGTCCGCCCCGTAAATAGTACTGCCCGTTCGACACGGTAAAGAGGCCCGATCCACTGCTTCCGACCTCGGTAGAACCTTCCGACCAACTGACCAAAGTTAAATTGGCGTTATTTACATCGGGGTCAGGGGGAAGCACAGTATCGCAAGTTTTCCCCTCTCCCTTGCCGAGGCTGACTTTTTTGATGTCCGCGTAGGGGTGATGAATGCCGGTGATAGCGCCGCTGGAAAAGCGGGAGGCATCCCAACCAACCAGATAAGCGCCCGTTGGAGGCGTGCTATTGAGACGAAGCAAGAGCGTATCCGTAGATGTCTTGGCATGCAAAAGCGTCGCTCCGCCAAGCAGTTGCGTATAGTTGGCGTTCAACTGGGAACCATTACAACTGGCAGCTTCGTAAAACCAGTACGTATTGAGGGTGCTCGCAGAGGCTTGCGTACTGATGCAATGGGCCGCGCTCCAGAAGTAAGGTATTTGCGCGCCGGAAGTATTGTTCAACAACGTTCCCGTACAATAACCTGTTCCTCCGGAAATCTGAAAAGCCATTCTGGCAACAGCGCTGGAGGCATTTTTGAAAGCAGCTCCCAAAGAATCAAATTTACAAGCAACATTGACTTCGCAACTTTGCGATGCTTTGGTTACGAGAGCGGCATTGAAGCCGTCTTGCGCTGCAGTGAAAAGATGGGAAATAGCGTTCAGCCGAATTCTGGCTTCTTTCGGGCTGGCGTTCGAGGGCAGATAAATTTCGATATTCTGGGTTTCGCCTTCGGTAATCGGCGTCCAGTAAACTTTGTTGTCGTCGCGCAGCGCATTGGCCTGTTCGCCGCTGACCACGCCGATGATTCTTTCCGGCTCCGCCGAACCGGAGAAGCGCAATTCGGCGTTATCGGGCAGCACACGAAGTAGTCGCAACGCGGCGCGCATTCCGCGCGCTCCGGGAGAAGTGATCGCCAACCGGGCAATGTGCCCGTCGCCGACGTTTTTCCAGTTCAGCGCAAAGGGGGTCATCGCGTCGATTCCCGTATTGGCGTCACGGGTCACGCCGATCTTGAGAATCTTGGCTTTGGAATCGCTGTTTTCTTCCTGCAAGGCTTTCAGCGCCGACGCCGGCAACGGCGTGAAAGTGATGGTGGTCGTATTGCGAGCGTCCGCCGCGGCGCGCCAGAAAACAGCCGCTTCGGCTTTGGTCGAGATCACCGGCGCACCATCAACGCGCATGATGTCGGCTGAAAACGCCGTCGTCGCAGAGAACGCCAGCGCCGCAACAAATAATCCAGCCAAACCGGAGCAAAGCGAACGATAGAAGAAACTCACGATACCTCTCCTTTTCGGAAATGCCATTAAATTGAAACGTGTAGAGTAGTGAAATAATAAAAAGAAAGCAAGCGGTAAAGATCGCGGTGGCGAATACAAGGCGTCTTTACTCCTTCCCCCGCAAACGGGGGAAGGGGCTTTTCCCCTCTCCCCCAGCCCCCTCTCCCGCGAGGGGAGAGGGGGTTCTGTCTGCAAGAAATCCGGAAAGGTTTATTGAAGCTTGACGAGGTTGATGGTGCGGCTCGAGCCTTCGACGTTGTAGGTAAAGGTCGCCTTCGTCGCCGAGGTGAACGTCAGCTTGGCGGTGCCCACTTTGGCGCCGGCAACCCTGCTGTTGTTGTAGGGAAACGCGCCCCAGTTCGGTNNCGG
>WQUA01000037.1 GCA_009786025.1 Pseudomonadota bacterium | reverse complement strand
GTGTTTCTCCGTCGTTTTTCTTTGGAGAAACACCATGTCCACTACATTTACCCCAGCCCGGCCTTCGGCTCTGGGCGCGATTCTGCACGGCTCCGGTGTTGTTTTCGGACGAGTGTGCAGGTTTTCTCTTGATCTGATTCGTGAATCTGTCCGCTATAGCGGCTCTCCTTCACGAAAAAGAAGCCATCCTTCGCCACAAAAAACGCCTCCGGCTGCGAAGCCGAAGAAAGTTTTTACGATGAAGGAGATCGAGCAGATTCCTACTGTTTTACGCCTCGCCGGCGTCGAGCAAGAGGAATGGTACAGAACTCACGTTCTGGAGCCAGAAGCTCAACGTCGGGAAGACAAACGTGTTGCTGATGATGAATACTTCAGGCTCGTTTTTGACGAACCAGACGAGGGCGACGACAATTCTGACAATTCTTTTTGACGGAGAGATGTAACTCCGGCTGAAAAGCCTTTATCCACCCATAACCCTGACCATTCCGGTCGGGGTTTCTTTTTTTAGGAGATTTACCATGATTCAACTACCTGGCCAGTTGGCCATTCGCACTATTTCCGGTCGTAACGGAGATTTCAACGTAGGGCGGCTTGCAACCTCGATTGGGGAGTTTGTCGTCAAGGATTCCATGCTCGACCAGTACAAGACCAAGGTGATTTTGTAATCGCTGAAATTCGCCCATCTTCTTACACCTATGCAGGTCGTTTGGTGATCGAAATTCGCGCCAAGATCGACAGCATGACCCTGGACGATGTGGATGATCTGACCAGCGAAGAAGCTGAACAAATCGAGAGCAAGGTTCAAGACCCGCTCGATGAAGAGCTTCAGCAAACCGCCAAGCCGAATCCTCTACCCACGATAACGGACGATGAAACACCGTTCGGGATGGAGGAAGAAGCAATCACTGAGGCGGCCAATGTTCTTGATAAGGCCGAAAGCCGTAATCCGCTGTCTCTCTTGCGGAGCGCCACGAAGGGCGCTCCGCTGTTTTACTCTCAGTGTAGCAACTCAATACAGCAACTTACAACACGATCTCGGCAAGGATGAAGCCGAAGAATACCGATAACGCAATGCACACCACGCCTGGAATGAAGAACGGGTGGTTGAACACGTATTTTCCGATTTTCGTCGAGCCGGTGTCGTCCATTTCCACTGCCGCCAACAAAGTCGGATACGTCGGCAACACGAACAACGCCGACACCGCCGCGAATGACGCCACCAGCGTGACTGGCGCCGCGCCGATCGTGATCGCCAGCGGCATCAACGCGCGGGCAGTCGCAGCCTGCGAATAGAGCAACATCGACGCAAAGAACAGCGCCACTGCCAGCAGCCAGGGTTTGGTTTCCAGCACGCTACCCGCCAGTTCCTTGATACCGGCTTCGTGAGCGTTGACAAACGTCGTGCCGAGCCAGGCCACGCCGAGGATGCAAACGCAAGCGCTCATACCGGATTTGAACGTCGAGGCACTCAGCACTTTGGCAGCATCGATTCGGCAGAAGAAGGTAATCGCTGTTGCCGTACTCAACATGATGACGTAAATGGCGTGGTCACGCGACAGCGGAATGTTTTGCTTTAACCAGGTCCAGCCGACTTTGTCGCTGATCAGCGTAGCGTAAAACATCACCAGAATGATCGCAACAATAAAAATCCAGACTGAGCGTTTACCCATCGGCGTCACTTTGATATTGCTGACGCCGCGCATCACCACCAATCCCTTGGCCAGACGGTCCAGATAAACCGGGTCGTCTTTCAGCTCCTTGCCGAGGAAATTGGCGACAAACGAAGTCAGGATCACTGCCAGCAACGTCGTCGGTATGCAGATCATCAGGATGTCGAGATAACCGACGCCCAGCGGCTCCAACGCGTTGGAAAAGAATACCACCGCCGCCGAAATCGGCGAAGCCGTAATGGCAACCTGCGACGCCACTACGGAAATCGACAAGGGCCGCGAGGGGCGAACGCCTTGCTCTTTGGCGACTTCGGCAATCACCGGCAACGTCGAAAACGCCGTATGCCCGGTGCCCGCCATCAAAGTCATGAGGTAGGTGACGATGGGCGCCAGATAAGTGATGTACTTCGGATGTTTACGCAAAAACTTTTCGGTGACCACCACCAGAAAGTCGATGCCGCCAGCAACTTGCATCGCGCCGATGGCGGCGATCACCGACATGATCACCAGAATAACGTCGATCGGGATTGATCCCGGTTTAACGCCGATCAGTGCCAACACCAATACCCCAAGGCCGCCGGCGTAACCGA
Source organism: Pseudomonadota bacterium (assembly GCA_009786025.1). Taxonomy (GTDB): domain Bacteria; phylum Pseudomonadota; class Gammaproteobacteria; order Burkholderiales; family Casimicrobiaceae; genus UBA931. Next base: position 20,987 of record WQUA01000037.1, on the reverse strand, counting down.
TGCCGATACTCCCCAGGCGCGCGCCCAGAAAAATCGCCGCCAGAACGATAACTAATTGAAGAAGAACCATGAAATCCATAACAGCCTCCTGTCGAGGTTAGTTTTTAATAAACTGCGGATTGATCAGGTTGTCGAACGAGAAAACCTCATCCCATTTTTGTTGCGAGATCAATTTCCGTTCCTTCACCACGATGTCGTGGATCGACTTGTTTTGTAAGTACCCTTCCCGCGCAATTTCCGCGCATTGTTTGTAACCCAGGATCGGGTTTAGCTGGGTCACAATACCGAGCGAGCCCAACACCATCGCTTCGGTGCGTTCTTTGTTCGCCGTAATGCCTTTTATGCAATTCTCAGTCAGGCTCTTTACCGCGTTTTGCATGGTACTGATTGAACTGAACAGCGCATAAGCAATCACCGGCTCCATCACGTTCAACTGCAACTGGCCCGCCGACGCCGCCAGCGTGACGGTCAAATCCATCCCGATTACGTAGAAACAGGTTTGGTTGACCACTTCCGGAATCACCGGATTGACTTTGCCCGGCATGATCGACGACCCCGGCTGCAACTGCGGCAGATTGATTTCGCTCAGACCGCAACGCGGACCAGACGCCAGCATCCGCAAATCGTTACAGATTTTGGTCAGTTTCACCGCCGTTCGCTTCAGCACTCCGGAAAGCTGCACATAAGCGCCAGTATCGGAGGTGGCTTCGACCAGATCGCTCGCCAACGTAAATTTTTCGCCGCTCACTTTGGCAAGATATTCAACCGCCAGCTTCGGATACCCTTCCGGTGCATTGACCGAAGTGCCGATGGCCGTTGCGCCGAGGTTGACTTCGCGCAACAGGTCGCACGACCTTTCGATGCGTCCGATTTCTTCGCCGATGGTTGTCGCAAAACCGTGAAACTCGGCGCCCATCGACATCGGCACCGCGTCCTGCAAATGCGTTCGCCCCATCTTCAGCACTCTGTCGAACTCCTTCCCCTTAGCGCGAAAAGCATCTCGCAGTTCGCACAACGTCTTCGCATAATCCTCCAGGCACAAAATCAACGCCAGACGAAACGCTGTCGGATAAGAATCGTTAGTAGATTGCGAGCAATTGACGTGATCGTTCGGGCTGACTGTTGCGTAATCACCTTTCGGCTTACCCATCAATTCCAGCGCGACATTGGCGATAACTTCGTTAGCGTTCATGTTGATCGAAGTGCCAGCGCCGCCCTGGATGAAATCGGTAACGAATTGATCGACAAACTCGCCGGCAATCAAACGGTCGCAGGCCTTGATGATCGCCTCGGCCACCTTGCCATCCAAAGCGCCGAGATCACGGTTGGCCATCGCTGCGGCTTTTTTCACATAAGCCAACCCTTTGACCATGCTGGGTTCTCCCGACATTGGTCGCCCGGTAATGTAAAAGTTCTCCTTGCCGCGCAACGTCTGTACCCCGTAGTACACGTTATCCGGCAATTCCCGTTCTCCCAGAAAGTCCTTCTCGATTCGGCTCATTGCTCTTACCTCTCTGTTTTCATCACCTCAGTTTTTGCATCGGGTTACGACGCCCCAAAAAAACAACCCCGCTCTCGCGGGGTTGTTTTTCTCATTTTCCGATCGTCGCCATCTTCCTTCGTAAAAACGCAATTTGCGTTTGCAACGGCAATTCTTTCGGGCATATATCATGACACCCGAGCAGCGACATGCAACCAAACACGCCACTGTCGTCGCCCACCACTTCATAAAAATCATCGTCGGTGCGCACATCGCGCGGGTCAAGCCGGAAACGCGCGATTTTGTTCATGCCAACCGCGCCGACGAAATCTCGCCGCATCTGCGCCGTGCCGCACGCCGCCACGCACGAACCGCATTCGACGCAACGATCCAGTTCGTAAATCTGCTCAGCCAGCTCAGGGTTCATACGCGCTTCGGTCTTGCTCAGATCAATCTCTTCTTCCTTCGTGTGCACCCAGGTTTCAAGACGCTCGCTCATGCCGCGCATCCACTTGCCGGTATTGACCGACAAATCACCGATCAGTTCAAACACCGGCAATGGCGCCAGCGTAATGTCGCCTTCGAAATTCTTGGTCAGCGTCCGACAGGCCAAACCCGGGCGGCCATTGATCAGCATTGAACAACTGCCGCAGATGCCGGCGCGACAAACGAAATCGTATTGCAGCGTCGGGTCCTGGTGCTCACGGATTTCGCTCAGCGCCAAAAAGAGCGTCATGCCTTCGGTTTCTTCCAGTTGATAAGACTGCATGTGCGGCTTGCTGTCCGGATCCTGCGGGTTATAACGCAGGATGTGGAAAGTCAGCATCCGTTGCCGGGGTTGTCCGCCCGGCGCGGTGTTTTTTTGTACGTCGCTCATCTTCTGACTCATTTGTTCAAAGGTTCATCAATACGCTCGTTACGACCCCGCAGGTTTCCGGGCAGCTTGTCCCTGAAAGGCATCAGCGCCTCTTGTACCGCGAATCGGTCCTTGCCTTCCATCCGCTTTCTGATTTCCTCAATCTCCGCCAACCGTTTGGCCGTGTCCGGATGATCGACGTAATCCTTGGCGCCGTAACCGCGCCACCCCGGCGGCAGTTCCATCTTCATAACGTTGAGATCCTCGTATTGCAACTCCGGCAATGTCGCGTTCTCGTCGCGCCAGAAAGACAGTGTGCGCTTCAACCAGTTCTGGTCGTCGCGGTGCGGATAATCCTCACGGGAATGCGCGCCGCGGCTCTCGGTGCGCTGTAACGCGCCACACGCCACCGTCAGCGCCAGCTTGATCATCTTCTGCGTCCGGTACGCCATCACCAGTTCCGGATTGGAACCTGGTATCTTGCTCGCCAAACCGATGTTGCGACTACGCTCCAGCAGCTTTTGCAGCCCCGCCACACCTTCCCGCAAATCTTTGTCGTTACGAAAGATGCCGACCGCGTGGGTCATGATGCTCTGCATTTCAGAGTTGAGCTTGAAGGCGCTTTCGGTGCCTTTGCCGTTCAGAATCGCTTTCAGCTTGGCATCTTCCCGCTCCATGAATTCCTTGACTAACCCCATCGGCACATCGACGCCGTTTTCCGGCCTGTCGCAAAAATCGGCAATGAATTCGCCGACGATCATGCCGGCCACCACTGTTTCCGCCACCGAGTTGCCGCCCAGCCGGTTGAATCCGTGCAAGTCCCAACAGGCCGCTTCACCAGCCGCAAACAAGCCTTTCAAATGCGGCGATTCCCCGGTGTGGTTGGTGCGTACGCCACCCATCGTGTAGTGCTGTGTCGGCCGCACCGGAATCCATTTCTCGGCGGGGTCGATCCCCAGGAAGCTTTCGCAGATTTCCTTGATTTCGCGCAGGTTGTGTTCGATGTGATGGCGTCCCAATAAGGTGATGTCGAGCCACAGATGGTCGCCAAAGCGCGATTTGACACCCTTGCCTTTGCGCATGTGCTCTTCCATCCGACGCGACACCACGTCACGCGACGCCAGCTCTTTCTTTTCCGGCTCATAATCGGGCATGAAGCGATAGCCATCAACGTCGCGCAGTAAACCACCATCGCCGCGACAGCCTTCGGTCATCAGAATGCCGACCGGCACGATTCCCGTCGGGTGGAACTGTACCGCTTCCATGTTGCCGAGCGCCGCGACACCGGTTTCCAACGCAATCGCGTGACCAATGCCTTCACAGATCACAGCGCTGGTGGTCACGCTGTACAACCTGCCGGCGCCGCCGGTGGCAATGGCCGTCGCCTTGGCGAGATACGCGCGCAATTCACCGGTAATCAGATCACGGACAACCGCGCCATAACAGCGCTTGCCGTCATGAATCAGCGCGATCGCTTCGGTGCGCTCATGCACTTCGATGCCTTCACCGATTGCCCGGTCGCTGGCGGTGTACAACATCGCATGACCCGTGCCATCCGCCACATAACAGGTGCGCCATTTCTTGGTGCCGCCGAAATCGCGTTGCGCAATCAGCCCGCCCGCTTCATTACGCTCGGTAATAGTCACCTTCTGGCTGTTGATGATGACTTCCCGATCGCCCGGCGTCACCCGGCTCCACGGCAACCCCCAGGACGCCAGCTCACGCGCTGCTTTCGGCGCAGTATTGACGAACATCCGGGCAACATCCTGATCCGCGCCCCAGTCGCTGCCACGCACTGTATCTTCAAAGTGAACGTCTTCGTTGTCACCCTGCCCTTTAATCACGTTGCCCAGTGATGCCTGCATCCCCCCTTGCGCTGCTGCCGAGTGCGAACGCTTCGGCGGCACCAGCGACAACACGATCACTTCATGACCGCGGCGCTTGGCGCCAATTCCCATCCGCAAACCGGCCAGCCCGCCGCCGATCACCAGTACATCGGTAAAAATAACCTTCATTTCACGCCCTCCTCAACGGCATGTTGCACGGCATTTTGCGCGGCATTTTGCTGCATCCATGTCGGAACGTAAGGCGTCCCGTACTCAAGCCGGTGCTCGTAGCCGATCTTCATGTACGCCCCCAGCGTCGCAAATCCCAGAATGAGGAAAAAAGCCGTTATCCCCCATTTGAGTTTTTTCAGGAATTGACGGGGCGCGTTCGGCCAGCACCATTTCACCGCCAACCGGTACAAACCGATACCGCCGTGCAACTCAACCGCCAGCAACAGCACGAGATAGAACGGCCACAGCCCGTCGCTCCACATGCGGTCGCTCGAACCGTAAGGGCCGATGTTTTGCGGCCACACCATCATCTGATAAAGATGCGCTGACGCCATGAAGAACATCGCGAAGCCGGTATAGACCTGCCAGATCCACAACGTCGTGTCGCCGTGCCGCATTGACTTGGCGTGGGCGCGGTAAACGCTGAGTTGCCGGAAATTGATCGGGAACTTCCGCACCGCCATCGCCGCGTGCACAATGAAAACCGCGGCAACGAACGCCACGACAAGCGAGACAAGCCAGTGATGGCTCTTGTCGAAGAAATAGTACCCTTCAAAAAATTTGGTAATCGTCCACATCGCATCCTTGCCAAGCAGAATCGATGCAACGAAGAACATGTGCCCCCACATGAACAGCGCCAAAAACAGGCCGCTCAAACTTTGCAGGACATCAAGTCGAGCCGGCCAACGGCTTTTTCGGGGGCGTTCCGACAGGCCCGCCTGAATAATGAGTGTTTCGCTTGACATAGGAACCTTACGAATAAAGAGAAATTTTCAAATCAGCTAAATTAAAATCAGCCCAGTTAAAAAACAGCCGCGATAGTATAGCGTACTTCCTTGGGAGCACTTGATTCTCATCAATCTTTTACGTTCTATACCCCATGATTAAGAAGGGGTTTTATCGCCGTCGGCGAGAGGTCGCTTGAGCAATGTTTTCCCCGTCTTGCCTTCATACCAGCGTATGACCGCTTGCGCCAAGGTTTTGTTCGAATCGAAAAAAAAGCTCGGCCTTTCCCGAACCTCCTCTGCCAGAATGAGCGGAAGCTCGGTGCAACCAAGAATTATCGCATCCGCTTCCCGCAGCAAATACCGGTAGGGTGCTTCAAGATAGCGCCGTGCTGTCGTCGGATCGCCTGCTTTCAGCGCAAAAATTCCAGCCATCGTCGTCCTCTGCGTTACGGCATCCGGCACAACACAATCAATTCCGGCTTTCTCCAGCGCCGATTGATACAGGCCGGTCGCCAATGTTGCATCCGTCGCCAGCAGCCCAACTTCGGAAAGACCTGCCTCGCGCACCGCTTCAACCGTAGCTTCAATAATGCTTAACATCTCTGCCGAAGCCGCTGCTTTCAGTTGCGGAAACCAGTAATGCGCTGTATTGCAAGGCATGACAACACACACTGCGCCGGCCTTTTCCAGCATCTGCAGGCGATCCATCAACGCCGGTAACGGCGAAGCGCCGCCGTTCAGCAAATGCGCGCCCCGGTCGGGAATATCGGGCATCGACGAAACCAGCAACGGAATGTGCTGCTGATCGCCAGTTACTTCCGTCAACTCAATGATCTTGTTCATCAGGTCAGCAGTCGCCGCCGGCCCCATGCCGCCGAGAACGCCTATCAAATAGTTCATTACCATAAAGTTAGTACGGTTTTATACAGTGTATCATCTCGGCAAGAAAAATAAATACCGAAAATAAGAAGGTAATGCAAAATACGCATATCTGGCTGGCGCGAATATTGGCTCTATATTAACCCCGATCCCCCTGTCCTTAAAAGTTTTAACAACCGACAAAAACCATGCAAAATATCGAAACCAAATGGCTGGAAGATTTTCTGGCGCTGGAAGAATCGCGTAACTTCTCGCAGGCCGCCGAACAGCGTAGCCTTTCACAACCCGCTTTCAGTCGCCGTATTCGCGCGCTGGAAAACGCCGTTGGCGTCGAGCTCTTCGACCGCGCCAGCACGCCGCTGCAATTGACCGATCACGGTCGCCTGTTTCATTCGCAGGCGCGTAGCTTGTTACAGCAGTTACAAAACAACTTCAATGAGCTGTCCGGCGCCAGTCTGACCGGCAAAGCAAAACTTTCGATCGCCGCCGCTCATTCATTGTCGCTGGTTGTCCTGCCAACGATTATCGAAACCATCACGCAACGCGATGACTCGTTCATCTGTCACGTCGAAGCCATCGACGCCGATCAGGCGGTTCAAACATTGCGTGAAGGTAAAAGCGATTTCATCTTGTCGTTCCATGATGAAGAGCTGCTGCAAACGCCGTTTCGTTGTCTCAAACTGTTCGACGCCGAACTGATTCCCGTTTGCGCCAGCGATGGGAAAACTCCGCGCTTTACTCTTGGTCAAACCGGTATTCCGTTGCTGAACTACACGCCGACCTCTTATCTGGGGCGCCAGGTCAATCGCTGCCTATCCGCGCTGAGCGAAAATATTTTTCGCCCCGTCTTTGTCTCGTCGATGGCCGAGTTGCTGAAACGGATGGCGCTCGACGGTTACGGCGTAGCCTGGTTGCCGACGTACCTGGTCAACGAGACCCACGACCGGCTCGCACGCCTCGATTTGCCCGCCATTCCGATCGAGGCTTACGCTTACCGGATGGAAACGCGCTTAAGCCCTGCCGCCGAGCGTTTCTGGCACGCTTTGCCTCCGCTTTCGCCAAGGGCATGAGCTTTAAACAGAGCCGCCGCGCACATGCGCAATCCAGTGCGCCGTCAATTTTTCCTGCAACGTGTTCTGCCGCAAACGCTGCGCCAAACTGCCGAAATCGACGCTGTCGAGCGGTTGATCCTGATTGAAGCACGTGAAGACGTAGCTCACTTCACCCGACTGCGGATCGCGATGTATCTGCAAGCACTGTGCGCAAATTTCCTTCATCATGCATTGCATCGGCGCATTGATCGATCCGATCGCCTGGTGCGTCGGTTTAAGATATGCGGCGAGAGCGCCGTGCCGAGCGGCGGCGACCGCCGCCATCATCCGGTCTGAGCCGATCACGATCATTCGGTCGGTATCCTTGAACGGAATCGCTTGAGCGCCCAGCTTTCCTTCGGCGTAAGAGCGCATCGCCTCGACGATGTTGCCGACGAAAGTTTTGTCCTGCGGACGCGACGGCACAAATCCCGGCGCTTCTTCGCAGCACCAGACGATCGCGTCGGCTGCCGCTTCGATGTCTTCAACTTTATAACGGTCTTCGGTCTTGCGATAAGCCGCGAAATACAGCACTTTCGATCCCGCTTCCCGGAACGCGCGGCCAATCGAAAACAGTACCGCATTGCCCAACCCGCCGCCTGCCAGCACCACCGTCTCGCCCGGTTCGATTTCAGTCGGCGCGCCGGTCGGCCCCATCAGAATCACCGGCTCGCCCGGCTTCAACGTCGCGCACAAGCTCGATGAGCCGCCCATTTCAAGCACGATCAGCGACACCAGTCCACGTTCACGATCGACCCAGGCGCCGGTCACCGCCAGCCCTTCCATCGCCATCCGCGTCTCGCCAATGCGCGGCGCCCGCATTTCAAAGTTCTGTAACCGATAAAATTGCCCCGGCGTGAAGCGTCGCGCTGCCGTCGGCGCCCGCACCACAATCTCGATGATGGTCGGCGTCAAGCGCTCAACCCGCTCGACCTGCGCTCGCCAATCGTGATCGAATCCGGCCAGAAATGCCGCTTCGCTCTCTCTCGTCGTCGCGTCGCCCGGCAAGCGCGCCAGCATCCGCGAAATGATCGGATAGCTCTGTTTGGCGCTCGCCATCGCTTTAACCACGTTTCCGAAGTACGAGGGATGCAGATCACCCAGAAAGCTGACCGCCCGCCCGTCGCTTTCGATAGAGGTCAACACCATGGGTTTTTCCGGCTTTGCCAAACCATGCACCACCTGCGCCGGCTTGCCTTCCTCGTCGATCAGCCGGAAATACTTGCCTTCGAGCGCAAAGTTCCCAGCGTCTTCGCGCGCCAGTACCGTATTCGGCGACGTACCCGCCGCCACCAATACCGTCCGCGCCGGCAGCACAATGTCGCCGCTTTGCGCTGTCACTTTCAACCCGCAAGCGTTACCGTGCTCGTCAACCTCGACAGCTTTCGGCGTCAACCCTTCGGCAAACCAGATTCCCTCTTCCAGCGCCTTTTCGATTTCCTCATGGTTCAGCGTATAAGACGGACTGTCAGTCATCCGCTTGCGGTACGCCACCGTAGAACCGCCCCAGCGTTGCAACAAACTTATCGTATCAACCGGTCGGCCTTCGCGTTGCGCCGCGCTGCGCTCGCCGCGCAAGGCCTTCGCATGCGCAATGAATTCTTCGGCGACGATGCGCTCTTCCGGCGTCCACCTCGCTTCCACCTTATCGCGTCCCTGCGCTTCCACCAATGTCTCATAGCGGGTCAAAAACTTTTCGACCTGCACCGGGTAATACGCCAGCGCCTCAGTCGCCGCATCAATGGCCGTCAAGCCGCCGCCGATCACCACCACCGGCAACCGCAACTGCATATTGGCCAGCGAATCGCGCTTGGCCGCGCCGGTCAGTTGCAACGCCATCAGGAAATCCGACGCCGTACGCACGCCAGGCGCCAGTCCGTTCGGAATATCGAGCATCGTCGGCTTGCCCGCCCCAAGCGCCAGCGCCACATGATCGAAGCCGAGCGCCCAGGCATCCTTCAGCGTCACCGTACTGCCGAAACGCACACCTCCGAAAAGCGCAAATCCAGCGCGGCGCTGCAACAACAAACGAACCGCTTCCAGAAAATTTTTGTCCCAGCGCACCGTGATCCCGTATTCGGCCACGCCGCCGAAGCCAGCGGGAATGCGCACATCGAGCGGTTCGACCAAATCCGCGTAACTGCGCAACGGCAGGAACGGCACCCGCGCGCCATCAACGGCAACGCCCGACAGCGTTTCGTTGAGCGGCTCGACCTTCAGCCCGTCGATGCCGACCACGGTATGTCCGTCGTTCAACAAATGATGCGCCAGCGTATATCCGGCCGGCCCCATTCCCACCACCAGCACCCGTTTTCCCGACGACGGCAGCGGCAATGGCCGACGCAGATTGAGCGGATTCCAGCGCGTCAGCAACGAATAGATTTCAAATCCCCAGGGCAACGCCAGCACATCCTTGAGCAAACGCGTCTCCGATTGCGGAATATCGACCGGTTCCTGCTTTTGATAAATGCACGCCTTCATGCAATCGTTGCAAATCCGGTGCCCGGTCGCCGCCACCATTGGATTGTCAATACAAATCATCGCCAACGCCGCCAACGGCGCTCCTTCGGCGCGCAGCTTGTGAAACTCTGAAATGCGTTCATCGAGCGGGCAACCGGTTAACGGCACACCGAGCGGCGATTTTTTGTACGACTGCGCCAACGGCTCGCCACCCGTCGCCTTTTCATAAATCCCCTGCACACAACTGTCGCGTCCCTGCTCATGGCACCAAATACAGTAATGCGCCTGATCCAGCCCGCCCACCATATCCATACCGTGATCGGTCAGCGCAAATCCCTGACGCTGTCGTAACGTATGCGTCTCATCGAGCTTCCACATCGACACCCCACAGCGTTCATGCGCCGAAATCGGCACCAGCTTCATGAAGTCGATCTTGCGAGGAACCCGGAACAACACATCGCGCCGATGGAACGCCTGCCCTTCCAGCGTATGCACCGCCCACGCCGCATAACGCATTGCCAAATCCAGAGCATCTGCATTGGCGTCAGCATCTTGCTGCCAGCGCGTTACCGCCTGGGCAAAAGCCAGTTGCGTCAACGGCGTACCCAACAACCCCTCCAACGCCTGCCGCAACGCTGCGCCGTCAAACGTCGCCGCTGTTTCCGTCTTGTACGTATTGACCGCCTTGCGCTGAACGAACTGCCGCTTTACCGCAAAAATCGGCGCCAGTTCATGATGCTGCACCGCCAGCGCCTGCGCCTCCCCGGCAATACCGAACAATTCAGCGAGAAAATCTTCGAGATAAGGCCCCACCGCGATCAACAATTCGGCTTCCGCCTTGCGCTCCAGCGCCTCCGGCGCCCGTCGCGCAGCTTGCAAACGCTCGGCCAACGACGGCTCGGCAGCAGTGAGATGTTCAAGAAAACATTGATCGAGCCGGAGCAGCCCGGCGCGGGAATAAAGATCGGCAAATGTCAGATCGTAAGCAAGATTCAGCATGAACGGAATGTCTCTCATAACTGCGGCGGTGCCGCCCGAACGCATGGCCGTCTGTTCTACGGCGCCGTGCGCAAAGGAGTGGATTTTACCTTGATTTTTGCCCGGTTTTATAACCCATGAAAAAGCAGTGTGTTGCGCTTGTTCGGGTTGCTCACCGGATTAGGGCGTCGGTGCTGGCGGCTACGCTGATCGGGGGAAATGCTGGGTTGCCGACAGAAGCAGTGCGGAAGTTTTTCGAATTCGGGTAACCCGGAACCGAAGTCGAAAAACACAATATAAGGCGCGCAGATGATTATCTGTGGCAATTATTTATCGTCTCGTCTAATCGCCCGCGCCTCACCGATCGTGATCTGCCCGGTAAAGATGAGATACAGCGCCCACGCTGTCGCAGGCATTTCGCGCGTCCCCATCTCCCAGTGCTGCCATGATCGCAACGCCGCGAATACGGTGTGAGCCGCCTCTGTCTGAGTGTGCCCGGCGGCGTGGCGAGCGGCGATGATCTTGTTGGGCGTCGGGCTATCCATTTTTTTCTGACCAGATTTCCGCCGCCTCGCGCGCCATCCGTGACAGCATCTGTGGCGTGTTGTGCAGCCCGTTTTTAACCTCAAGCGCGGCGGTCACGGCGGAGAGGTTGTCTTGCAGCACTGCGCCAGCGCCGAACGGCTCATGGCCAAAGGCGCGTTGCCGAAATAAACAATCAGCCCGGTATCGTGCGTGGCAATGCAGGCCGAAAAATCGACCTGCCATCTACCGCGCCACCCCTTATGCTTGCCCGCCACTGCGCACCTCATTTTTTTTGCTACAACGGAATTGTAACCCACTCCCGCAGTCGCCGAGTGCTGTTGTAGGCGTCGGTCATCGTCTGCCGCCGGTGTCCAAGCAGTTTTCGAGTGTCGATGCCCTGATCGGCGTAGAGGCGCTCGGCCAGCGACCGCTGCTCGCGGGATATGGGTGGCGTGCCCTTATCATACCAGGGACCACAGACCGCCTCACGCAATCGGCAAAACCGCACTGAAAGGGATACATTGATCAGTTGCCCATACGCCTTGTGTGCTGTGCAACAGCGCGGCCGGGTGTTTGATTGCGGAGATGGATTCTCATGGTTGAAAATCGCCGGAATCACGCTTTGTCGCATCCAATTACGGACTGGAGGAGGGCAGAATTTCGACCGTCAATGGGATCTTGATTTAACACTCCACTGCAACATTTGTTTATTCCCCTCCCATTCGTCGGTACACGCAAGTCCATCTCAACCCGCGAAATGAGAAGGGAACAGGTTTATGAAAGTCGGGGGCTGGGATAATATATGTTTTTCGTTTTCAAAATCATTGCTGTCCATGAGCGTCCGATTTTTCCTTCTTTTTCTCATCGTGTGTCTGGCGCCTTCGCCGCTGATGGCGGCGAAAGGAAAAGCCGCGCCCAGGAACGATCTCAGCAAACGCATTGAAGTGCAAGCCTGGGCAACGGAATTCGGCGCCAGGGAGGGAATCGACTCTGAATTTCTGCTCGATTCTCTGAAAAGCGCCAAGATTGAATCCCGGATCATCGAGTTGATGGACGCGCCGGCCAAAGCACCGCCGCTGTGGTTTGAGTATGCACCACGTTTTCTCAACGAGAAACGCATCAGTAACGGCGTTGTTTTCTGGAGCGATAATGAAGCCGTGTTGACGCGCGCACAGACTTACTTCGGAGTGCCGCCTGAAGTTATCGTCGCCATTATCGGCATCGAAACCCATTACGGACGCAACGTCGGCGGCTTTCGTGTGCTCGATGCGCTCGCCACGCTGGCTTTCGATTATCCGCGCCGCGCTGATTATTTTCGTGGTGAGCTTGAAGAGTTCTTTTTGCTGGCGCTCGACAACAGTTTCGCGCCGACAGCGCCCAAAGGTTCTTACGCCGGGGCAATGGGCGTCGGCCAATTCATGCCGCGAAGTTACCGACACTATGCCATCGATTTTGACGGCGACGGACGCATTGACCTCTGGCAAACGCCCGATGCGATCGGCAGCGTCGCCTTCTATCTGAAAGAGCATGGCTGGCAAACCGGTGCGCCGATTTTGATCCCTCTGCAGCCCTTGTCGGAACTTTCATCCGAAACGGCAACGGCGCTCGCTCCTTACCTCGATAACAACCCAAGCGATCCGCAACCGTGGAAGCAGTGGCGCGCGCTCGGCGTCAAGCTCACTGATGCGAATACGGTTATTGACGACAACACCGCCGCCACCCTGTTGTCGCTCGACGCCGAGAGCGGCCCTACATATTCCCTCGCGTTCGACAACTTTCGCGTTATTTTGCGCTACAACAAGAGTAGGCTTTATGCGGCGGCTGTCGCCCACCTCGCTGAAGCGATCAAAGCGCGGCGGTCTGCTGTTGCGCCTTGAATCAAGGCATCCCGCAAACCCAACCCAGCGCCGCCCTCTTTGCTCCAGTTCTCCTTCGCGCTCTCCGCATGATGTATGAGGGCGGGTTTGAAACCCGCCCTTGCTTTTTGTGTTCTGTGCGTTCTTTGCGGTTAAAAAGCCTCTTTAACGTCCGCCATGCCCCCTACCGCCGCCACCGCCACGGTCACCACCGCCGCCTCCTTGAAAGTCCGCCCCTCCCCGGCTCGGTGGCGACGCTGATCTCGACGACGCGTTACCAGGGGAAACTGGCTGTCCGCCGACTTGGCGAGCGTTACCACCCCCGCCCTCCGGAGCGTTACCGCGAGGTCCGTTGGCGCCCGGCGGCGTTGCCTGCCTGGTCTGCGGCGGCTTGGCGTTGTTCTGGCCGGTGTTATGCGGCTTGTCCGTAGTCGGTGGCGTCCCCGGGCGGTTTGGCGGTTTGGCGGACGGCGGCCGCTGGTTGTTGTTATGCCCTGGGCCCGGCGCATAGGAAGGTGGCCTCTGTACCGGCGGGCGCACCACATGCGGCGAGTACGGCGGCCGACGGTAGTGTCCGCCGACCGGCGCCGAGTAAACCGGCGGCGGCCGCCGCCAAACATTGCGCGGCCCCATCATCGGCGGCGGTGCGCGATAATAGGCTCTGTACACCGGCGCATTGATCGTTAACATGCCGCCGCCCCAGTTGAAGCCGCCCCATAACGCTACCGACGGATAAAAGTTAAAGCCCCAGAAGAAACCGGAGGAGAATGTTACGCCCACCGGCGGCCCCCAGTAAACCGGCCGTGACGGCCACCACCAAGTGCCATAAACAACCATGGGGTCGTACACTGGCACATACACGACCTGCGGCGACGCCGGCGCAATTGTGATGTATTGCGTTCTAGTCGTCGTGTCCGTATCGACGCTTACCATCTGCTTGTCGTTGCTCGTCAAAGTTCCGGCCGCTTGCGCTTTCTGCCGCAGCGTCTGCGCACTCGCCATCACCCGCGGCTGATCGGCGAGGACGGCATTGCCAAGATCCTGCATCCAGCGCGGTTCGTCGTTCATGTACTGCAACACTTGCGGTACCGTCACCAGTGATTTGACGCTCGGGTCCCAATCAAAAGGAATCAACGCATCCTGCAACGTCTGTCCGCTCAGATTGGAATGCTCCCGTTGCCAGCGCGCTGCTTCGATCACGTCCATCGGATACGTCGCCGCCATCAACACCTGCGCCAGCAATACGTCAGGATACAACGCGATCGGCGCCAACAAACCATCAAGCACTTCCTGTGAAATCTCTTGAGTTTGCGACGCTCCCGCCGCGCTTACTGTATTAAAACCATCCTGCGCGAAAGCTGGCGCCGTCATGGATAAAGAACATGCCATCGCAACCACCAAGGCGCCGCGGCTTCCGACAGCCATTTGCGATGAAAGAAAAGAAAACAACCGTTGTTTCATAACGCCTCCTCGCCGATACCGTTCGGCATGTAATCATGATATACAGAATTCAGATAGGCAGATTAAAGCGAACGTATGGATGTGTCACACCAACTAACTGTTATTTACCGAGTCTTTACACTTTATCGCCAACCGTCTTGTCGGGGTATGCGCACAAATCGGCAACGACGCATTCCGGGCAACGCGGCCGCCGCGCCGTACACACATAACGTCCGTGTAAAATCAGCCAGTGGTGCGCATGCCGACGAAACGCCGCTGGGACGTTTTTCAACAACGCCAACTCAACTTCGAGCACGTTTTTACCCGCCGCCAGCCCTGTTCGATTGGCGACACGAAAAATGTGCGTATCAACCGCAATGGTCGGTTCGCCGAAAACGACGTTCAACACGACATTGGCGGTTTTGCGCCCGACCCCCGGCAACTTTTCCAGAGCCTCGCGCGACGACGGCACTTTGCCGCAATGCTCGCGCAGCAGCTGTTCGCACAGGCCGATGATGTGCCGCGCTTTACTGCGAAACAAGCCGATCGTCTGAATGTACGGAATCAGCCCTTCTTCGCCCAGCGCCAGTACTTTTGCCGGCGTGTTAGCCGCTTTAAATAACAGCGCCGTCGCTTTGTTGACGCTCTTGTCGGTCGCCTGTGCCGACAACACGACCGCAACCAGCAACTCGAATGGGCTTTTATGGTTGAGTTCCGTTGACGGGTGCGGATCGACCGCCGCCAGCCGCTCGAAAAAACGGCGACGCTGCGTCGGCGTCATTCCTCCGGAAGGTTTCTTTCCCTCGCAAGTTTGCTTTTCCACTCCCTCCTGCAAGCGGGAGAGTGTGAAAGAACTGGAGGAAGAGCGAGTTCGAGCCATAAGAAAGAGCATTTTAACCGCAAAGAACGCATAGAGCGCAAAGAATATCTCCCGCGAAGGAGCGGATCCGCACTTTTTGCGCTTTTTGCGCTTTTTGCGCTTTTCGTGGTTAAAAGTTTTTCTTCACGCCTTCCGCGGTTTTCTAACCTCTGATCCCTGCCCTCCGCGCCCGCGCCGTCGCCAACGCTTTGGCAATCGCGCGCTTGCGTGTTTCGCCTGGTGTTTCGGTCGGCTTTTCAGCCGCTGCCCCTTTTTTTTCCGCCGTCTGGCGCTGCTTCACCGGCGTCGCTTCCACCAGCCGTCTCAGCCGCGCATGATAACGGCTTCGCGCTACCGCCGCATCGCCATCTGTCCATTCTCTGCCCGCCAGCTCCAATACGATGCAATCAACCGGACACGCCGGAATACATACCCCACAGCCCGAACACAACGTCGGCAACACCGCATGTAAAAATTTCGGCGCGCCGATCAGCGCATCGAGCGGGCACACAATCAAGCAACGCGCGCAACCGATGCACACCTCCTCAACGACACGCGCGCATTGTAAATTCTCCCCGTCGAACGTCGCGCCTGCCCGCAACAGCACACCGCTCATCGCCGCCAACCGCTTCGCCAACGCCCCGCCCCCTGGCGCGCAAAGATCGGGCGTCGTCTGCCGCGCCGCCAGTGCCTGTGCGTAATGCGCGCAATCCGGTTGACCGCAGCGCCCGCACTGGTATTGCGGCAACTGCTTGTCGATCAATTCGGCAAGGCCGGAAAGCATGAGGGGCAATGTTTTTTTTCGCATCCAGGCATTTTACTTGAATGTGTTTATAGCCTCCCCCTTTCCTGCGAGCGCCCGACGGCGGAAGAATGCTCCATTTACGGTAAAAAAGCCGACGACAGTAAGCGCAGACCAATGGAAAACCATCGCTCTTCCGTGCTGCTGCCAAAGCGATTGCCATAAGTAGCATCAATCTGGACGAAATCGTGCACCAACCAGTAGCGAAGGCCACCCTGATAAAACGGCTTGCCCTGATTCTCCCCGAATGTTTCGGCAATCAGCCAGATGCGTTCACTGAGTTGTGTCTCGGAACCGATGCCCCAGGTCATGCGATGCCGCGCAGATTCTTTCTCGCGTAACCAGCCCAGGTTGGTGTGCAACAGGAATTGGTCATCGCGGAACGAGAAACTTGCCGGCACATAAGCGTAAAGATCGCCGATCAGGCTATGGTCAGTACGGGTATCCGGATGAAGGGCGCTGCCGACCGTCAGCCCCCATGCCCAGCCATTTGGATCCAAGGTCTTGAACACGGTTTTTCCCTGAAATACGACATCCGTGGTTCGCGTTCTCCCCTCATCGTTGCTGCGTGCGCCGCCAAGCGTCAGTTCAAAGTTCCCGGTAAAGTTGCAGGCAGGCATCGCCCAGTATTCGGTGCTGTCGCGGTTAAACTGGACCCAACTCTCGACTTGGCATGACTTGGGGTCGACAAGACGGGCGTCGTCGGTAATCATCGGTCGAGCCGCGTATGCTGCTGAGTTGACGAACGACCCGAAAAAACTAGCAGCCGCCGCGCAAAATAATAGGAAGGCGATGTCGCTCAGCGAGCGATGTCGTTTCAAACTCATGGGTGAATTCTTTGCAGATAAAAACAGATAACGAAAATTTAGAGGGCAATGATACTCATTTAGCGACACAGGCCGAGCCCTCTTCCGTTCCATAGCGCAACGGCAGCTCCAATCCGCAATCGCGCAGAAACGCTGCGTCACGCAAACATCCCGGCACGACGCTTTCACGAACAATCCCGCCCTGATGCAACACCAGCACGCGATTGCACACATCCAGCACCATATCGAGATCGTGAGACGCCACGATGCGCGTCACCGGCATCTCCTTGAGCAGAGCGATCCAGTGACGACGCGCCCGCGGGTCGAGCGCCGCCGTCGGTTCGTCGAGCACCAGAACGCGCGGTGCCATCGCCAACACCGCCGCCGTCGCCACCACTCTTTTTTCGCCGCCGGAAAGACGGTGCGGCGCCCGCTCGGCCAGGTGCGCTGCATGCAATGTGCGCAAAACCGCCATCGCTTCGTGCTTTAACGCCGCAGTCGCAACGCCACGCGCCGCCAGCCCGAACGCCACGTCCTCCCACACGGTCGGCATGAACAACTGATCGTCAGCGTCCTGAAAAACCAGCCCGATTTGCCGCCGCGCTTTGTCGTTTGAAGTGTGATGCAACGAAACGCCATCGAGCCAAACATCGCCGCTGTCCGGCTCGAGACACCCCGCCAGCAGTTGCAGTAAAGTCGATTTGCCAGCGCCGTTGGCGCCGACGATACCGAGACATTCTCCTTCGCGTACGCTGAAGTCGATGCCCTTCAGCGTCGCGGCGCCGTCTTCGTAGTGGTGCCGCAAGTCGCGCACTTGCAATACGACGGGAGCTACCGTCATCCGAACACCACCATTACTGTCGCCAACACCACCACAACGCACAACAGCACACTGTCTGCACCGCTCCAGCGCTTCGCTTCAAGGCATGGCAATGCGCCGCCCGCCGGATCAATCCCGCGACAACGCATCGCTTTCTGCACCGTTTCGGCGCGCAGCGCCGACTGCACGAAAGCACGCGCCATCACTGCCGCGTAGCCGCTCCAGCGCTGTCGCAACGTCGCTTCCGCCGGCAGCCGTAACCGCATCGCCCGCAACGCCGTGGCGAAGTGGTCACACAGCCGGTAAACCGTACCGGCCGTCAATAAAAACAGCAACGTCAACTTCGGCGACACCTTCAGCCTCGTCATCGCCTGCGCAATCCCATGAATCCCAAGCGGCCCCAGCAACAACATAAAAACCAGCGCAATCGCATTGGCCTTGCCGGTCGATAGCGCCACCAGATGAAGCCCTGCCAGCGACCAATCCAGTCCAAGCCAGCGAACACTCTCGCCCATTACCGTAAACGGCAACGACACCCACAAAAAAATCATGAAGCCGTTGACCGGCAGCAAACGCCGACACATCGTTATTGCCGCGCCTTTTCCTTGCCGCATCTGAGCAATGAACAACACAAGCGCGGTCAACCACGGTATCCATAAATCCCGTGCTGCTACCAACGCCACTGACAATACTGCCGCCGCCAACAATAGCGCCCGCACATCGTAAACATGGCGCGAACCCCGCCCCACCGGATACGGACGGCCTAGTGCAACAGTAGGCAATGAAGCATCAACGCTCGGCGGCGGCGACATTCACTTCTCCTTCAGAAATCCAATTCAACCCGTTCACGAAGCCAATAAGCGCGGCATGCTGCGCGCCACAAAACCAACGACAAGCGCCGTCACCACGCCTTCAATCAGCGCCAGCGGCAGTTGCGTCACGGCAATCAACGGCAGCGCTCCTCGAAAATCAGCGTTCGATAGCCACAGCGCCACGCCCAACAAAATCGTCCCAACGACGACCGCCGCGAATCCCGCCACAAAAGCTCTCACCGTGATCGGCAGCCGCGCTCCAGCCAAACGGAACACAGTTCCCCCGCTCAGCGCCGCCACCGCCATGATCGACGTATTCGCTCCCAGCGACACCAGGCCGCCGAACTGAAACAACAGTGCCTGCAACATCAAAGCGATGAACAGCGCCGGTACGACAGACCACCCCAGCAACACCCCGGCCAAACCGAGCAGCGTCAGATGCAATGACGTCGGCCCGACAGGGATACGCACCAGCGCCGCCAAAAAAAGCGCCGCCGCAATCAATGCGACATGTGGGATTTTCTCCGGCTCCAGCTTACGCAAACCCCACGCTATCCCACCCGCCGCCACCGCCCAGCCAACGGCGAGAACCGGCGCCGACAAAACACCTTCACTGATATGCACGCGCCGCCTCTCCGCTTCGCCGCGAGCGCCGAACTGCCCACTGCGCCAGCAACGCCAGATTCAGAATCAGACTCAAACCCAGTGCCGCCTTCCATCCCATCGGAACATGATCGCGATAACCCGTTGCATCGGCGCTTGCCCTCCCGTCGGAGGATGTTGAAAACGCCGCGCTTTTTTCGCCGTTAGCGTCAGTATGCAAAACCACCGCTTCTGCGCGGTGTCCCATGCCGTCGCTCGCCACCACACGCCAATCTCCTGCGACATCCGGCACAAAAGCGAAGCGCCCCTCCGCGTCGGCAAATCCTTCCTGGTATTCGGCCTTGCCGTCGGCGGGGCTGAACACCTTGATCGCCGCATACGCCATCGGATCGCCGCCGATATAGAAAAAGCGCACCGCTTCCGCCGGATCGTTGCTGCGCTCAAAACCGATACCATGCGCCAGCGCCTGTTCGGCGCATAGGGCGGCAGTAAAAAAGAGAACGTGCGAAGTAAGCGCGATTACCTTGAAAGTCATCAGCAGATCCCGCCTATCTGACCTCAAACATCGCCACCGCGCGCGTCTCAACCGTCTCGACATCGCCGCCTCCGGCCTTCATCGCGTGCGCCACTCGCACCATCCAGACGCCCGGCGCCGTAATCTTGACATTCAGAACGCCTTGTGCATCCGCCTCGGTGTAGTAGGCGTAAGTATTTTCGCGCTTGCTGAAGCCGTCGTACGTCGCCCAAGCGGCAGTGGACAGCGGTTTGCCGTCGTAAAGCACCTTGAACTGCATCTCGTCGCCGACTTTGGCAAAGGCGGGATCGGCCAATGGAATGATTTCCAGCTTCTGGCCAACCAGCTCAGCAAAATTCTTGTCGGCGACTCGCGTATTGAGCCAAACTTTGGTGAATTTCTCATAACGCGTACAACTTTTGACGATCAGCCCTTTCGCTTCCAATTCCTTACGCGTTCCGTCCCGCATCCCGCGCGTCGTCGCGCACACCACATCATCAAAGCGACGCCCAAACAGCAAAACCGGTGCATCGGCCGTCGGCGAAAACGATGTTTCAAGCTGTAACCCTTTGGCGTTTTCCGTCAACTTCAGCGGTGTTATCGTCTTGCCCCGTCTGACCTTCGCTTCGACAGTGTCCAACGGCTCCATTTCCTCGCTCACCATGAACACATGCGACGCCATCGCATGGATATACACTGTCTCGCCTTTCTTGAAGGTAAATCTGTCCGGCTTCAACAGGAATTCATGGGCATGCGCCGACGTGGCCGCCAACGCTATCGCACCTGTCACCAACCAAATCGCCCCACGAGAAATCCATGAAACCGCCGCCTTCATCTTTCTTGCTTCCCAGCCTCTATCCGTGCCACTCAAATTTAAAAAAGTAGCACGAAAATAACACCAGGAACGGCCTCCGTCAAGCCGCTTAGAAAACCCGCCTCGCGCCTGAACGGCGAAACGCCGCCTGTGGTCATTTCGCTTGGGGGAAATAAGCCATTGCAGCCGCGAGAGCCGCGAGGCGCAATCCGCGAACGCGCAGCACGACAGGGGTTCGAAAAATCTGGCCTTTTCGTTTGTACCCCACTTGCTCAAACCGAAGACCCTCCACAACTTTGACGATAGCGATAAAAATCACTTTTGTTCTAGCGCTGTTCACATTTTTTCACATTTTATTGCAATAAAAATAGAATCTTTCCTGTTCTCAAACCCCATGATAATGGGCATAATTGTTAACTTACCAGTGTCGTGCCTGAGGCCTGACGCGAGCGATCCGGCAATATCGGAGCAATCGCAAACCATGCACAACAACATAGCTTTTCAATCTTTTCTGGAGCGCATCATGATTCGTCGCTTGGGAATTCTTTGTGTCTGTTTGTTGGCTTTGCTCTCGACCAACCTGCCGGCGCTGACGATTGANACCACC
>WQUA01000036.1 GCA_009786025.1 Pseudomonadota bacterium | reverse complement strand
ATGTGCGCCAGCGTGGTGGTGAAGTGGTAGTTCATCGGCAGCAGATCGCCGGGCTTGACGTAGCAGCGGGAAATGATGTTTTCCGCCGCGCGCCCCTGGTGTACCGGCAACACGAAACGCTTGCCGAAGACTTCCTCGATGGCTTTTTGCATCCGCTCAAAGCTTTGCGATCCGGCATAGGCGTCGTCGGCCTGCATCATCGCGCCCATTTGCGCGTCGCTCATGGCGTTGGTGCCGCTGTCGGTCAGCATGTCCAGATACACGTCGCGCGTGGTCAACAAAAAAGTATTGAACCCGGCGTGGCGAATCGCCGCCAGCCGATCTTCAATCGGCGGCAGGTTCAATTTCTGCACCACCCGCACCTTGTGCATTTCCAGCGGGACGTTTTCACCGCTGAAAAAGCGGACGGTCGGGGTGGCATTCTGCCGGGGGCTGTCGGAAGCGTTACTCATGGTTGGGCTCTCTTTGTGTGAACAGATGGGAAAAAAGGTTGAAAAAGCAAGGGAAACACGCTATGGGCAGCACTTACCGTCACGCGTGTCGCCAGTCAAAAAAAACAGTAAAAGTGTAGCAGAGAATTGCGCCGGCTCGGTTGTCATAAATGCTTCCCTCTTCTACAAGAAGAGGGAGATTTTCCACGACTGCCTTATACTGACACCCCATGTTCTCCATCATCAACGCCTTCGTCCGCGCGCTGGGTCATTTGCTGTTGCCGCGCGTGATAGGGATGTCGCTGTTGCCGCTGTTGCTGATGGTGGCGCTGTGGTTCGGGCTGCACTGGCTGTTTTGGGACAGCGCGGTTGCCGCGATGCAGGATGCGATCAAGTCCTGGGCTGTGTTCGGCTGGCTTGGCGAGCGTCAGGCGCTGGACTGGCCCGGTGGCGTGGCGGCCTTGCTGGTGTGGGCGTTGATCACGCCGGTAATCGTACTGATCTCATTGCTGGCAGTGTCGATGCTGATGACACCGGCGCTGGCCCGTCTGGTGGTCAAGCGACGCTTTCCCGCGCTGGAGCGCCGTCGCGGCGCGTCGGCGTTTGGCTCTGCCGTTCGATCTGCCGGCGCGTTGCTGGCGGCGCTGTTGGCGCTGGTGTTGACTTCGCCGCTCTGGTTGATGTTCACGCCGCTGACGCTGGTATTGCCGCCGCTGATCTGGGGCTGGCTGACTTACCGGGTGATGAGTTTTGATGCGCTGGCCGAATTTGCCGACGCCGACGAACGGCGCGCCCTACTGCGCCGCCACCGTTGGCCGCTGCTGGTCATCGGTATCGTGAGCGGCTATATGGGCGCAGCGCCCAGCGTGGTTTGGGCATCCGGCACGCTGTTCGTAGCGCTGTTCGGGGTACTGGCGCCGTTGGCGATCTGGATTTATACCGTGGTGTTTGCTTTTTCGTCGTTGTGGTTTTCTCACTACTGCTTGTGGGCATTGGACGCCATGCGAACCGGAGCCGCGGCCTCTTCCCCGCCGGAGCAGCAGGAAACGTCTGCTTTCGATTCCTGATTCGTCACTCCCGCCGCTTGCAACAGCGCGAGAAAGGCGGCACGCGAAATCGGGCGGGCGCCGAGCGACGTCAGGTGTGCGGTTTCCTGTTGGCAGTCGATATGCGTCACCCCTTGCGCCTTGAGCCAGGCGACCAGATGCGCCAGCGCTGCTTTTGAGGCGTCGCGCCGGAGCGCAAACATCGATTCGCCGAAAAAGAAGCGGCCTATCTGCAACCCGTACAATCCGCCGACCAGATGCCCGTCCTGCCAGGCTTCGACCGAATGAGCAATGCCTCGGTCATGCAACACGCTATAGGCGGCGATAAATTCCGGCGTGATCCAGGTGCCATTCTGTCCACTCCTGGGCACGCTCGCGCACGCCCGCATCACTTCGATGAACGCCGAATCTTCCCGAATTTCAAAGACGCCGCGGCGCAGGGTTTTGCGCAGTGACCGCGAACATCTGAAATCATCGACGGCCAATACCATCCGTGGATCGGGGCTCCACCAGAACACCATACCGCGGCTGCTCGACCACGGAAAAATACCGCCGCGATAGGCAGCCAATACTTGCTCCGGCGTCAGTCCGTAACTTACCGCGACCGGCTCATCAGCATCCGCCAAATCGGCGGGCGGAAAGTCATTGCCTTCGACAAACCACGGGTTTTGGAAAAGTTGAACGGGCATCGCGGGCTCATGATTTTTATAACCCTCTTCCCTTGCAGAAGAGGGAGGCCGAAGATCGGGAGAGGGAGCGCGCCACTAAGGCTCCCGCAAGGCTCGCAACGTTTTTGAACGAAAATCGCGGTGGCACAATACGATCAGCACCCATAACGTAAACGTAGCGAAAACTGCGGGATGGATAAACCAGCCCAGCGCTGCAAAGCCGAAATAGTAGGCGCGAATACCTCGGTTGAACTCGTCGCCGGCCAACGAGCTGATCCGGCCGAAACGCTCGGCGTGACGGTTCAATTCTTCCGGCGGCGCCAGATGCGATGGCGCGCTGCCGGTCAGGATCGACAGCGAGTTAAACTGACGGATTGACCAGGTGAATTTGAAATAGGCAAAAATGAAAATGCCCGCCAGCAGAAAAATTTTCGCTTCGAGCATTTCCCGCGAAGCCTGCCGCGCAAACGGTAACTCTTCGGTGAAAACAACCAGCCGGTCGAGTGCGCCAGCAACCGCCAGCAGACCGGCAATGATGTAAATCGTCGTGTTGGCGTAAAACGAAGTGCTGCGCATCAGATTGCCGATCAGCGAAACGTCAGGCATCCGGTTGTCGCGTCGCACCATTTGCTGCGCCCAGGCCAGTCGTTGTTTGTGCGTCACCCCCTGTAAACCCTTGAGGCGTATGGCAGCGCGATCCGCATAAGCGCTGTAGCCAATCCAGCCTGTCAGGAAAAACAGCAGCGCTGCCCAGTCGATGGGGGTGAAAAGAGTGATGAGACGTTCCAGCATTCGGGGTGGCGCTCAGAATAGCGCACAAAAGATGAAAATGGTCTAGTGTACCAATGTTGCGATGACCTTGAAAGCCGAATCTGGGATAATCCCGGTATTGCCCCCGTAGCTCAGTGGATAGAGCACATTCCTCCTAAGAATGGGGTCGCACGTTCGATTCGTGCCGGGGGCGCCAAGCCATACAAAACAGCCGGATTTCGATTGCCGCCATTTTCAGAAATATCATGGGTAAGCTTTTTTCTTTCGTCTTGATTTTCATCGCTGTCCTGATCATGTTGCGGTTGTGGAATATCCGGCAATGGAATGCGCGTCGCAATAACGGACGTAGTGACGGATCACCCGCGAAGAAAAAATCGGCGGGTGATATGCCGATGGTGCGCTGTGTGCGTTGCGGCATTTTCCTGCCGCGCGAAGAAGCCCGGCTGACTCATAATGGTTACCGGTGTAACGACGAAGCGTGTAATCGCCATGATTGATCGGTTGAAAACCTTATCCCCATTCCTGCTCCTGTTTCGCTCCCTCTTCAAAGGGGGCGCCACTGAAAGCGGCGGGGGTTTGCCGGGGTGTCGGCGAAGCCGACGGAGATGGGCCGCCTCTTGACGGGGCGGCCGTTCATCTGCATAGGAGGCCATCCTGCCACCTTCTCCTTTGCCCACTCCTTCGGTTCCGCTGGGAATCACCGGCAGGCGCGTCCTGTGGATCGTCAGCTTTTATCGCTGTGGTTATGCGTTGGCACTGTTGGGCGCCGCGTTGATCCAGACCTCAAGGCTGGCGAGCGTGGCGATGCCCGATCTCTTTCTGGCGGGCGCGGCGATTTATTTCGTCGTCGCGTTGGGGCTGATGGTGATCGCCCAGATGGAGCGCGAGCCGGTTCCTTTACCCTGGTTTTTGTTGCTCTCGATTGCCGGTGATACGGTTTCGTTGACGGTTCTGATTGCCGCAGGCGGTCACGCGCTGCTGCCGCTGGCCATCTTCCTTTTTCCGCAGCTTGCCGCCCACGGCTGGCTGCTTGATCGTCGGATAGCGCCGGTTCACGCCGCATTGCCGACGCTCTCCTTCCTCGGCGTCGATCTTTTCATGTATTTCAATCATCGCGTCGTGGAAGGGCAGTTGGTCGAGACCACACTGATTTCTGTTGGTTATTTTGCCGTTGTGTTCATCGCCGCTACGGTTGGTCGTTACACGCAGGCTTCCGAGCGGCTGATGCAGCAGCGCAATATCGATATCGCCAATCTGGAACAGATTAACCGCGTGGTCATTCGCGACATGAAAGACGGCGTGCTGGTGCTCGACTTGAAAGGAATTGTTCGTGGCTATAACATGCAGGCGCTGTCGCTGCTCAATATCGCCGACTACGCTGCTGCCGGCCAGCGCCTGGCGCAGTGGAGCGCGCCGCTGTACGATGCCTGGGAGCTCTGGCAACGTGATCCCGAAGCGCCGCAATTGCCATTTGCCGTCGAGCCCGCCACCTCGGCGCTGCTGCCGCGCTTCGTTCGCATCGGTTCCGGCGTCAGCGGTGGCACGCTGGTGTATCTCGAAGATTTGGGGCGCGCTCGCATTGAAGCGCAAAATGTCAAGCTGGCGGCGCTTGGCCGCCTGACTGCGTCGATCGCCCATGAAGTACGTAACCCGTTGTCCGCCATCCAGCAGGCCGCACAACTGCTTGAGGAAGACGAGATGGTGCCGCCCGAAGGGCTTCGCCTCCTGAACATGATCCGCAACAACGGCGAGCGGATCGACCGCATCGTCACCGAAGTTCTGCAACTCAACCGCCGGGATCGTCGTCACCCTGAAGCGCTTCGCTTGAAAGATACGCTGCAACATCTGATCGACGAAATCAGCGCTGGCGAACAAACACCGGCCGGCGCGATCGCGCTTGATTTTGCTGTGCCGAACAACCTTTCCATCGACTTTGATCGAGGCCACTTCGATCAGATTCTGTGGAACCTGTTGCGCAATGCCTGGCAGTTTTGCCGGAAAAAGCCGGGCAGCATCCGGGTTTTCGTCGCGTCGGATTTTCCGCAGGATCGCGTCCGTATCGACATCATCGACGATGGCCCGGGGATTGCGCCGGAGCAGCGGGAGCGAATCTTCGAGCCGTTTTTCACGACCCGAACTTCCGGGACCGGCCTCGGTCTGTATATTGCCCGCGAACTTGCCACCGCCAATCAGGCTACCCTTGAGCTGTTGCCCTACGTCGAAGAACACGGCGCCCATTTCCGGTTGCGGTTGCCGCGTTCTTCGCAAATGCCGACTTGAGCCATACCGCATTTACGCAGTTCCCGATAACGCGGTATAGTCCCTACTAACAATCCTCTTTACGCCCTATCTTAAAAACGATGGAAACATCCGCTCCCGCTTCCTCACGCCGTAGCCGCACCCGCGTCCAACCGCGTGTGCTGGTGATCGACGACGAGCCCGACTTGCTGGAATTGCTTGAGATCACGATGATCCGGCTGGGGCTTGACGTTACCTGCGCCAACTCGGTGGCCGACGCCATCGCCAAACTGGATTCGCAGGAATTTGACTTGTGCCTGACTGACATGCGGCTTTCCGACGGCGAAGGGCTTGATGTCATTGCTCACATCCACCGCAAAGAACTGGATGTTCCGGTTGCCGTGATCACCGCCTTCGGCAGCGCCGAAAACGCCGTCGCCGCATTGAAAGCCGGCGCTTTTGATTACCTCGCCAAGCCGGTCAACCTCGAACAACTGCGGGCGCTGGTCAAGCAGGCGGTCAAGGCGCCGGAAAAAGCGCGGGCGCCGGAGGGTTACACGCTGCTCGGTAACTCACCCGCCATCAAGCAGGCGCGTGACCTGATCGAGCGTGTCGCGCAAAGCCTCGCGCCGGTTTTCATCAGCGGCGAATCGGGTACTGGCAAGGAAGTGGCGGCGCGGCTGATCCATCTCAACGGGTCGCGCGCGGCCGCGCCGTTCATTCCCGTCAACTGTGGCGCCATTCCCGAAAACCTGATGGAAAGCGAATTCTTCGGCTACAAGAAAGGCTCATTCACCGGCGCCGACAGCGATCGCGAAGGCTTTTTCCAGGCGGCCAACGGCGGCACGCTGTTTCTCGACGAAGTCGCTGACC
Organism: Pseudomonadota bacterium; assembly: GCA_009786025.1. GTDB lineage: Bacteria > Pseudomonadota > Gammaproteobacteria > Burkholderiales > Casimicrobiaceae > UBA931. The sequence goes on along the minus strand of WQUA01000036.1, from coordinate 19,224 downwards.
TGCCGCTGACGATGCAAGTTAAATTGTTGCGCGTCATTCAGGAAAAAACCGTTCGCCGCATCGGCAGTCAGACCGAGGAGCCAGTGGATGTTCGCATCATCTGCGCCACGCACAAGAAACTGGCGGCGATGGTCGAAACCGGGCAGTTTCGCCAAGACCTGTTTTTCCGACTGCATGTGATTGAGGTCAACATGCCGTCGCTGCGCGAGATGCGTGAAGACATTCCGCTGATCGCTCGCGCTATTCTCGAAAAGCTGGCGCGCGGCCGACCTGTCGAGTTGGCTGAAGACGCCATCGCTGCGTTGCAGCGTTACCCATTTCCCGGCAACGTTCGCGAACTGGAAAACATCCTTGAACGCGGCTTATCACTGGCTGCCCATCCGACGCAGATTCATGAAACGGATCTGTACCTGTCGCCGGTCGCTAACGGTGTCCTCCGCCGGGAAACCACAGCCTTTGCCGCGCTGGGTGAGGGCGAAATCCCCGCATCGCTCGAAGCCTATCTCGATGATGTCGAACGGGCGGCGCTGCTGGCGGCGCTCGAAAGAACCCGCTTCAACCGAACAGAAGCCGCCAAACTGCTCGGAATCACGTTTCGGGCAATACGTTATCGGATGGAGCGGCTGGGGATTAAGTGACTGGTTGCCCGGATCGCACCCATCGACGCCCCTTGCGGGGACGCCTGCGCCTTGCCGCTGACGGCTGGATTCACGGCATTTGTCAGATTCCATCGCCGAATTGTGATGAGCGGCCTGCCGATGAAAGCCCTTCCCTTCACCTATTTCCTCCTCCCGCTTGCGGGAGAGGGAGGGGGGGGTGTGGAGACGGGGGTTCCGTTACGCCTTCACAGGAAAGCGCCCACCACCTTAAAACGCCGGTGTCGCTCATCGTTCTCCACAACATCTCGCTGCCGCCCAGCCATTTCGGTGGCAGCGACATCCTGAAACTCTTTATCAACACGCTCAATCCCGCTGCGCACCCATTGTATCCGGCGTTGGCGCGGCTCAGAGTCTCGGCGCATTTCGTGATCCACCGCAATGGTCTTCTCATACAATGCGTCTCTTGTCGACGCCGCGCCTGGCACGCTGGCGTTTCGCAGTGGCAGGGGCGCCCTCGTTGCAACGATTTCTCCATCGGCATTGAACTGGAAGGCGCTGACCGTGTGCCCTATACCGCCCGCCAGTACCGCAGCTTGAATCGGCTTCTGGATTGCCTTTGCCGCCATTACCCGATCGATGCCATCGTCGGGCACAGCGTCGTCGCTCCCGGCCGCAAGACCGACCCCGGCCCGGCGTTCAACCCATCGCGGCTTAAAACGCCGTTGCGTGTCACAATCAAAATAGGGGCATAACACTTTACGCGCCGATACGAACCTCCCGATAGCCTACCGAACTGGCGGGCTATAATGCGGCGCTATGTCTTTGCTGATCGACTTTTTCCCGCTGCTGCTGTTCTTTGTCGTCTTCAAGGTTTACGACATTTTTGCCGCTACGGCAGTGGCGATTGCCGCCTCCGTCATCCAGATCGCCTACCTGTACTGGCGCCGGAAACTCGGGGCGGTGCACTGGCTGTCGCTGGCGGTTATCGCGATCTTCGGCGGCGCCACCCTGCTATTGCACGATGAAGCCTTCATCAAATGGAAGCCTTCGGTGCTCTACATTGCCTTTGCGCTGGTGCTGGCTATCGGCAAGCTGATCTGGCGGCGCGATCTGCTGCGCCACGTCATGAAAGGCATCGAGCTGCCGGATCGGGTGTGGGGCGGGCTTACCTGGGCGTGGACCGGCTTTTTCGTCTTTTTGGCGATCCTCAACTGGTTGGTCGCGTTCCATTTGGGTATCCCGACCGAAACCTGGGTCACATTCAAGGTCTGGGGCATCCTGGCCATTATTCTGCTGTTCGCTCTTGGGCAGGGGCTGGTTCTTGCCCGCTACCTCCAACAAGAATCATGAGAGATTCTGTTATCATTACCATTTTGCGGACGCGGGGGCGTTTGCCTTCTGCGCTGTTAACCTCCGAAGATGTTTTCTTTCACCACCCAAAGGAAGTGTTCTATGACTAAAACCCGTATCGCCGGCGCGCTGTTGATGGCGCTTTTCTCGATCTCTGTCGCAGCACAGACTCCGGCAACCAAAACCGATGCCAAAGCGGCCACCCCCGCCAAGGTGACCAAGCCGGCCGACGCCAAAGCGGCGCCGCAAGGCAAGGCCCTGTATTCGAAAGAAATTTTCGATTACTTCCTGAAACAGCGGACGGCGCAAGGTCAGCCCGATTCGCCGGACCTGCGGGAAGCGCTGCGCGAAGAACTCAATACCCGTGAATTGCTCCTGAAGGAAGCCAAGAAAGCCGGTATCGAAAAACAGGGCGACGTTAAAACCGACATCCAGTTGAGCAGCGACATGGTGCTGATCCGCGCTTATCTGAACAATTGGACCCAAAAGAATCCGATTCCCGATGATTTCCTGAAGAAGGAATACGATGCGCTGAAAGCGCAACTGGGCGACAAGGAGTACAAGATTTCCCACGTTCTCGTTGAAAGCGAAGACGAAGCCAAGTCGGTTATTGCCGATCTGCAAAAAGGCAAGAAATTCGCCGACATCGCCAAGGAAAAATCGAAGGACCCGGGGTCCAAAGATAAAGGCGGCGATCTTGGCTGGAATACGCCGAGCAGCTTCGTCAAACCGTTCGCCGACGCGTTGCCGACGATCGGAAAAGGCAAATTCACCGCTACGCCGGTACAAAGCCAGTACGGCTGGCATGTGATCATGATTGAAGATGTGCGCGACACCAAATTGCCGTCGTTTGAAGAAGCGAAGCCGCAATTGCAACAGCGGGCGCAAATGCAGTGGATGGAAAAACACTTCAAAGAATTGCGCGATAAAGCCGGCGTATAACGCCGACTTCAAAGATCGAGCATCAGGTATTGAAGCCCCTCTCCCGTTGACGGGAGAGGGGTTTTTCTTTGCACTTTCGCAGGAGCGATTTTCTGGTCACAACTCTTGCGCCGTAACATCCAGAATCCGGGCGCCAGTTTTCGATAGCTCCAGATAGGGCCCACCGGTTCGCCAATCGGGCAATACGATACGTTCGCGTTTATCTTCGTGCTTACTGGGGCCGAAGTGGTAGGTATTGGGGCGATGGGTATGACCGTGGATCATCCGTGTCGCATTATGTTCGAGCAGGCAGGCGGCGACGGCGTCCTGGTTTACGTCTGTTTGATACACGGATTTGCCTTGTGCTTTGTTCATGCTGCGGCGGCGAAAATGTCCGGCGATCCAGCGCCGCAAAAAATATGGTAGCGCCAAGTATTGCCGAATCCGTGTCGGGGTGCGCCAGAAACGGCGCGCCGCCTGATAGTCTGCGTCGTCGGTGCACAAGGCGTCGCCGTGCGTCAGCACGGTTTGCGCGCCGTGAAGATCGAGTACATAGGGATCGGGGAGCAGCGTGACGTGCGCTTCGCGGGCAAAGCGTTCGCCGATCAGAAAATCGCGGTTGCCATGCTGTAAAAAGACCGGCACGCCTGCTGTTTCGATTCCGGCCAGATGACGCGCAACCGCTTGATAGTACGGCTCGCGCAACTGATCGTCGCCCAGCCAGTAATCGAACAGGTCGCCGAGAATGTAAACGGCGGCGGCTTGTCGCGCCGGACCAGCGCAGAAAGCTTCAAAGCACCGTGTCAGCAACGATTGTTGTGGCGACAGATGCAGATCGGAAAGGAACAGGATTGGGCCGATTTCCCCCTCATCAAGGGAAGTTAGGCTCTCGTCGGCTTCGCTGGCGCCCCGGCAACTCCCCGCCGCTTTCAGCTCCTTCCCCTTTGAAAAAGAGGCAAAACGGGGGCTGGGGTGGGGTTGTTCTATTCCGAGGGTTGTCGGCGGCGAAAAGTTCATGCTGTCCACTATAGTATAAAAAAACGCTGCCGTATCAATCCGGCAGCGTTTTTGGCAGCCCTCATCAGATCAAGAAATCACTTCGATACTCTGGATCACAATATCCCTTTTCGGCACATCCTGATGAAAGCCGACGCGGGTTGTCGGCTGCATCTTGATGTCGTCAATGACACTTTCACCCTCCACCACCTTGCCGAACACGCAATAGCCCCAGCCCTGCGGTGTGGCGCTCTTGAAGTCTAGAAACGCGTTATCCTGAACATTGATGAAAAACTGCGAGGTGGCCGAGTGTGGCTCAGTCGTGCGCGCCATCGCTACCGTATAGATCTCGTTTTTGAGCTTGTTGTTGGCTTCGTTGTCGATCGGATCGCGCGTCGGTTTTTCTTTCATTCCCGGCAGAAAGCCTCCTCCCTGAATCATGAAATTGCTGATTACGCGGTGGAAGATGGTGCCGTTATAATGGCCGTCGCGCACGTATTGCAGAAAGTTGGCGACTGTTTTCGGCGCCTGTTTGCCGTTCAGTTCAATCGTGAAATCGCCGTAATTGGTGCGCACACGGACAAGCGAAGTTTTCATAATGTTCCCTTTTTCGGTAAGGGGTTATTTTACGCCTTTTTCTCCGATGCGCCTTTGCTACCGGTTTCAACAACAGTAGCCTTCCTGATGATGACCGGCGTTTTGGGTAAATCGGCAAAACCGCCCTGACGGCCAGTCTCAACCTTGGCGATTTTGTTGACCACATCCATCCCCTCGATCACTTTGCCGAAGACGGTATAGCCAAATCCTTGTGGCGTCGAAGCGGTGTAGTCGAGAGGTTTGTTGTCGGCGACGTTGATGAAAAACTGCGCGGTGGCCGAATGCGGATCGCCCGTCCGCGCCATTGCGATGGTGCCGACGGTGTTCTTGACGCCTGCTTTTTGGTTTTCCGGGCCTTCATTGGCGATCGGCGGCCGGGTTGGCTTTTGCTGGAGATTCTCGTCAAGCCCGCCGCCCTGGATCATGAAGCCGGCGATCACCCGATGAAATTGGGTGCCGTCGTAGAAGCCGGATTTGACATATTCGAGGAAATTTTCAACCGTCTTCGGCGCCGCCTGCGGGGAAAGCTCCAGCTTGATCTTGCCCATCGTCGTATCGAGTTCCACTTGCGGCCCGGCTGCCTTCGCCGCACCCGTCGCCATACCTACCGTCAGAAAAAAAGACATCACACCAGCCCAAACATAACGCTTCATTGTTCTTTCTCCAAAAAAATCGGGGGACTTCCCGCTTCAAAAATTGGAATAATACGACACCATGACAGCTGTGTCAGCTTTCTTTACGTAACGGCTCTCACCAGGAGCGGGCGTCAAGGGTCAGAGGGCAGCTTTGCCGCGCTTTCGCGCGAACTGCTTTTTCGGGTTCCCATCTTCGCGGAAATGACAAAATCAAGGAGCCAGGTGTCAATGCTGACGCCTGGCTCCTGCCCTCGATCTCCCGACGATCAGACCCGTTTGGCCAGCGCCGCGGCCCGTCCCAAGTACGTTGCCGGCGTCAGCGCCTTTAGTTGCGTCTTTACCGTTTCGGGCAAGGCCAGTTCGTCGATGAATGTATGCAGCGTCTCGCGCGTGATACCGCCTTTGCCGCGCGTCAGCGCCTTCAGTTTTTCATACGGCTGTGCAACCGCGTAGCGACGCATGACGGTTTGGATCGGTTCGGCCAGCACTTCCCAACATTGATCGAGGTCTTCGGCCAGTCGCGCCGGGTTGGCCTCCAGCTTTGCCAGCCCGACCCGCAACGTGCTCCAGCCCAGCAGCGTGTGGCCAAGCGCCACACCCATGTTGCGTAAAACCGTCGAATCGGTCAGATCACGCTGCCAGCGCGAGACCGGCAATTTTTCGGCCAGATGTCGCAGCAGCGCATTGGCGATGCCGAGATTGCCTTCGGAGTTTTCAAAGTCGATCGGGTTGACCTTGTGCGGCATCGTTGATGAGCCGACTTCGCCTTCCTTTGTTTTCTGTTTGAAATAGCCGAGCGAGATGTAGCCCCACACGTCGCGGTTAAAGTCGATCAGAATGGTGTTGAAACGCGCCAGCGCGTCGAACAACACGGCCATGCCATCGTGCGGCTCGATCTGCGTGGTGTAATCATGAAACACCAACCCCATGTGCTCGATGAAGCGGCGCGACAACGCTTCCCAATCCACATCTGGGTACGCCGCCAGATGCGCGTTGTAATTGCCGACTGCGCCATTGCATTTGGCGCGCAATGGCGCGCGCTCGATTTCGGCGGTCGCCTGCTCCAGGCGCACACAAACATTCGCCATTTCTTTGCCCAGCGTCGTCGGCGTCGCCGGCTGACCATGTGTGCGCGACAGCATCGGCACATCGGCCAGCGCACGCGCCAAACTGCGCACATCGCTGATCAGTTCGCGTAAAACCGGCAGCAGCGCATGCTCACGTGCGTCCTTGAGCGCCCGCGCGTGCGCAATGTTGTTGATGTCTTCCGACGTGCAGGCAAAATGAAAAAACTCTTCAACTTCGGCTACTTCCGGATGAGGCTTGAAACGATCCTTCAGCCAGTACTCAACCGCTTTTACATCATGGTTGGTTGTGCGCTCGATCGCTTTGACCCGCTCTGCGTCATCCATCGAAAAACGCTCGCCGACTTCCCGCATCAGAAACAGCGTGCCCTGCGAAAACGACGGTACTTCGGTAATTCCGGGCGCTTCCGACAATGCCTGCAACCAGGCCAATTCGATTTGTACCCGGTAGCGGATCAGTGCAAACTCGCTGAAGCAAGCCCGCAACGCTTCCACTTTTTTCTCGTAGCGGCCGTCCAGCGGCGACAACGCCAGTAGCGCGTGATGAATGTCCGATGTCGGCATGGTATTTCCCTTTCCTGCTCGTCTTTATATGGCATTTTTATTGTAACCGTAAAGGCCGGAGGGCAGAGGTCAGAGGCCAGACATCAGGAAAAATCATGATGGTTTTCTGGATTGCTTCGTTGCGCTCGCAATGACGCCTTCCTGATCTCTGGCTTCCGACCCCTGTACGCTGTCTATGCGACCCATTCAGCGATCACCCTGTCTGCCGCCTCGATACCGCGCCGCGCCGTCGCCGAAAACTCGACGACCGTCACCACGCCGCAGCCATACTCGCGCAAGGCGCGACCCATGTCGGCCAGCGCGCGACGACGCTCCTGTACGTTCAACTTGTCGGACTTGGTCGCCAGCAGCAGTACCGGTCGGCTTGTCTGCACAAACACTTCCAGCACCGGTCTGTCCAGGTCAGTGATTCCGCGCCGAATATCCGCCACCAGCACCAGCGCCGCCAACGTTTGCCGCTCTGTCACATAGCGCCATAAAAAATCCTGCCAGACGGTTTTGGTCTGTCGCGCCACTGCCGCATAGCCGTAACCGGGAAGATCGACAGCGTAAGCGCCACAGCGCATCTGGAAAAAATTAATTTGCTGTGTTCGCCCTGGCGTCCGCGACGCGAATGCCAGGCGCGCGCGCCGCGCCAGCGCATTGAGCGCGCTCGATTTGCCGGCATTGGAACGACCGGCGAACGCAATTTCCGTTGGCCCCTCCGGTGGTAATTGCGACCATTGCGCCGCCCCCGTCACAAACACCGCCTCCAGCAGCGGCGGCGCTGGCTGTACTGTTGTCTGGTCGGGAAGTTTCTCCTTTGCCTGTTCGCGCGATCTGTCCGGCTGCATATATTTGACGCCTATTTTTCAATGTCTGGCTGAGGGCGCTATCTTACCTTTATCTGTTTCTTTCAAACCGACCTAAAGAAAAAAGCCCATGAAGGAGCTTCTTCTAAAGGGCTTCTTCCTTGTTTGTCGAAAAGGTCATTCTTTTTTTGCAGGCTTTGTGCAAGCCGCAACACGATACAACAGCGCCCCTACCACACCGCCGATCAGCGGCGCCGCCCAGAACAGCCACAACTGCCCCAGCGCCCAGCCGCCGTCCGCAAACAGCGCTTGCGAGGTCGAACGCGCCGGGTTGACGGATGTATTGGTCACCGGAATGCTGATCAGGTGAATCAGTGTCAGACACAAGCCGATAGCGATCGGCGCAAAAGCAGCCGGCGCCCGGGGATCGGTTGCCCCCATGATGACGAACAGAAACATCGCAGTCATCACCACTTCGGTGATAAAAGCGGCGCCAAGGCCGTAACCATCCGGCGAATGCGCGCCATAGCCATTGGCGGCGAAGTTGCCGATCTGCGTGCCTGCCTTGCCCGTGACGATCAAATACAGCACGCCAGCCGCCACAATGCCTCCGATCACCTGCGCAGTCACATAAGGAAGCACCTCCGAAAACGGGAAGCGTCCGCCTGCGGCCAAACCCAGCGTTACCGCTGGGTTCAGATGGCAGCCCGAGATATGGCCGATCGCGTAGGCCATCGTTAAAACGGTCAAGCCGAAAGCCAGCGATACTCCGAGCAGGCCGATTCCGACACTCGAAAAGGTCGCAGCCAATACCGCGCTGCCGCAACCGCCCAACACCAACCAAAATGTTCCTACTCCTTCAGCCATCAGACGCTTTATCAACGACATTTTGCAACTCCTTATCAAGAATCTTCGTGCGCGCCACATTCATTACCGAGCGCGTCCATGAATGGTAATAAAAGAGTAAAGCCGTTGCTAAGCGGCATGAATAAAAACAAAAAGAATTTACAAAAAATTTATAAAGTGCAGCGTTTTTGCGACATCAATTTGAAAAACATTGTTAAAAAACTGTTGCTTGATTCATTTTCATCGTGAAAGGGACGATTCATCAATATGTATTGAAGCAGCGAAACCTCACAACGGGCGTCAACATCGATATACCCAGCTGCTGACCAGTACGTTAGCTGCATCATAATTGCCCCATTTTTTAAAGCCGCAAGAACAGGAATTTATAGATCATAACCTTTGGGCATGATTATTCATACTTTGATGTGTGTAACATATATTGAAAAGCGCGCTATCGCGTAATCTTGTCTAGTGTTCATGCATACAACTGATTGAATCTTGCTATTTGCTCAAACATGACATAAAATCTGCCCCATTAAAATGTCAAAAAATGACGAAAAGATGTAAACATACAACGGGGGGAGAACATGGGGTGGTTAAAATGGTTGAGGAACGAGTTTCTTTTTGACAACGAAGCATCAAACTTGGCAACGAGGGAAAAAAACACTTACGACCTGGATATGAAGCAGGCGATGGACGCCCACCGCGCTTGGGTTGATTGTCTTCGCGACCTGGTTTACCGTCAGATTGACCGGGTCTCCAATCTTTCTCACGAAAGCGAAGCGCCCCCTTTTTTATTGCGGCAATGGCTTTATGGCCCAGCACGTAAGCGCTACAGCGGACTTCTCGAATACTGGGTTCTGAACAATGCGCATGAAAAATTTCACGCTTGCTCGGACACCATCCTTCATTGCTACCGGAGCGGCTTCAAAAATCATGCGCTCAGGTTGATGGAGGATGAGCTGATGGCTCATTCGGAGGGCTTTCAGGTCGGCGTCGTGCGCTTGTATGCGGCGGCGGCAGCGCAGCGCTGATTCTGCTTGTCGCGTTGCTGTTGCGTTTTCGCTACCGGATGACGGGCTGATACGGCCCACCGTCCTTGGTGAGTTCCGCGACCATGTTGTCTTTCGTTACTGCAACGATGAGGCACTCGCGCCAGGGCGGCAGCGTGGAGGCCGGTTCTTCGGTACGCTTGCCGCAGAAAACGCGGACGATGTAGCGCTCATCCTCATCCGCGCAAAGCGCCGTCCCCAGAATCGGCTCGTTCGGGCGAAGGCGACGGCACAACTCCTCGGCCAGCGACCGAGCGTGCTTTTGCGCTCGTCGGTGCGCGAAAAAATCCGAAAGTTGCCCGCCAAAAAGATTCATGTCGTGAGATATAGAGCGCGGAACAACAAGGCGTGTTCATTGGGTCGTTCGCGAGCGGCAACCCGCTGACCGAGCCGTCTTATTTTATTTCTGCAAAGAGAGCGATATCCCTCTCCTGCGCAACACTCACGCTTTCGGCGCCAATAGCGCGCTCAATTCACCGCTCTCAAACATCTCTCGCATGATGTCGCAACCGCCGACAAACTCCCCGTTAACGTAAAGCTGCGGAAACGTCGGCCAACTCGCGTAGTCCTTGGCGCCCTGCCGAATATCGGGATCGTCAAGCACGTTGACCGAAAAAAAATCCGCCACGCCGCATTGCTTCAGAATTTCTACCGCCGTCGCCGAAAAACCGCACATCGGCATCCGCGGCGTGCCTTTCATGTAGAGCACGACCGGGTGGCTGGTTACTTGCGCATGAATCGTTTCCTGTGCTGCCATTTAAAACACCCCTGAAAGAAAAAGTTGCGGGTATTTTACACTCATGCGGCCACCTTTCTAAAAACCTCCTTCCCTCGACTGCGGAGGAAAGTTGGAGAGGGGGCCGCGCGCCTTGCTTGTTCAGGCTATGCGCTCATTAAAAGCGCGAGCGCCAATTCAAGGCTGTCTTGACGGCAGTCATAAGTTAGACGACACTGATCATTTCAAGGTATAAGCCGTCAGGTCGCAATGAAAGCGCCGCCCGTCCTGGATCCAGCCCTCGTGGGTACTTATCCGCCCGAAGCCAACGCCGGGGGCGGCTACGTCTGGGACGCTGTTCTGGAATATCGGGTCTGGTGCTATCCGGAGCGAGGTGCGGCGGACCTGGCCGATGGTAGTGACTACTACTATCCCTTCGAGACCTATGAGGAGGCACTAGCATTCTCGCAAGAAACGCAGGGCGCGGAAGAGCCTTTGGCGCTGATCGTGCAGGAGGAGTACATTGACGAACCGGAAGAAGGCCGATATGTTCATGTCAAAGCGCGCCGTGTGGCCGAATGGCCTGTTGCCTTCCTTTCTCGCCCGAAACGGACGCCGCGCACCATTCCGGACTTCATGGCGGCGGATGCGCCGAAAAACAAGCTGGATATTCTTCGTGGCCTCGCTTGACGATCCATTTGATTCAAGCGCGCTGACCGATGCACGACGGATTAAGGCGTTAAGCTAATCTTACGAACCAGGATCGGAGCACATGAAATTCGAAAGCTACGACAAAGCCAAATGGCATTTCGGTGCAGCCAATGCGCCAACCGACATCGCGCCTGAGCAGGGGGCGACGCATATCGCCTTTTTCTTTCGCTGGTGTATCGAGCGCGCCTTCATGTCCAAGCTCAACGTGGAAGATTATGGAGATAAACTCGAAGAAATGAAAAAAAGCTCCCATGCCTGTCGAGATTTTTTCATGAACTTCGGCGATGGTGTGTTTTCTTCTGACGACTTGAATACCAAAGGTCAAGCATTTGCCCACGCCTACTATGGAAGTGAAAAAACACAATTCGCCAAAGCCTATGCCACGTATACGGTGGATTACGGCAAATGGGTTGATGGACATACGGAGTTGCTCAACACATACCGGGACAACGCCTATTTTTATATCGAAAATTCTGAAGACAACTACGCGGAAGTGCGGCGGATCATCGACGAGCGGTACGCACAATTCCTGGCAATGAAAACAAAAAAATAAAGATCGGGCTAAAGCGCGTCGGTTAATTCAAGCGTTAAGCGAAAAGGAATGTCGGTGGAGCCAACCCTTGAAATGAAAGAAGAAGCCACACTCTATCCCGACGGATGGGTTTACGTTATTGATGCCCACCATGATCGAGACAGGGATGTTCCGCCGGAGGCCATTCAGGGAGCGTGGAAGGTCGATGAACATGGTGAAATTATTGGCGCATTTGTTCCGTTGTGCTTTGCTTCGCCTGAAGATTTGGAGTCCATGGCCTGTTGTTACGATTGGGATGGCGGCCTCTCGGAAGCGGCAGCAATTGTTCGTGCTCCGAACTGTGATCTTGGAACCGCGTTAAAACTGTACTGGCGTGCTGGAGCGCAGTGGTTAACACAATACGCCGACGCCCCGGAGGTTCCCGATAGGGATCTGGAAACATGGGTGTTTTGCTCTGAAGTTGAAAGCCGCGTCAAAAACAATTTATATAAAAACAACCATATTGTTTTTGATGCCCGCTCTGATGATGGTTCAGATCACGCCGCGGCCTACCCTGATATTCCTCGGCGCCGAAACATTCCGGAATACATGTTTCAGCCTTTTCCCGCGCCCGTTCCGTTTTCCATGCAGCTTTTACATGATGCGATACAGTCAAGCACGAGCGTTCCGGAGAGCAGACGCATCTCAAGCGCGATGCTATATCTGAAACGAAGGGTTGACAGCGGGGCCAACTGGAAAGAAATTCATGAACGTCTCATTCATCACATCAAGTCAAGCGCCTGACATTGTGTTCAAGACGGATGGTTTCGTTACCGGTGAGCGCGAGCGCCGGGCTATCGCAGGTATCGTATGAACGAACCACTGAAAAAATTTATTGCCACATTCGTACAGCGGGAAAAGCAAGACCGCTATTGGCTTCTTCTCGACAATGCGAAAAGACGAAGCGATGGGTTATGGAACTTGTTGCATGATACCCGGCATCTGGACATGACGAAATTTACGCGAATGCCGGATACGGTTGATCTCGAGGTTTTAGTCGCAAAGCGACTTAAGGAGTTGGGGGTTAAAGAGAAAGAGTCTGGCTACGTCTTGGCGGTATGGGGCGAAGGCGAACTGGACGGTCAGATGGTCGAATTATCCACTTTTCTTGAAAAGCATGGCGATGATGATTCGGCGATATTCTTCCCAAGAGTCAACGCGGGCTACTATAGTAATCACGAGTGTGAGCGTTATGTGTTCTCTGCCGGGAATTAACATCGCGCCTAATCCGGATATGCGAAAGGACATCGGTTCATTCAAATGTTAGGCGGCATGAAATCATTCTCCATCGGAACCAGCGACAGCGAGCGGGTCACGCTCACCGTGCTCGGCTATGAGCAACCGCCCACCGGAGAGTTCTATGATGATAACTGGCTGCTTTGTGAGGTTTCGGTTCAAGCCGGCGCGTTCTGCGGTAAATTTCAAGCCCGCTTTCTAACCTCTGAGTTGGAACAATTGCTGCAGGGATTGGGCGCTTTGTATCGGGATCTACACGGCGACTATACCTTTGAACCCCTGGAGCGTCAGCTTATTCTTCGCGCGTCCTGTGACAATACGGGCCACATCCATATTGACGGCGAGGCCGTGGATCAAGCTGGACATGGACATAGGCTTACTCTCTGGTTGTCGCAGGATCAGACCTACTTGTCCTCAACCCTGCGTGAGTTATCAGACGTGGTGCGGGCATTTCCGGTGCGCGCCTGATATTTCGTTCAATCCGGGCGTGCCTGCCAATTCGGGCGTTAGGCTTGTTTATACCTCTATCGGGTGATTTATGATCTCTATCGGAAACATTTATAAAGTATCGGACGTGCTGAGAGCTGTCGCAGAAAAGAAGGGTCCCGACGCATCGTATGATTTGTATTGGGAGGATCAAGATAGAGAGGCAACGCTTGACGATGTTTTTTTGGTGGCGGAAAAGGTTCAGGTTACGGACGATTGCGAAGAAATATACCCGAAATCTGCAACTGACAGAGGTTTCTGGATTTATTGTTCCGATGAGCTGATTCAAGATGTTGTTGGTTTGGCGGTGAGCCAAAAACCGACAGCTTCTCTATCAGACCTTCTCAGGTGCCTGGAGCATTACATCCGAAGAGATTGTTTTTTAGACCTTGGCAATGATCATACGGTTTCCGGGCCCCCGGCAAAAGCTTTGCCCTCTACAGCGCCAGAGCAAAGCTGGCAAACGCTGGCCATCATCCCGGAGAAAAAGAGGGAGGCTTATATGGCCTACGCCAAAATGAATCATTGTAATTTGCTCGCCGCAAAATCCGCCGTTGACAAGTTTCTGGCCGAGAGAGCAAATGTTTAATAAATTTCAATGCTGCGCGCGCAGTTTGGTTGTGTGCATTAACAATGCGCCCGAGGGGCGGCTTTGCCACCGCCTGGTTTTGGCGTTAGACTATCCGCGCAACCTGCGTTTGCTTTATGCGTGCTTGCTTTATAAGGAGCATCATGGCTGTAGGAATCACCATCGGCTCAATCACTACTGAAATGGGCGCTTCGAGCTTTGTACATGCGTTCTTCTCCACAATCAGCGCGCACTGCGAACCTGACGGCTGGGGCAGCCGCTTCCCTCATTTGATGAATGAGTTATACCAGGGTTGTCTTCCTCACGCTCATGCAAGGGCGGCCATGGAAGAACTGGCGCAAGCGAAAGCGTAGCTGAAAGAACTGTCGCCTTCGGAGGTCGTGTGGGACATTGACGATCAAGAGGCGCAACCGCCGTGGGGTAAGAATGTTGCAAAACCCATTACCGATCTCGGAAATTATTTCATTACGAGTACAGGCAGAGATGTATTTGCTTCGTTTGAAGAAATGCTGGCCTATGCGGCCGAAAAACAGCAAGATGCAACACTGGCTTAACATTGCGTTCAAGCAGATGCGCTTATCAGCGCGCCGCTTAACTTGGCCGACGGCCTTTCAAGCGATACGCTCTTTCCGCTTCATGTGGCGAGGCGCTGTGGCGCTCGCGGCATGTGCGTCGTTGTTGTGCCATGCCGCCGAGTCGGTGCCCAATACTTTGGAAGAAGCGTTTGCGGCGCTGGATAAACAATTATCGGCCATCGAGCGTCAGAAGTTCCAGAATGCCCCTGAGTCCGAAGCTGTGGCCTTAGCGCACATGGGCATCGGAATGCGCATCAGGAACGAATGGTTTCGCGCAGGCGGGTCGGCGCTACCCAGGACGCTGCGGGTGCAACATCTGGACGACGCATCGGCAATCGTTCTCACATCGTACTGGCGGCATTTGAACGGCAAGCCGCTTGAAGTCGAGAATCAAATCAACTGTTATCACCGATGGTGGCAGGAACAACAGCGCCTGATCGATGAAGCCAAAGGGGCGTCAAGCTATAAAACGCCGGCTTTCTCTTGTCCGAACGGTTGATCTTGCGCTTTGGCGTGAGCCGCACAGGCTCATCCGTCTTATAATCAAGCGCATGAGCATTCAAACGACGCTTGTTTCTTCGGGCACTTTGTTGCGTTCCTGGGTTTGCTGCTTTTCCGAGCACCGTCCGCGAGCGGTTTGTATTGCGTCCGACCGGCGAGAAAATCCGGCCTCAGCGGGCGGCAGACCGCAGTCGCTCTTCTGTTTGACATTTCATTCAACCCCGGCGCAATGATGAAGAGCGAACAACCCAATCCGCCGGCCCGGGACGAGGATAGTTACCGGATCCCGCCGACCCGACGGTGCTCGGATTGGCGCTGTACCGACAATTTGATTACAATCTTCCCGAAGCCTTGAATGTGGCGCTTCCGGATTTTGTATCCTCACCGCAGATGTTGTTGAAACCTGATTCGCACCTCGACGTACCCATCGTCCACAAAGTACACTGATAAATTCAAGCGCCGGATTATGCGATCACACAGCTTTCTCAAAGTTTTCCTTATAGTGCAGGCAAGCACCCTGGCCATCGCCGGAAGCCATGAACCGCCGCCCCACGGTATGATAGAGCTCGCTTACTTCAAGTGCGATGCGTCGAGAAATCTTGAGGGCGGCATTTACGGCAAAGGCCCGGTCAAGCGTTTTGGCCCCAACCGTTCAGCCTGTTCCGCTTCGGAATGGAAGCGCATCTCTCGTGCCGAGTTCAAGCAGTTGGCCACAGAATGGTATGGCCAACGGTGGGAAAATGAAATTCCCTTTTGGTCTTCTGAGGAGTGAGGCGGTATGAAAGCCATAGCAAGGCCACTTCAGTATGCGTGCTTTCAGTGTCGGAAGTGCTTCAAGCGCCCGCGGTTTTCCTGCGCTCTAACTCCAACGAGCCGTTTCATGACTACAGAACAGCAAGTCGCGCGGGGGAAAGAAGTCGAAGACTTTGAAGCAAGCCGTACGTGCACATGTCCCGATTGCGGCGGCCCGGCGCATTACATGGGTATCGACTTCAAGGCGCCCCGAAAAACCGATACCCGCGCATGGCGAGATGCGGAAGCATTCATCGCGTCAGGCAAGTTGTTCATCCGCGGCAGGTAGCAACATGAAGACGAACATTTCATTCAACCCGGATGCGCGTAAGCGCGCCGACTCATTCAAGCGGCGAGATTGCATATGAAACCTCTTTTTTCCCTGCTGGTGTTATCCATTTTGTTCGTTGTGCATCCCGCGTGGGCAGACGTAACCTACGATAAATGTATCGAAAGCTCCGATGGCACAAATTCCTCCTGGAGCGTTTGCGGCGGCCAATGGATAGAACGCGCTGATCGCAAGCTCAATGAAGTTTGGCAAACGCTTTACAAAAACGCTGACGGACAAACGAAAAGCGATCTTCTGGCGGAGCAACGCGCATGGAACGCCTATAAGGAAAAGTCCTGTAATTTCTTGCGTAACGGTGAGTGGGGGCGAGAAGGGCAAGTGCTTCACCACCCCATTTGTCGAGCCAAAGTTATCGAATATCGCATCAAGGAATTGCAGTCGTACGAAACGCAGATGAAGGGTAAATGATGCCATGCTTGATGCGACTCTCGCGGCGGGTGGTTTCGCCGCCCTTTGGCGCGGCGTCAGGCTAAAGAACATCCATGCACATCACGAACGATACTTTGCGATACGCGCAGGATGCTATCAGAGACATCCTGTATCTATACGTCGATATGGTGTCCTCGTACGGCGGTTTCGGGCACGGCCTGGAAACCGGGCGCTTCTCTCCTTTTGAGTTTATCGACGCCAAGGTTTTGCCCCCGCCCGGCTACACGTTTGAATTGGATGAGGCGCTTCTGCATGCAGGTTCAGCCATTGCGATTCTGTGCGCTGTCTCTGATTGCTGGGACGAGCAAGAATCGGTAAGCTTTAATTGGCCGATCATCAAGGCGGCCAGGGAAGCCCTCGACGCTGGACGTTTCGATCACTTGCCGGAAATAAAGCAGGCGTTTTTGTTGGGGTTCGGGACTGACCTCGCTGCATTTACCAAACAACTCGAAGTGGTGTATCAAAATCATGTTCTTGCATATTTTAGAAGCCTCAGCGATGTCTAGCGTTAGGTTCAAGGCGGATGGTGCTGCCATCGCTTTGCTTTGATGCCAGAGTATTCGCACGGTCTTTGTCCATATGAGTGCATGGCGTCGCGAAGCCTTAAACCACTTGCCAGAGTTCCGGCAGATAATCGACATCTCCGAAAGTCCGATGGCGCTATGGATTGACCTGAATTTTGAGTTTGAGCGTGCCGTTGCATGTAACGACGTCAATCTCCAGTCCCGTATCCTCAAATTCGCTACTTGGTGTGTGTCGGACGCTTCGGGTCGGCTTCCAAACAATACTTCTACGGCTGCCGCCGTGGCCTTTTACGAGCATCTGCCTGGCCGGCGGGAAAATTGGCAGCACTTTCGCAGGTGGTTGTCGTATCAAGAGTTCCAATCGCTGCTGTCGTTATTTGCTTATCATCTCAGCGCTGACGAACTGGCGGAACTCAAACAAAGCTATGTGCGTTCTTGATAAAGAATTTTCATGGCGGTCTATTGCCGGAGCTATCTCATCACCATGGGGTTCTAACTGGCGGATTCTGCGTATTCTTGTATTTTGTTGTGGCGCGTGAACCTGATGATTTTCTCGCCTTATCGCAAGGATGGCTGTCTGGCCTTGGGTATCGCCTGGTTCATCGTAATTGCCTTTGTGCTCTTCGGCCTCGCGGGCTCCGCCGGAAACCCGAAATGCAGGGGTTATGTTACGCTTCACCCCGGCCGCGTTAAAGCGCACCTGAAAATTCAAGCATTGGAGACCCCACAATGTCGTCAGAAAACCGACCCATCGGCGAAGTGGTTAACAACATCAAAGCAGCAATAAAGTTGCTTGAATCAGCCGAACATGAATGGCCGAACGCCATGCAGGACGTTCCGCAGGCGATACCGGAGGCTTCTCAGTTGGAGGAATTGCTTCATTGCGCCACCCATGAAACGTCCAGTACTCTGGCGTTTCTGGTGCGAGACATTGAGACCTTGTTCGCGCGCATCCGCATTCGGCAAGAGTTCGCTGTTTTTGCCACTGATCAAGTTAATCGCATCGTTGAGAGCGGTTGGTCTGTCGGCCTCGTTCAAGAGATCCACCAGCAGCTTCCCGCGCTCAGCCTTCCTGAGTTGTCCGCTCAAATCAAACGGTTGTGTTCCGAGTGGTCGGACCTGCCAAAGGTTGCATTCAAACGCCGTCTCTGACAGGCCATTCAAGAGTTAGGGAAACCATGAGCTACAACGACCACCGCACGCGGGCAATGGCTCTGCTGGAAAATCCAATAAAGTACCCTGGGCTTCCGGTAAGGAAGCGCGCGGTTATGCGGCTTCGCCTATGGCGGTATCCGTCTTTCCAACCAAGCGCATCCTGGGCTGTCTTGCAGGCCGATAACGCTTTATTCCTTCGCCGCATCACTTGGGATCATCGCCATCCAGTCATTGTTGAGCCGATCACCTATGGTTGTGAAGTGCCCCTTGCCTCGGATGTCTTTGAAACGGTTTTGCGTTCTCTTCAGGCAATCAAACTGCCGCCGTTCGTTCCGGTTTCAACCATCGGAATCGACGGCACTTCCTATGGGCTTGAAATAAACAGTTTCGCGTTATCGGCGCGTTATAACTGGTGGGAGTCGCCGCCTGAAGCGTGGACGCAATTGGAGGAATGGCACGGTTCGACAACCGCTCAATTTGAAGATTTGCTTCCTGCAAGTACTCCGAGCCTTCGCCATGGATAGCTCTAATATTCCATTTAATCCTACCCCACCCTCGCGCATCGACGGCAAGGTCGGAACCGTCAGCAGGGAAGAAAGTGTGCAACAATAACCATCGGTTTTGATCAAACGAAACCACATTGCCTGGAGGCATCATGTGCCTCACACACAGAAACAGGAAGGCGAACGTATGGCAAACAAGACCGGCAAAATCATTCCTGAAATAGCATTTCTTTCCGGTATTCCCCTGCCTGCGAAACTGAAGGCGCTCACGGACGCTGTGAATGTCGGTACATTCAACGATTACGATCTCAACGGCGCTTTCGCGCTTGGTTTTGAACCGGCAGGCGACATGGCGACGTGGTTCGCCGTGCCCGCCACGCTATCGGCAAAGTATGCCGCCGATGCAACGGGCGGCAATCGGCAAGCTGGTATCGGCCAAGAATCGTTGCTGAGAGTCGCCACTGCTGCGCGAGTAGGTCGCGCAAATCCAGAAGAGGGCTGCCTGAAACCATGCCGACCATCCTGACCCACGTGGCCGTGCCGATAGCGGCAGCGGTGGCGCTGGGCTGGCGGCGCATTCCGCGCTGGGCGTTGCTGGCGGGCATGGCGGCGGCGGTCGCGCCCGATCTGGACGCCATCGCCTTCAAGCTCG